>CAZJGZ010000026.1:18158-22583 GCA_964545695.1 uncultured Ectothiorhodospiraceae bacterium | reverse complement strand
AGTGCCTGCATCGACGTATCGGACGGGTTGGCTGCGGATCTCGGCCATGTCCTGACGGCCAGCGGCGTGGGCGCCCGCCTCGAGTTGTCGGCATTGCCGGTGTCGTCACGGCTGCGCGCCGCGGGCGATGCCGACCGGGTTACCGAGTGGGTCCTGAACGGTGGTGATGATTACGAACTCTGCTTCACCGTTCCCCCGGAAAAGGAGAAGGAAATCAATATACTAGACAGTGAACTTCCGGTGGTTTCCCGAATTGGCGCGATCGAGTCGAAGCCGGGTTTGCGGCTCGTCGATCGCCAGGGTGAAGTCCGAGACTGGTCCGGCGGTGGGTACGATCATTTTCACGAGGCCGACGATGCGTCCTGAATCCACCGGCCGTGATCCGCACCCACGCGATCTGCGCCATCCGCTGATGCTGCTCGCACTGGGATTCGGCAGCGGGTTGCTGCCGAAAGCGCCGGGTACCTGGGGTACCGTGGTCGGCGTGGGCTTGTATTTCGTGATCATGCCGTTCGGTATTGAGGCGCTCGCCATTGCCGCACTGGTGGCGACGGTGGCCGGCGTGCCGATCTGCGGCGTCGCGGCGCGCTGGCTGGGTGTACACGATCATGGAGCGATTGTCTGGGATGAGATCGCCGGCGTGCTGATCACCTTGCTGTTCGTCCCGTTCCACTGGGCCTGGGTGCTCGCCGGTTTCGTCGCCTTCCGCGTATTCGACGTCCTGAAGCCGTGGCCGATTTCCTGGCTGGACCGGGAGGTGGGCGGCGGCCTCGGCATCATGCTCGACGATATTCTCGCTGGCCTGGCAGCTGGCCTGCTGCTGTTCGGACTGGTCTGGCTCCTGGCCGGAATGTAGCCGGCTGGCCGGGCGGGACAGCCTACGGCAGCAGGAGGCCGTGGGCGCGCAGGAGGTCGGCGAGCCGGATCAGCGGTAGTCCGATCAGTGCGGTCGGATCGTCGCCCTGCATGCTCTGGAACAGGGTGACGGCATAGCCCTCGGAGCGAATGCTGCCGGCACAGTCATAGGGCGCTTCCGTGTTCAGATAACGCTCGATCTCTTCGTCCGTGAGCGGCCGGAAGCGGATGGTGAAGATCTCGCGTGCCGTCGTGGCACTCCCGCTGGCCGCATCGAGCACGCACAGGCCAGTGTGGAAGACAACCTGCCGGCCGCTGCAGCTGCGCAGCTGCGCGCGGGCGCGCTCGTGCAGCTCGGGCTTCGTGAGGATCTGCCCGTCGACCTCGGCGACCTGATCGGAGCCGATGACCAGTGCGTCGCCGGTTTGATCGGCGATGCTGTGGGCCTTGTCCGACGCCAGGCGTTCGACCAGCGCGGCGGGCGACTCACCCTCGTGGATGGTCTCGTCCGTGGTCGGCGCCATGGTAGTGAAGTCGAGGCGCAGGCGTTCGAGAAGCTCGCGTCGATAGGGCGAGGTCGAGGCCAGAATGATGGTGCGTGATTGGGGGTTGGTCGCCGTCATGAAGGGGCCGTCGGTCGGAATGGAGTGTGTCCCGGCCGCTCGATGCTGCCGGATGGTCGCGTGTAGGGGCGAGCCTACGCGACGAATCGGCCCACAACAAGAAAACGATTTTGACAGGAAGCCCGCTGCGCCGTAGCATCCACCGGTTATGTCGGAGTCCCTGCCGATCCAGCTCGATCCGATCACGCTGGCCGCCCGCAACCGCGGGCTGCGGGGCACGCTGCCCGTGGCCGGCTTCCATCGGCTGGCGGCGTGGTTGCCGCACACGGATGGTACGCTGTCGTTCACGCTCGACTTCGGTCGGGACGATCATGGCCGTGCCCGAGTTGCCGGTCACGTCTCCGGTGGGCTGGAGTTGATCTGCGAGCGATGCCTGGCTGCGTACACGCTGGCACTGGACCACGAATTCACGCTCGTACTGGTGACGAGCGAGGCAGAGGCGGAAACGCTGCCCGAAGAGGTCGATGCGGTGGTCATTGGCGAATCGCGCAGCATGCAGACGGCCGACCTGGTCGAGGATGAAATCATCCTCGCGCTGCCGCTCGTGCCGCGGTGCGAGCGGTCGAGCGATTGTCGGCCGGCGGTCGAGCTCATGGCGTCGGAGGACCCGGAAACGGCGGAGACCGGTGCCCGGCAGAACCCGTTCGCGGGTCTGGCCGACGACCTGGATCCGGACTCGGGCCGACACTGACGCACTGATTGCAATCTGAGCCACATGTATTCATTGGAGAACCGATAATGGCAGTCCAGAAACGTCGCAAGACGCCCTCCCGCCGTGGCATGCGCCGCGCCCATGACGCCCTCGGCCGGCCCACGCTCGCGACCGAAGAGACCACGGGCGAGGTGCATCGGCGCCACCACGTGTCGCCGGAAGGTTTCTACCGTGGCCGCAAGGTTGTCGATACGGTCGAGGACGACGAGGACGAGGACTGAGTCGCGGCTGATGAGCCGGGCTGAGCCCATTCTCCCGTCATGACTCCGGATAATCGCATCACCATTGCTGTCGATGCCATGGGCGGTGACCACGGCGTCACCGTCACCGTTCCGGCTGCCCTGGCCGCGGTTGCCCGTCATTCCCATCTGGAGCTGTTGCTCGTCGGGGATGAAGGTTCGATCCGCGCCGCGCTGCGCCACAACGAGGGCGATGCGGAGCGCATACACGTTCGGCATGCGTCGCAGACAGTGGGCATGGATGAAGCGCCGGCCCAGGCGCTGCGTCTGAAGAAGGATTCGTCGATGCGTGTGGCCATCGAGCTCGTGCGCAACGGTGAGGCGAGTGCATGCATCAGCGCCGGCAACACGGGCGCATTGATGGCGACCGCGCGGTATGTGCTCAAGACGCTTCCCGGGCTGGATCGCCCGGCCATCTGCACGGCGTTGCCAGCCAGTCAGGGGCATACGCATATGCTCGACCTTGGCGCCAACGTCGAATGCACGGCCGAGCACCTCGCCCAGTTCGCCGTCATGGGATCCATCCTCGCCACGGCGATCGACAACTGCGACCTGCCGCGCGTCGGCTTGCTGAACGTCGGCGCGGAGCAGATCAAGGGCAATGATCAGGTCCGGGAGGCCGACCGCCTGCTGCGGCAGAGCGACCTCAACTATATCGGCTTTGTCGAGGGCAACGATATCTACGGCGATCGCGTCGATGTGATTGTTTGTGACGGCTTTGTCGGTAATGTCTCGCTCAAGACCAGCGAAGGCGTGGCACAACTGATCAGCTCCTTCCTGCGCCAGGAGTTCGGGCGCAACATCTGGAATCGCTTTGTCGGCCTGCTGGCACTTCCCATCCTGCGGCGGATCAAGCGACGCATCGATCCACGGCGCTACAATGGCGCCAGCATGCTCGGATTGCAGTCAACCGTGATCAAGAGTCATGGCAGCGCCGATGTGGTGTCATTCGGCAACGCGCTGGATATTGCCGTGGTGGCGGTGGAGAAGGACGTGCCTCAGCGCATCGATCAGCATCTCGAGAAGTATCTTGCCGGGAGTGACGCCGAGTGACTTTCGCACGCATCAGTGGCACCGGGAGTTATCTGCCCGAGCGGATCATGACCAATGCCGAGCTCGAAGGCATGGTCGAAACCAGCGACGAATGGATCCGCGATCGCACGGGCATCCGCGAGCGCCATATTGCCGCTGCCGACGAAACGACCTGTGATCTTGCCGAACACGCCGCGCGTGCCGCCATCGATGCCGCCGGCTGCCAGCCGACCGACATCGATCTGATCATTGTAGCGACCACCACACCGGATCGCGTCTTCCCGGCGACCGCGTGTCTGCTGCAGGCGCGCCTCGGCATCCATGGCTGTGCCGCCTTTGATGTACAGGCCGTGTGCACCGGGTTTGTCTATGGACTCGGGATCGCCGATCGCTTTATTCGTACGGGAGGCGCAACGCGCGCCCTCGTGGTTGGCGCTGAAACCATCTCGCGCCTCATCGACTGGACCGATCGTGGTACCTGTGTGCTGTTCGGGGACGGCGCCGGCGCCGTCGTTCTCGAACGCTCGAGTGAGGCCGGCATTCATTCCACCCATCTGCACGCGGATGGGCGTCATGCCGACCTACTGCACGTACCGGGCAGGAAGAGTCCCGGCGATCCGGATGCGCCGGGTACCGGTCCCTTTGTCGAGATGAAGGGCAACGAAGTCTTTCGCGTGGCGACCAATACGCTGGGGCGGATTGTTGACGAGACCCTGGCGGCGAACGGTCTGGAGAAGCGCGATATCGACTGGCTGGTGCCACATCAGGCCAATATCCGCATCATCAGCGCCACCGCGAAGAAGTTGCAGTTGCCGATGGACCGCGTGATCGTGACCGTGGAGCACCACGGCAATACTTCCGCGGCATCGATTCCGCTCGCCCTGGATACCGGCGTCCGTGACAATCGCATCAAGCGTGGTGATATGCTCCTGCTGGAGGCATTCGGGGGTGGGTTTACCTGGGG
>CAZJGZ010000026.1:0-18058 GCA_964545695.1 uncultured Ectothiorhodospiraceae bacterium | reverse complement strand
TCAAGCGTGGTGATATGCTCCTGCTGGAGGCATTCGGGGGTGGGTTTACCTGGGGCTCGGCGCTGCTCACCTACTAGCAGGTTGTTGACCAGGGCACTCCTGCCCCGTTTCAACACGCGGGATTCGGTACATGTCCGCACCCCGGCACGACCAATCGGACACTTGACGGTTGCTGATTGGCGGCGAGACATTCATGGCTCGCCCTGGCAGGTCTGACCCATTCAGACCTGCCCTCGGCACAGGGAAGGTGCGAACGGATCAACCACTGGAGCTAGTTGATCTCGGGGGGCCTGGAAATCGCATTCTCATGACCCCGCGTATGAGCAAGGCCACGATGGCCCTTGTTCGTAGGTTCCCTGGAAGCCGGTAAGCGGGGAAGGCGGCAGATCATTCGTGGCGGTGATGGCGAATGCAGGGCTGCGGAGCATCCGCGCGGATTTTGCGTGCGGATTGACCAGGGGGCAGGTGGATGGCGAAGGTACTGATTGCCGACGATCACGAGCTGGTACGCGCGGGTGTACGTCGCTTGCTCGAGGACCTGGCGCATGAGGTCGTCGGCGAGGCCGACTGCGGCGAAGATGCGCTGGAGTTGAGCCGCAGGCATTCACCCGATATCGCCTTCATCGATATTCACATGCCCGGCATGGGCGGTCTGGAAACCACGCAACGTATCCGGCGCCACTTGCCCGATTGCCGGGTGATCATTCTGACTGCTCACCTCGAGGGACCGATGCCGCGAACACTGCTGGAAGCCGGCGTTGACGGTTTTCTGACCAAGGGTTCGTCGATCACCGAGATGGAGCGTGCCATCTCGCAGGTATCACGTGGCAAACGCTATCTCAGCCAGGAGGTCGCGCAGAAGCTGGCCCTGGCATCGGTGGAGGGGGCCTCCGGCTCGCCATTCGATCGCCTGACCCGGCGGGAGCTGCAGGTCGCCATGAAGCTGCTCCTCGGGGACGCCAACTGGCAGATCGCCGAGGAACTCAGCATCAGCCCGAAAACCGTGACCACCTATCGCCAGCGCATACTCGGCAAGACCGGAACCCGCTCGCTGCCGGAGCTGTTGCGGCTGGCCATCCAGTACGACCTGATTGCCGCGGGTAACGCCCAGGACGCGGGGCCGGAGTGATGGCAGCGCAGCGCGGCGCCCCCGAGTTTGATGCGCAATGCCGACTGTGCCCGCGTCTCGCCGGGCATCTCGATGCAGTGCGGGCGGAGCATCCGGACTACCATGCAGCACCGGTCCCGCCGTTCGGCGATTCATCGGCACAACTGCTGATCGTCGGGCTGGCGCCGGGCCTGCACGGCGCGAATGCCACCGGCCGTCCATTCACCGGCGACCATGCGGGGATTCTGCTGTACCAGACCCTGTTCGCTACCGGTTTTGCCAATCAGGCCACCGCAACCCGTCCCGATGACGGACTCGAACTCATCGGGTGCCGGATCACCAACGCGGTCAAGTGCCTGCCACCGGGGAACAAGCCCACCACGGCGGAAGTCCGAACGTGCAACCGATATCTGGTGCGCGAAATACAGGCCGTTGCGCCGGCCGTGATCGTCGCGCTGGGGCGCGTCGCACACGATGCGGTGATCCGTGCACAGGAGCTGAAGCTGTCCGCCTGGCCCTTTGCCCATGGACGGTGGCATGAACTGCCCGCCGGACCGGCATTGCTCGACTCGTATCATTGCAGCCGTTACAACACACAGACCGGGCGCCTGACCGCGGATATGCTGCACGCCATATTCCGTCAGGCGCGGTCACGCTGTCGCTGAGATCCTTGCGCGGCGTGGCCGACGCCGCCATTCGGGGACGCACGAGTGACTGACCGCGAACCATCCACCTTCGACGCCAGGGCGTTCCTGCGCACGGTAACGACGCGTCCAGGCGTGTATCGCATGTACGATGCCGCCGGCCGCGTGCTGTACGTGGGCAAGGCCGCCAACCTCAAGAACCGGCTGTCGAGTTACTTCCGTGGCCAGGTCGAAGTCGCGCGCACGCGCGTCATGCTGTCGCATGTCGCCGATGTGCAGGTGACAGTGACGCATACCGAGGCCGAGGCGCTGCTGCTCGAGCACACGCTGATCAAGGAGCACCGGCCGCGCTACAACGTGCTGCTGCGCGACGACAAGAGCTACCCGCATATCTATCTGTCGACCCAGGACGAGTACCCGCGACTGGCCATGCATCGGGGCAGTACGGCGGGTCCGGGACGCTACTTCGGTCCCTATCCCTCTGCCGGCGCGGTCCGCAGCACGCTCTACCTGCTACAGAAACTCTTCCGTGTGCGCCAATGTACGGACTCCTATTTCCGCAACCGCTCGCGCCCCTGCCTGCAGTACCAGATCAATCGCTGCACCGCACCGTGCGTGGGCTACATCACGCCGGAGGAATATGCCCGCGATGTCGACCATGCGCGCCTGTTCCTCGAGGGCAGGGACGAGCAGGTAGTGAACAGCCTGGTCGAGCGCATGGACGCGGCTGCGGCGGAACAGGATTTCGAGTCTGCTGCGCGCTATCGCGACCGCATCCGGGATATCCGCCAGGTACGCGAACACCAGGCGGTCACCGGCATGCGGGGCGATCTGGACGTGGTCGCGTGTCGGACCCAGGACAGGCAGAGCTGCGTGCAACTGTTCCTCATCCGCGAGGGGCGGAATCTGGGCAACCGGGCGTTCTACCCATCGACGCCCGATGGCGCTGATGAGAGCGACGTCCTGTACGGCTTCCTGACCCAGTACTATCTCGAGCACGACATTCCGGGCGAGATCCTTTTGACCCACGAACCGCCGGATCGGGATGTGCTGCAGAATGTACTGCGTGAACGCGCCGGCCACAGTGTGCACCTCTCCGTGCGCGTGCGCGGCGAGCGCCGGCGCTGGGTGGACATGGCACGGTCGAACGCGGCCGATGCGCTGGCCACTCGACTGGCATCACGGGCGGGTGTGGCCATGCGCCTGCAGTCGCTCGCCGAGATCATGGATCTGGACGAGCCCCCTGCACGCATTGAATGTTTCGACATCAGTCATACCAGCGGAGAGGCGACGGTCGCGTCCTGCGTGGTGTTCACCGGCGAAGGGCCGGCGCGCAACGAGTACCGTCGCTTCAACATCAAGGATATCGAACCGGGGGACGATTACGCGGCCATGCGTCAGGCGGTCGACCGCCGCTATCGGCGTCTGCTGAGCGAAAAGCGCCCATTGCCCGATGTCATACTCATTGACGGCGGCAAGGGGCAGTTGAGCCAGGCGCGCAGCGTAATGGACGAATTGTCGATCGGGGCCGAGGACGTCCTGCTTGTGGGCATTGCCAAGGGCCCGGAACGAAAACCCGGCATGGAAACCCTGTTCATCGGCGACAGCCTGAATGAAGTCCGGGTCGAGGAAGACACCCCCGGCCTGCACCTGATCCAGCAGATTCGGGACGAGGCCCACCGGTTTGCCATCACCGGCCATCGCGGTGCACGGGCCAAGGCGCGCAAGCGCTCGGTGCTGGAGGACATCCCGGGACTGGGGCCCAAACGGCGGGCGCAGTTGCTCAAGCACTTCGGCGGTCTGCAGGGCGTGCGCAAGGCGGGTATCGAGGAGCTTGAACAGGTGCCCGGAATCAGCACCCATCTGGCACGAATGATTTATGATGCGACCCACGGCAAGTCGGTCGGAGAAGGTGAATGACGCTTACGCTGCCCACAATCCTGACGCTCGCCCGGATCGCGCTGGTCCCGGTTCTCGTCGTCGTGTTCTACCTGCCTTTTGCCTGGGCGGGACCGGCAGCCGCGCTGGCGTTCGCGCTGGCCGCGATCACCGACTGGCTCGACGGTTACCTGGCGCGGCGCTTGGGACAGCAATCGGCCTTCGGTGCGTTCCTCGACCCGGTCGCCGACAAGATCATGGTGGCGATCGTGCTCATCATGCTGGTGCAGGACAATCCGACCGTCTGGCTGGCGTTTGCGGCCATGGTGATCATCAGCCGCGAAATCGTGATCTCGGCCCTGCGCGAGTGGATGGCGGAGATCGGCCACCGGGCCCGTGTCGCGGTCAGCATGCTGGGCAAGCTCAAGACGGTCGGACAGATGGTGGCACTGATTCTCATGCTGTGGGGGCAGCCCCTGTTCGGTCTGCCGACGTACGAAATCGGCCTCGTGCTGCTGTACGTGGCGGCCCTGCTGACGCTGTACTCGATGGTCGAATACATGCGTGCAAGCTGGGCCTCGGGCATGAGCGACTCGCCCCGCGAGTGACGCCCGCCGCCGCGGCCAGGAAGGGGGAGGGCGGGGCACCCTGGCGGCATTTGCGCCGGCTGGTTGGATGCAACGAGCTCCGCAAACGCGCTACCTGCCCAACCACGCTTGACACCACTGACGCACTGACTAGAATGTGCGCTGCCGAGCGGGAATAGCTCAGTGGTAGAGCACAACCTTGCCAAGGTTGGGGTCGCGAGTTCGAATCTCGTTTCCCGCTCCAGTTATCCGGTATAACCTCGGTCCTTCCGGGGTTTTTTTGTTTTCGCCCCCCGGAGCATACCGGGCTGGCAACCGCTTCCGGCTAGGTGGCAGAGTGGTGATGCAGCGGCCTGCAAAGCCGTGTACGTCGGTTCGATTCCGGCCCTAGCCTCCATTGCCACATCGCGGTGGCGCCTTGTGCGGCCGTACCCACGCCCGGGTGGCGGAACAGGTAGACGCAAGGGACTTAAAATCCCTCGGAGAGCAATCTCCGTGCCGGTTCGATCCCGGCCCCGGGCACCAGCGGCCATTCATCCTGCAGGTATCAAGCGCGATCCCGATTGAACCCAGAGTGCGGGCACAGCGCCCCTGTACGGATCATTGTCCCATCATGAATCGTCCTCGCCGCGTGGCGCTGCCTCCGGCGATAGACCGGCATGGGCGCGTCGCGGTGGCGCGACTGCGGTAGCGAGTGCCGCCGCGGCGAGCGTGGCACCGCCCAGCGCCGCGGCGATTGCTGACACCGAATACGCGCCATCGAGCAGCAAGCCCAGCGCTACTGGTGCGATGGCCGTGGATACCACCATTACTGCCTGTGCCACCGCGCGGATCGCACCGAGATGGCGACTGCCATAGCGCTCGGCCCAGAGGGCGCCGCCGGCGGTGGCAATCCCGCCCGTCGTGATCCCGATGAGTGCGAGATACAGGAACGGACTCCACAACGCCGTGACGATCGCCAGCACCAGCAGGCCGCAGGCCATGGGTGCCAGCATGAGCGGCAGCGCACGCTGGGCACCGATTCGGTCGACGAGTGGACCGGCCGCGAGCAGGGCAAGGAAGTGCCCGCCGGCAAAGCCGATGAAGGCAGTCGCGACCCATTCCAGCGGCCATGCCCGCGCCTCGGCAATCGCCGTCTGATGAAACAGGATGGCGGTGACAATGAACGGTGTCGCCAGCACGGCCGGCAGCAGCATGTAGAGTCCCGGGTCGCGCAGGGCCTCGCCACGGGTGAAGTCCGGGCTGGGTGTGGGGACATCTTCCCGGGCATTGCTCCCTGTGCCGTGGTCGCCGAGCTGCCCGGGCGGCTTGATTGTGGCCGCAAGTCGGGCGATGACGGGCCAGACCACGAGCACGAGCAGTACGGTTGCGACCAGCCATGGTGCACGCCAACCGAAGAACGCGAGAAGGATTGCGGCCGTCGCCGGCAGTATGGCCTCGGCCAGGGGCAGGCCGGCCGCGGTAATCGCTACCGCCTTGCCGCGTTTGGCGCGAAAATGACGCCCGGCCGTCGTGATGCCGAGATGGGCAATCAGGCCCTGGCCGGCGAAACGGATCAGCAGGAACCCGAGCGCCAGTACGGCGGCGTGCGGTGCCAGTCCGACCAGCAGGCAGCCGAGGGCGAGCAGGAGGACGGTAAACGAGGCCAGTCGCGGCAGGTGCCAGCTGTCCGCCCAGCCGCCGGCGCGCAGCAGAAGCAGTGCGGAAACAATGGTGGCCGCACTGTAGAGGACGCCGTAATGCGTATGCGACAGATCGAAGGTCGCACGGATTTCGGCACCGAATACCGCGATGAAGAAGGTCTGACCAAACCCGGAGGTGGCCATCGCCAGCACTGCGAAGGCCAGAATATTGCGCCCTTGCCAGAGACTTTCCGTAACCGGTTGTTCGGAGCGGGTATTGTGCGAGAAGCCGGACATCGATCCGTAGTGCCGTGAGCGGGGCGCGTAGCCTATCACGCACCCCCAGCGGGAACGCGCCTGCGCGCGGGTGACTCAGGTGCTGCCGGCGTCCATGCCGGCGCGCAAGGCGCTGGCGATGTCGGCGCCGGGGAGATGGCAGGTAGCCTCGATCCGCGTCGCGAGTACGGCCAGAAACTCCGCCGGCGCTCGTGGCTGATTCGCCTTGCGCACCACGCATTCGGGAGATCGGAGCACGATCGTGCCGCGATCGAAGCCGAAGCGCTCGGGATCGGGCTCATCCAGCGCCAGATCAACCTGGGAGAGTAAACCGACAATCCGTCCGAGTTGGTCCAGCGCCTGCGCGGCGGTCTCCGGATCCAGGCCGGGCAGGGCGCCCGGGAGCGGTGTCATCAAGCGGGCACGGGTCACGAGGCAGCCGCGGCGGCGCCATGGCAGCCCGCGGTGCTCGATCAGCGCCGCCGGCAGCTCGGCCGGTATGCGCAGCCGGCGCAACAGGAGCGCGCGACGCCAGGCATGCCGTGCCTGGCCAGGATGCTGCAGCGCCCGGATGCGGAATGCGTGTTCACCGACTGTCCGGATCGTGCCGTCCGTGGACGGTGCCGCGTGCTTGCAGACGTGCAGCATTGGCTTGAGGCCACTGGCACTCAGCCGCCGACGATCACGGATGATGATGCAACCGCCCGCACGTTCGCGCCGGAAGTATTTCCAGCCCCGCAGACTGCGTTCGACAAAGCGATCGGCAATCCGGCGGCGCGCCGCCACCACCATGGCCCGGAAGCGCGGCCAGTCGAATGACTCCCAGCCACGATGGGCGCAGTAGGTCTGATAGCCCCAGCACACTTCGGCAAGCGGAAAATCGCTCTTGTAGGCGTAGAACCGGCAGAGATTGCGTAATGATGGATCGACCGCCAGCGGCGCGGCATGGCGGCGCACGCGATCCCCATCGATCGAATAGAGCTGTTGCCCGCGGGGAATGAAGTTGGTCCAGTTGAGGTCATTCTGCACGAGCCCATGTTCGTGATGCTGCGCGAGCGTGGCGAGCATGATTCGGTGAGCGCGGTGCCATTCCAGTTCCGATGGGTCCTCATCATCACCCGTGTGACCCGGACTGCGGCTTGGTGGCCACGGACGATCGGCTTGAATGAAGTCGATCACGGCCAACCAGGCATTGGCCGCAGCGACAAAGCCGGTATGGGCGATCGAGGCCGTGGGCACGCCAGCCGTCATCAGGGCGCGCGCGCCGCGCAATCCGCGGTGCCACTCCCACCAACCGCGAATGCGGCCGATATAGAATTTGGCTACAACGTGGCGACCATCCAGGCGGCCATGCACCAGTACCCGTTTCCCTGGGTAGACCTGAATCGTTTCTGTAGTGGTCAGGATGGTGCCGTCGGCGAGTGTGAAGCGCGCATGGTGGAAGGCTTCCGCGGATTGAGAAGCATGCGCGCGAGGGTCCGGTTGTCGTCGGGGTTTTCCTGCGGATCCGCCGTTACTCACGAGTATGTCGTTCCATGTCTGCAGGACCCTTGACCACCCGATTCCATGATCGGGTGTCAGGGTAGCAGACCACGTGCCGACTGCGTCCAGCGCTCCGGATCAGTGCCGTGGCACTGGCGTGCCTGCCGCCGCGAGATGCGGGCGGGTGTGCCGCTGCGACGACCCGGACGTGACTGCCCGGGCCATTCGCCTGGTCAGCCGGCAGCCTGCGTGTAGCCGCGAATCTTCTCGTGCAGGGCGTCGCCGATCTCGATGCCCTCGGTCGCCGTGCGTGCACGTGCGGCCAACCGCCCCTGGCCAGGGAGGCGCGCGCCTTCCTGATCGGCGATCGCGGACAACAGATATTCCAGTCGCTGGGGGAAGTCCTGGCCGGCAAAAGCGGCCGGATCGATACCGATGAAGAACTGTCCCGTGCCCGGTGAACCGCCCTTGTTGTCAGCAAAGGAAGAGGCGTCGAGCGCGAAGTTGGCGCCGGTGACCGCGGCCGCCATGATTTCGACGATCAGTGCAATACCCGCGCCCTTGTAGCCGCCCATGGGTACCATGCTGCCGCCGGCCAGGGCCGCATCCGGATCGGTGGTCGGGTTGCCTTCCGCGTCCAGCGCCCAACCCTCCGGGATGGCTTCGCCTTTCTGCTTGTGGACGACGATTTCGCTCTTGGCCACGACCGAGGAGGACTGGTCGATCACCAGTGGCGGTGCGTCCGCCCGCGGCACCGCACAGGCCAGTGGATTGGTGCCGAATACCGGATTCTTGCCGCCCCAGGGGGCGATCGATGCGGGGGCGTTGACGAAACCGAGGGCCACGAATCCGGCGTCGGCGATACGCTCCATGTGATAGCCCAGCACGCCGCAATTGTACGAGTGCGTGACGGCCAGCGCGGCAATGCCGGTTTCACGGACGCGTGGCAGGAACTGTTCCATGCCGACGTCGATCGCGGGATGGGCAAAGCCCCCCTGGGCGTTGGCCTGCAGGCCGGCGCGTGCGACTTCGCGGACCGTCGCCTGCGCATGGCCGTCGATCTTGCCGCAGCGGGCATGTTCGCAGTAGGTGGGCAGGCGCGCGAGGCCGTGGCTGTGGATGCCGTCGGCTTCGCTGGCGACCACCGAGCGCGTGACCGACTCGGCATTGCCGGGGGCGACGTTACTGGCGATCAGGGCCTGGCGCGTCAGGTCCTCGACTTGCTTCAAAGTGAGCGCGACGGTCATGACAGGACTCCGGTTGTACGGTTTGCGAAGGCCGTCAGTGTAGCGAAGCGGACGGTGGATATTGAAATGAGGACATTTATCAACTGATGAGTGGATCGCCTGGATTTCGCGACCGGAAACGCATGATTCGGCACCTCATGGGCGCGCGATCTCGGCAAGGCTGTCGGCGCGACTGCGCAGTTTGCGCACCGCGTCACGCTGCTGTTGCGGCGTCAGCCACGTATCAAGTTCGGCGACCATGTCGATCAGGCCGTGGCGCAGGGCCCGTGTGCGCTGTTCATGCGCCTCCGGGCGCCCGCAACGCTCGATCCACCAGCACGTCAGATGTTCCTCGATCCGTTCGGCAGAGCGCTCTTCCGCGAGCAGGCGCAGCAATTCGTTCTGCATGCGCCGGCGAAACTCGTACCACTCGTGCGCGGTGTCCGGCAGCGCCTCGGCTTCGGCCTTGATGGTCGCCCGCTGCTCGGTATCGAGTCTGCCCGCCCAGCGTTCGACCTGATCCGCAAAGCGTTCGCCCAGGGCCTCGGCACGCTCCGCCGGAGATGCCAGCAGGTATTCCTCCTCGTACTCCGCATTGGCTTCGCGGATGCGGTTGGCCAGGTGTTGCCGACCATCGACATCCAGTTCCGCCAGAATGGCGGCAACATGGGGCAGGGCGGATTCCAGCGTCCGCCGATAGAGCGTTTCGGCCTCGTGGAAATAATCCTCGACGGCATCACGCTCCAGGTTGCTTGCCGCAGTGTCCGCAAACCGGTGGAGGAAATCGGCGTAAGCCGGCAGAAACTCGGCACGCAGGTCGTTCTCCAGCCAGTCGTCGACTCGGTCCCGTGCGTTCTCCCGGGCGGGTCCCGTGAGTTCGAGCCAGTCATCGACCTGGGACATGGCCATGCGATCCGCGAAGTTCCACATCAACCGCGGGAAACTGCAGCCGCCGAGCAAAACGATCAGCAGCAGGATGACGCCGGGTCGCGCGCTGAGGGCGGTCATGGCGCGACACCCCGGATTGCGGTGGACTGAGGCGGGGCAGGCGCGGCGGCGTGCGGGGCATGCTTGTCGTTGTGCATGGCAGGTCGTACCATCCCGGCAGCACATACACTCATTGCCCCGATTCTCTTGGCGCGAACCTGCGCGCTCCCGAGCTGGAACAGATCATGGATGTGAATGAAGGTTTTGTCGGCAGCGTGGGACACACTGCGCTGATTCGTCTTCCCAAGTTGTCCGCGGAAACCGGCTGCGAGATTCTCGGCAAGGCGGAGTTCCTCAATCCCGGCGGATCGGTCAAGGACCGGGCGGCGCTCGGTATCATCGAGGCGGCCGAAGCCGCGGGCGAGCTCAAGCCGGGCGGCGTCGTTGTCGAGGGTACGGCCGGAAACACCGGTATTGGCCTGGTCCATATCTGCAATGCTCGTGGCTATCGTTGCGTCATCGTCATTCCGGAAACGCAGTCGCAGGAGAAGATGGACCTGCTGCGCATACTCGGCGCCGAGGTACGGGCCGTGCCGGCCAAGCCCTACAAGGACCCGGACAATTATCAGCATATCGCGCGGCGTCTGGCCGAGGATACGCCCAACGCCATCTGGGCCAATCAATTCGACAATACGGCCAACCGGGATGCGCACTACCGGACGACGGGCCCGGAGATCTGGCAGCAGACTGACGGGCGGATCGATGCCTTTGTGGCCGCGAGCGGAACCGGTGGCACCGTCGCGGGCGTCTCGCGTTATCTCAAGGAGCAGAATCCGGATGTGCGTATCGTGCTCAGCGATCCGCCGGGCAGCGCGCTGTACCACTGGATTCATCATGGCGAACTGAAGGCCATCGGTGGCGGATCGATCACCGAGGGTATCGGCACGAGCCGGGTCACCAATAACCTCGAGGGCACCACGATCGATGATGCCGTCATGCCCACCGACCAGCAGGCGGTCGACATGGTCTACCACCTGCTGCGCGAGGAGGGGCTGTTTCTTGGCGGATCGAGCGGGCTCAACGTGGCCGCTGCCGTGGAAACGGCACGCAAGCTCGGCCCGGGTCATACCATCGTGACCATCCTCTGTGACAGCGGTGCGCGCTATCAGTCGCGCCTGTTCGATCCCGAGTGGCTGGCATCCAAGGACCTCCAGGGCGGCTGATGCGCTTGACTGCGCGCGAGTGCGCAGTCGACAACCCCCGCCCACCCGCCGCGCTACCTGCGAGCGCGAACTGGCGGTCGCGACAAAGCGGAACCGCAACCCATACCCCGTGGCGCTCTCCGCTGCCGCGGGCATGCGCCCAATCAGCCTGAGACACAAGGCTTCCCCCTGCAGCGCAAGACTGACGCTGCCCCCAAAAACGCATCGTGCCGGGGTTTCTCCGGCCCGGCGCTACCAGCGCGCATGAATTCCCATTGTTTCGAAGTAATGTCTCCGGTAAATTCCGCGAATGCGAACGATTCGCAACTGCATTATCGTTGGCAGTCAGGCAATGGTTTTCACTCACGTCTGGGGGGAAGAAACAATGCATGAACGTTCGCTGATCTCGATCGCGGTCGCGGCGTGTCTGGCGTCACCGGCCGTATCCGTCGCGAATACGGTCGCGCTCGAGCCCATCAGTATCATCGGTGATTCCGATGCGGCCCGACAGCTTCCCGGCTCCGGTAGTGTGATCGAGGGCGAGCAGCTCGACACGGAGGGGACCACGGATATCCACCAGGTACTCAAGACCGTGCCCGGTGTCTATGTCCGCGAGGAAGAGGGTGACGGTTTGCGCCCCAATATCGGCATTCGTGCCGCCACGGCAGGACGCAGCTCCAAGGTTACGCTGATGGAGGACGGCGTGCTGATCGCGCCAGCGCCTTATTCGAACCCGGCGGCCTATTACTTCCCGACAACGCAACGAATCTCCTCGATCGAGATCCTCAAGGGTGCGCCGCTGCTCAGGCACGGGCCGCAGACCACGGGTGGCGTGATCAACCTCAAGTCCACCCCCATTCCCACGGAGACGACCACCTATACCGAGTTTGTCACCGACGAGCGCGGTTCCACCGATGTGCATGCCTGGCACGGTGACTCATCGGGTGACTGGAGCTGGTTGGTGGAAACGGTCCAACGCCGTGGCACGGGCTTCAAGGACATCGATCGCAGCAACCGTGACCCGGGCTTCGACGTCGAGGACTACGTGGGCAAGCTCCGCTGGCAGGGCGATCGCCAAAGCGTGCTTTTGAAGATGCAGTATTCGGAAGAGAGCTCCAATGCGACCTATCTCGGGCTCACGGATGACGATTTCAGTGATGATCCGAATCGTCGTTACGGCCTGTCGAGCATCGACCAGATGGACAACGAACGCCTGGGGATCGATCTGACGCATGAATTCGAATGGACGGATGCGGTTCAGTCGACCACCAAGCTGTACTACAACGATTTCCAGCGCAACTGGTTCAAACTCGATAACGGTGGACAGTTCATCGATGACGCCAACGCCGGCGACAGCAATGCCCAGGGCATCCTCGACGGCACGGTCGATGAGACCGGGCTCGAGTACAAGAACAACAACCGCGAGTACATCTCCGAGGGGATCGACGTCAATTTCGATATCGACCTCGGCGATCATCAACTGCAGACCGGTTTCCGGTATCACGAAGACGAGATGGATCGGTTCCAGCCGGTCGATGTCTATGATCAGGAGAATGGATCGCTCGTGTTCCAGAACACGGTCGCGCCGACCGGAAGCAACAATCGATTCGAGACGGCGGAAGCGCGCAGTCTCTGGCTGCTTGATAGCTGGCAGGCGACCCGCGATCTGAACGTCAACCTCGCGCTCCGCTACGAGGATGTCGAGACGAGCCGCGTCCAGTATGCCGATGAATCCCGCAACACGGTCGACAGCACCCGCTCGAACAAATCGGATGAGTGGCTGCCGGGCGCGTCCTTTACCTATGACATCTCCAACGAGTGGCAGATGCTGGGCGGGGTGCACCGCGGATTCGCGCCGCTTGGCGGTGGCGCGAGCAAGAACGAGGATCCCGAGACGAGCAACAACTGGGAGTTCGGCGGGCGCTACTTCGGTCCGGGTCACCTGTTCGTCGAGGCGATCGGCTTCTACAGTGACTTCTCCGACAAGACCGAGAACTGCTCGGTCGGGTCGCCGTGCAGTGATGGTTCAACGTCCGGCACGTTCAAGACCGGAGAGGCCACGGTCAAGGGCCTCGAGTTCCAGCTGGGCTCGCGCTTCTCCCGTGGGGATTTCGATATTCCGGTTGACGTGACCTACACCTACACGGACGCGGAAATCAGCAAGGACAACTCGACCGCCGGTGTGGAGAAGGGTGATCAGCTCCAGACCATCCCGGAAAACCAGTTCAGCCTGCGCACCGGGCTGGAACATGTCAGCGGCTGGGACAACTACGCCATCCTGAAATTTACCGACGCCATGTGTGTGTCGACGGGCTGCAACAATACTGCGACCGATTTCGACGAGACGGAATCACTGACCGTTGTCGATCTGGTGAGCCGGTACCCGCTGCGGCCGCAGACCAATGCGTTCCTCCGGATCGAGAATGTCTTCGACGAACAGCGCATTGTTTCCAGGCTTCCCGATGGCGCGCGCCCGAACAAGCCGAGGACGGTTTCGGTTGGTCTGACGCACAAGTTCTGAGGGATTCCCGGGCGCGGGAGGTCATCCTTCAGGTGAGAGCAGTGGTCGGCGCAGGGAGGCGCTGGCGCTGTATTCGCACCTTCACGAGCCTTCGGTGGTCGGGTCCAGCCGGTAACCGGAAGGCTCTCAACCGTGGCCGTGGGCGGTAACCACCAGGCTACGGTCGTAGCCGCGATAGCGATGCTCCCAGACGTAGATCCCCTGCCAGGTGCCGAGCGCAAGATGGCCGGCGTTGATCGGCAGGGTCAGATCGGTGTGGGTAAGGACGCTGCGAACGTGGGCCGACATGTCGTCATCGCCCTCGCTGCGATGCCGGAAACGGGGATCGCCGTCCTCGACCAGGCGCCCGAAGAAGTCTTCCAGATCGCGGCGCACATCGGGGTCGGCGTTTTCGCAGATCATCAACGAAGCACTCGTGTGCTGCAGGAACACGTGCACCGTGCCGACATCAATGCCGCTCGCCCGAACAACCTCCGCGATCTCGTCGGTGATCTCGTGGCTCGCGCGCCCCGTCGTTGAAACCTTGAGTGTCTGCTGATGCGTCAGGGATTCAGCAGAGACCATTGCCAGCCCTCGCTTGGCGACCACCAGTAGCAGTCGCGCTCGTGCTGGCGATACTCACCTTCACGCCAGAACTCGATGCGATCGGGGACCACGCGGAATCCCGACCAGTGGGGTGGGCGCGGGATGTCCTGGCCGTCGTACTGGTCCCGGACCGCCTGCATGCGGTCCTCGAATTCCTCGCGACTGGTCAGGGGCGCGGACTGTTCCGACGCCCAGGCACCGACCTGACTCTCGCGGGGCCGCGTCACCCAATAGGCATCGGCCTCGGCGTCATCCACAACCTCCACGGCGCCCTCGACCTTGACCTGATGCATCAGGGGTGGCCAGAAGAAGAGCAGGGCGGCGTACGGGTTCGCCGTCAACGCCTGCCCCTTGCGGCTGTTGTGGTTGGTATAGAAGACGAACCCGTCGACATCGACCTGCTTGAGCAGAACGGTGCGCGCCTGCGGGCGACCGTCGGCGGACGCTGTTGCCAGCGTCATCGCCGTCGGCTCCTGCAGGTCACTCGATCGTGCCCGCGCGAACAGGGCCTCGAAACGACGGATGGCCTCCGCGTAGAGGCCGGGAGCTGATTCCTGCGCCATTCACGCCGTCTCCGTCGTCCGTGCAGAGACCATATCCCGCAAGACGTATTGCAGGATGCCGCCGTGGCGGTAGTAGTCGCGCTCCTTCGGTGTCATCAGACCGACGCGGGCGGTGAAAACCGTGGGTTTGCCGCCGCCCTCGGGCGTGGCCGTGACCTCGACTTCCGTCGCTTCCGCATTGTCGAGGCCGGTGACCGAGAAGCTCTCGGAGCCCTGGAGGCCGAGCGATTCGGCACTCTCGCCCTCGGGGAAGAGCAGGGGCAGCACACCCATGCCGATCAGGTTCGAGCGATGGATACGCTCGAAGCTCTCCGCGATCACGGCTTCGACGCCCAGCAGCTTGGTGCCCTTGGCGGCCCAGTCGCGCGAAGAGCCGGAGCCGTATTCCTTGCCGGCAAGGATCACCAGCGGCACGCCCTCGTCGCGATACTTCATCGCCGCATCGTAGATCCACATTTTCTCGCCGCTGGGCTGATGCAGCGTCACACCACCTTCGGTACCGGGTGCGAGCAGATTGCGCAGGCGGATATTCGCGAACGTGCCGCGCATCATGACCTCGTGGTTGCCCCGGCGCGATCCGTAGGAGTTGAAGTCGCGCGGCTCGACGCCCTGGTCCATCAGCCACTGACCGGCCGGGCTGTTCTTGGCGATGGCGCCGGCCGGCGAGATGTGGTCGGTCGTCACCGAATCGCCCAGCAGCGCCAGTACACGCGCGTCCTTCACGTCCTTCACCGGCGCGGGCTTCGCGCCCATGCCCTCGAAGAAGGGTGGGTTCTTGACGTAGGTGGAATCCGCCTCCCATTCGTAGAGCTCGCCCTCGGGGGTTGGCAAGTTGATCCAGTTTTCGTCGCCGCCGAACACACTGCCGTAGTTCGATTCGAACATGCCGGCATGGATGTGCTGCGTCATCAGCTCCTGGACTTCCTGCGGATCGGGCCAGATGTCGTGCATGTAGACGGCCTTGCCGTCCTTGTCCGTGCCGAGCGGCTCATTGTCCATGTCGAAGTCGAGCGTGCCGGCGAGGGCGTAGGCCACGACCAGCGGCGGTGAAGCCAGGAAGTTCATGCGCACATCGGGATGAATCCGGCCCTCGAAGTTGCGGTTGCCGGAGAGCACGGAGCAGGCGACCAGATCATGGTCATTGATCGCGTCACTGATTTCCGGGCGCAGCGGGCCGGAATTGCCGATGCAGGTGGTGCATCCGTAGCCGACGAGGTAGAAGCCAAGGCCCTCCAGATCGTCGAGCAGGTCAGTGCGCTTGAGATAGTCGGTCACCACGCGTGATCCGGGAGCCAGGCTGGTCTTGACCCAGGGTTTGACGGGGAGACCGCGCCGCAGTGCGTTGCGCGCCAGCAGGCCGGCACCGATCATGACGGCCGGATTGGAGGTGTTGGTGCAGCTGGTGATCGCCGCGATGACGACATCGCCATCATTGAGTTCGAAGTGCTCGCCATCCATCTCGACCTGGGCCGCACCGCGCGCCTCGGTGTGCACGGTACCGACTCCGGTCGAGCCTCCCTCGCCCTCGAAGCGGCCTTCGTTGCCGTTGCCGGAGCCGTCGCGCTCCTCGATGATGGGCTGCAGATGCTTCTGGAAGGTCTGCTGGGCGTTGCGCAGCGCGATCCGGTCCTGCGGGCGCTTCGGCCCGGCGATGCTCGGTTCGACATCACCCAGGTCCAGTTCCAGCAGATCCGTGTAATCGGCGTCGGCATCGTCGTCGTTGCGCCACAGGCCCTGGGCCTTGGCGTATTTTTCGACCAGCTCGATCTGCTCCTGCGGGCGCCCGGTAAGTTCGAGATAACGCAGGGTTTCGCCATCGATCGGGAAGATCGCGCAGGTGCTGCCGAACTCGGGCGACATGTTGCCGATGGTTGCGCGGTCGGCCAGCGGCAGGTGCGACAGGCCGTCGCCAAAGAATTCGACGAATTTCCCGACCACGCCCTTCTTGCGCAGCATTTCGGTGACGGTCAGGACGAGGTCGGTGGCCGTGGCGCCCTTGGGTAGATTGCCGGTGAGGCGGAAACCGACGACCTGCGGGATCAGCATGGTCACCGGCTGACCCAGCATGGCGGCTTCGGCCTCGATACCGCCGACGCCCCAGCCGAGGACGCCCAGACCGTTGATCATGGTGGTGTGCGAATCGGTACCGACCAGGGTGTCGGGGTAGGCCTGCAGCACCCCGTCCTTCTTGCGGCCGAAGACCGTGCGCGCCAGATATTCCAGATTGACCTGGTGAACGATACCGGTGTTCGGCGGGACGACCTTGAAATTGTCGAACGCCTGCTGGCCCCAGCGCAGGAACTTGTAGCGCTCGCGGTTACGCTCGAATTCGATCTCGTTGTTGCGCTCCAGCGCCTGGGCGCTGCCGTAGACGTCAACCTGCACGGAATGGTCGATGACCAGCTCGACGGGGGACAGCGGGTTGATGTCCGCCGGACCGCCGCCGAGTTCGCTCACGGCCTCGCGCATCGCGGCCAGATCGACCACGGCAGGCACACCCGTGAAATCCTGCAGCAACACGCGCGCCGGCGTGAAAGCGATTTCGTAGGACGGTTCGGTCTTCGCTTCCCAGTTGATCAGCGCCTGGATGTCCTCGCGTTTGACGTCGGGACCGTCCTCGTGGCGCAGCAGGTTCTCCAGGAGGATCTTCAGCGAGTAGGGCAGACGATCCAGTTCCGCCTGCGATGCGACCGAATCGAGCCGCCAGATGCGGTAGGTCTGCCCGCCGGCTTCCAGCTCTCCAGTCGTCCCGGTATCGGCTTTGCTCATGCGTATCTCCCGTGAGTACCTGCGATGAATACGGCGACATTATACGCGCTCAATCCGGCCCGCATCGACGGCCCGAGTGTGATCACGCAGTCATTGTCGTTTTTCCGCATTCGAAATTCGCAGGAAGGCAAATTAAACAGATAGTTACGAAGTAGTTCTAGAGTGGAATACAAACAATACAACGCATCTGAGGGAGATCGAGAAATCGTTGGGTATAAGATGTATTAACAGGTAGTTATGAGAAATATCTTATAAATCCATGAGGTCTGGGGCGCGGTAGGTAACTCGTGCGGCCCCGACGCCGGCGGCACGCACACGGTCCGGAGCTTCACCGTGGGATGGGCCTGCGAGCCGCAAGGCACGAATCACTGTTTCCACAACATCGGGTTCGACCTTTGCTGCGCGCGGCCACGCGTTGAAGCCTGCGTCAGGCAAAGATGAATGCGCGAGAGGACGATGGCGGTGGAGCGTGTTGGTCAACAGAGCAATCGACCAACAGGTGAGCGGTTCAGACCAGGTGCCCCGGATCGGTATCCCTGATCAATGCGCCATTATTTAACATAATATACCTTATGCGCAATCGTGCAGTGGCGGTGGGGGCCGCGCTGCTGGCATGGGTTGGTCGGGTTTTTCTTACTACACCAGCGGAATGCACGGCTTACTTACTC
>CAZJGZ010000025.1:18540-22646 GCA_964545695.1 uncultured Ectothiorhodospiraceae bacterium | reverse complement strand
CCGATCTCGGCGGTGGTGGCGACGTGGGTACCGCCGCAGGGCTGCAGGTCGATATCGCCGATGCGCACCAGCCGGATCGCGCCGCCCGTGCGCGGGGGCTGCACGCTCAGGGTCTTGACCAGTTCGGGGCGCGCGTCGAGCTCGGCCTGGGTGATCCATTCGGTGGTGACGGGGTGGTTCACGGCGACCAGCCGGGCGAGTTCGTCGGTGACGGTCTCGCGGTCGAGCGTGGACTCGGGCAGGTCGAAGTCGAGACGGCCGCGGCCATCGCCGATCGAGCCGCCGGTCACGGGTGCCGGGATCACCACCGAGAGGAGATGGAGCGCGGTGTGCATGCGCATGCGCGGATGGCGCAGCGACCAGTCGATGCTGCCGTTGATGGCCGCACCGACCGCGGGCAGGGGGGCGTCGCCGGCCGGGATGTGGCGGACCTGGCCGGCGGCATCACGGTGTGTGTCCGCGATCGCGAGGGTGTTGCCGTCGGCGTCGGTCAGGGTGCCGGCATCGCCGGGCTGGCCGCCGCCCTGTGGGTAGAACAGGCTGCGGTCGAGGACGATGCCGTTGTCGTCGGCGGCGATCACGGTGGCGGTGAAGTCCGTGGCGTAGGCGTCGTCGCGATAGAGCGGCTCGGTCGTCGCTTCGGTCGCGCTCATGCCGCCTTCTCCGCGCGTATTTTCGCGGCGATCTCGTCGACAATGCCGTCGAGCGGGCGGTCCTCGGCCTCGGCCGCGGCGCGCGCCTTGTACTCGGCGGTGCCGGCATCGAGGCCCTTGTCGCCGATGACGATGCGGTGCGGGATGCCGAGCAGGTCCATGTCGGCGAATTTGACGCCGGGGCGGGACTCGCGGTCATCCAGGAAGACGTCGATGCCGGCGGCCTGGAGATCCGCGTAGAGCTTTTCGCCGGCCTCGCGCAGCCGGTGCGACTTGTGCCAGCCGATGGGCACGATGGCGACCTCGAACGGTGCGATCGCCGCCGGCCAGATGATGCCGCGGTCGTCGTGGCCCTGTTCGATGGCGGCGGCGACCAGGCGGGTGACGCCGATGCCGTAGCAGCCCATGTGCAGGGTGACCGGGCGGCCGTCCTCGTCGAGGATCTCCGCGCCCATGGCCTCGGAGTACTTGGTGCCGAGCTGGAAGATGTGGCCGACCTCGATGCCGCGGACGATGTCCAGCGTGCCGCCGTCCGGCGCCGGATCGCCGGCGACCACGTCGCGCAGGTCGGCGGTTGTCGGCTCCGACAGATCACGGCCCCAATTGACGCCGGTCAGGTGCTGTTCGTCGGCGTTGGCGCCGCAGACGAAGTCGGCGAGCACGCCGGCGGCGTGGTCGGCGATGACGGGGATGTCGAGGCCGACCGGGCCGAGCGAGCCGGCGCCGGTACCGGCGATGGCGCGGATGCGCTCGTCGCTGGCCAGGGTCAGTGGCGCGGACACGGCGTCGATGCGCTCGGCCTTGATGGCGTTGAGCTGGTGATCGCCGCGCAGCACCAGGGCGACCAGGCCACCGTCCGCGCCCTCGACCAGCAGGGTCTTCACGCACTGCGCCAGCGGCACGTCGAGGGACTTCACCAGATCGTCCATGGTGTGGACGCCGGGCGTGTCGACGGCATTCATCGGCGCGCCGGGCTCGGGGCGGGCTTGCGCGGGTGGCCGCGTTTCGGCGAGCTCAACATTGGCGGCGTAGTCGCCGCTGTCGGAGTAGGCGATGGCGTCCTCGCCGCTGCTGGCGAGGACGTGGAATTCCATCGAACGGTGGCCGCCGATGGCGCCGCTGTCGGCCTCGACGGCGCGATAGTGCAGGCCGAGGCGGTCGAAGATGCGCCGGTAGGCGCCATACATGCGGTCGTAACTCGCCTGCAGGCCGTCGGCGGAGAGGTCGAACGAGTAGGCGTCCTTCATGATGAACTCGCGCGAGCGCATGACGCCGAAGCGCGGCCGGATCTCGTCGCGGAACTTGGTCTGGATCTGGTACAGGTTGGTCGGTACCTGGCGATAGCTGCGGATCTCGCGCCGGGCGATGTCGGTGATGATCTCCTCATGCGTCGGCCCGTAGCAGAAGTCGCGGTCGTGGCGGTCGCGGAAGCGCAGCAGCTCGGGGCCGTACTCGTTCCAGCGCTTCGATTCCTGCCACAGCTCGGCCGGCTGCACCGCCGGCAGCAGGACCTCGTGGGCGCCGGCGCGGTCCATCTCGGCGCGCACGATATGCTCGATGCGGCGCAAGACACGCAGGCCGAGCGGCAGCCAGCTGTAGATGCCGGCGGCGACGCGGCGGATCATGCCGGCGCGCAGCATGAGCTGGTGGCTGACGATTTCGGCGTCGGCCGGGGTTTCGCGGGTGGTGTTGAGGTCGTAGTTCGACGCGCGCATGCGGCCTGTTCCCGTGGTCGGCCGGGCAGTGATCCCGGAGAAAGCACGCGATTGTAGCAGGGTGCCCCGGGGGTGCAGGAGGCGAGTCGACGCGCGCGGGCGAGGGCGCTGTCGGGGGCGTTGTCGGGGTCAGCAGTTCTGGTCGAGCTGCTCCTGCAGGGCGTTGCGATGCTCGGCGCGCTCGTCCTCGCTCAGGGGCTGGATTTCGCCGTCCTCGGTGGCCATGCCCACCTGCTCGGACGAGTCCAGGGTTTCGAGCTGGACCCGGATCTGGTCGCAGTATTCATCCAGTGTGCGCGGCATGTCGTCGTCGGCTTCGTCGCCCTCGTCGGTGTCCAGCGGCGGTTCCGGGTCCTCCACGGTATCGGCGATGCCGGCATCGGGATCCACGAGTTCGGCATCGACGCCGGCGGGCGGGTAGTCGGCGTATTGCACTACACCGTTGTCATCGACCCAGCGGTAGACGGCCGCCTGTATCGGCAATGCCAGCAGAAGGGCCAGGGAGGCTGCGGTAATGGACCAGCAGGCGCGATGCATCGACATGCCCTCGCAAAGGAGCGTGGCTCCGATTATGCCACGCGGTGATGCGCCTGTCCGGAATCGGTCGTCGGTCGGCACCGGTGCTATGATCAGCCCGGGAGCCCGGTGACGCCGGGGGGACGGGAGGCCGTATGCTCGCAGTCATTCGCGACTGGTATCACCGCAATTTTTCCGATCCGCAGGCAGTGATCCTGGCGATCCTGCTGATTGCCGGATTCACGGCGGTCTTGACCGTCGGCGATCTGATCGCGCCGTTCCTGGTGGCGGTCGTGCTCGCGTATCTGCTCGAAGGCATTGTCCAGTCGATGGAACGCTGGGGCATCCCGCGGCTGCTGGCGGTATCGACGGTAATCATCGGGTTCATCGTGCTGCTGGCGGCGACGCTGTTCGGCCTGGTGCCGCTGCTGTCGCAGCAGGTTTCGCAGTTGTTGCGCGAAGTGCCGGACATGATCTCGCGCGGCCAGTCGGCGCTGATGGCGCTGCCGGAGCAGTACCCGGCGCTGTTCACCGAGGAGCAGATTCGCAACATCATCGGTACGCTGCAGCGCGAGGTCGCGGACTTCGGGCGCGCAGTGGTGTCGATCTCGCTGGCGCAGGCGGTCAGCGTGTTCGCCTTCTTCATCTACATCGTGCTGGTTCCGCTGATGGTGTTCTTCCTGCTCAAGGACAAGGACCGGATCATCAAGTGGTTCCTGTCCCTGCTGCCGGAGCGCCGCGAGCTGTCCTCGCGCGTGTGGGAGGAGGTCGATGCCAAGATCGGCAATTACGTGCGTGGCAAGGTCATCGAGATCATCATCGTCTGGGCGGTCAGCTACGTCACGTTCGCGCTGTTCGGGTTGAATTTCAGTCTGCTGCTGTCGTTCCTGGTCGGCGTGTCGGTGATCATCCCGTATATCGGCGCCATCGCCGTGACGATCCCGATCGCGTTCATTGCCTACTTCCAGTGGGGCTTCGCGGCCGAATTCTGGTGGCTGATCGTGGCCTACCACATCATCCAGATCCTGGATGGCAATGTGCTCGTCCCCGTGTTGTTCTCCGAGGTCGTCAATCTGCATCCCGTTGCGATCATCGTGGCGGTGCTGTTCTTCGGCGGTCTGTGGGGCGTCTGGGGCATCTTCTTCGCCATTCCATTGGCAACATTGGTGCAGGCGGTACTCAACACCTGGCCGTATGTCGTGGCGCCGCCGGGCGAGCCCGA
>CAZJGZ010000025.1:0-18440 GCA_964545695.1 uncultured Ectothiorhodospiraceae bacterium | reverse complement strand
GCGCCGTCGGCGATGAGCCGGATGGTGGTCCCCTGGCTGGCGGCGAGCATCATCACGCCCATGATGCTTTTGCCGTTGACGCGTCGTTCATCCCTGGCCAGTTCGATGTCGCTGTCGAAGGTCGACGCCAGCGAGACGAACTTCGCCGCCGCTCGCGCATGCAGGCCCAGCTTGTTGACGATCTCGACGTCTGTTTCGCGCATCAACCGCCTCTTGCACCTCTTGTCAGGATGAGGGACCGGCGCCACGCAGGATGCCCTGCTGGCCACCACCCGCGGCCTTGTCGGCAATCGCTCCCAGCCCCAGGTGGGCGTAGTTGAACACGCGCAGCACCATTGGCAGATTGATTCCGGTGACGACGCGTACATCATGGCCTGTCGCGGCATTGCGGGCAATGTTGCACGGCGTGGAGCCGAACAGATCGGTGAGGATGAGGACGCCGCCGCCGGTATCGATGTCGGCAATGACCGCCATCAGCGTCGCGCGCATGGCGTCCGGATCGCATTCGCCATGGACTTCCAGGTGGTGATGCGCGACGGGTGTACGGCCGTAAATCTGGGCAGCCGTGGTCAGCAGCTCCGAGCCGATACGGTTGTGCGTGATCGTGATCAGTCCGATGGTCATGCGGCTGGTGACCAGTTCCGGTGGCAGCAAATCGCGCGATGCGCGGATGGAGACAAGATAAACCACTCCGCAGCCCCGGCCAATGGGCGATTCACCCGGCTTGCGCTCATGGGCCCGATTGTCTGCGCTCGGCGCCGAGTTCGCGATGGCGACAGGTTGCCGAATGATACGCATCGGAGAACGCGGTGGTGAGGCGTTCGACCATGTACACCGAGCGGTGTTGCCCGCCGGTGCAACCGATGGAAACGGTCATGTAGGTACGGCCCTCGGCGTGGAAGGCGGGCAGCCACTGTTCGAGAAAGGCCTTGATGGCTTCGAACATGGTGTCGACCGCCGGTTCCGATTCCAGGTAGGCAATCACGGCTTCGTCACGGCCGGTCAGCGCGCGCAGCGCGGGCTCCCAGTGCGGATTGGGCAGACAGCGGACGTCGAAGACGAAATCGGTGTCGGCCGGCAGGCCGTTCTTGAAGCCGAATGACTGGAACAGCAGCGACAGGCCGGCACGTTCGGTGCTCAGCAGCCGCTCGCGCAGCAGCGCGCGCAACTGGTGCAGGGTGCGCTGCGTGGTCTCGATGGTGAGGTCGGCGCGCTCGCCGATGGGCGCGAGCAGTTCGCGCTCGATCTCGATGGCGTCCATCAGCGGCCGACCGTCCTGGGACAGGGGGTGGCGGCGCCGAGTCTCGGAATAGCGCCGGATCAGCGTATTCACCTCGGCGTGCAGGAAGACGATTTCGAGCTCGACGCCAGCGAGGGCGTCGAGGCGATCGAGGTATTCCGGCAGCCGGCTCAGCTCGCGGGTGTCACTGCGTGCATCGATGCCGACGGCCACGGACTGATAGTGCGGGTTCGAGCTGGCATGCAGTTGCTCGACCAGGGGTACCAGCAGACCGGGCGGCAGATTGTCGATGCAGTAGAAGCCCTCGTCCTCGAGGGTGTCGAGGGCAACGCTCTTGCCGGAGCCGGACAGGCCGCTGACGATGATCAGGCGCATGGCGAGTTCCCCTGCATTGCCGCTTTTTGACGCGCCATCAGGTCGTCCGCGGCGGAATAACCCCGGCGCAACAGCAGGAAGTTGCGCACCGCCGCTTCCACCATGACCGCCAGGTTGCGCCCGGGAGCGACCGGCAGGGTCATCAGCGGGATGGCCAGGCCCAGCACGTCGCGGCTGCCGAGGTTGCCGTTGAGGCGGTCGATCTGTTCGCGCAGGCCGCTGCTCAGGAGTTCCAGATGGATCACGAGCTGCAGCCGCTTGCGATGGCGGATGGCGGCATCGCCATACATCGAGCGCACGTTGAGCACGCCGAGACCGCGCACTTCGAGAAAGTCCTGCAAAACCGGCGTCGATTCCCCCTCGATGGTATCCGGTGCCGGACGGCTGAATTCCGGCGCGTCGTCGGCGACCAGGCTGTGACCGCGGGAGATGAGTTCGAGGGCGAGTTCGCTTTTGCCGACTGCGGCATCGCCGGTGAGGAGCACGCCCGAGCCATGCACGTCGAGAAACACGCCATGCAGGGTGATGCGCTCGGCGAGTTCGCGCGTGAGGCCGTGGCGCAGGGTCGCGATCACGTGCTCGCACGCCTGCGCCGAGCGCAGCAGTGGTGTGCCGGTACGGCGTGCGGCGCGGACGATATCCTCGGGTATGGCCTGATTGTCGGTGACGATGATACCGGCGAGATCGTCGACAAAGAGCTGGCGCAGAAGGCCCTTGCGGCCGGTGCGATCGCGGTTCGCCCACCAGCCGAGCTCGGTCGGGCCGAACACCTGGATGCGATTGGGCTGGACGACGTTGAGGTGGCCGATCAGCGGCGCGGGTCCGGTGCGACCGGCCATGGCCGGCTGCATCTCCAGGCGGGGCGCCTGACCACGATCCATGTGGACGACTTCGAGACCGAGGGAGAGGGCGTAACGATCAGCCAGGTCCGCAAGCGAAAGCGCCTGGCGCATGTCAGTGGCCCGGCTGTCCCGTGCTGGCGGCTGCCGAGGTCCGCGCGCTCGGGTTGCGGGAGTGCGGGCTCACGCCGACCACTGTGCCAGCACGTTGATCAGCTCGTCGCCATCGGACTGCTGGCGGAGATCCTCGCGCAGACCCGAGTCGTTGAACATCTCGGCGAGTGCGGCCAGGATCTGCAGATGCTCGCGGCTGCATTCGCGCGGCACGAGCAAGGCATACAGTACATCGACGCGCTGCCGGTCGGGGGCGTCGAAATCCACCGGCTGCGCCAGAGTCAGGCAGGCGGCGAGGGGCTGGCGCAGACCGTCCACCCGGCCATGGGGCAGGGCCATCCCGTGCCCCAGGCCGGTGCTGCCGAGCCGCTCACGCTGATTCAGCGCCTCGAAGATTTCGTTGCCCGACATGCCATCGACGGAATCGGCAAGCAGTGTTGCGAGCACTTCCAGCGCACGCTTCTTGCTGCGGACGGATTCCTGACAGCGAACCCGGTCGGGCTGGAGGAGACTGGCGGCTGAGTTCATGAGTGACCCGAATGCAGTGCGGACAATCGCCGCCTAGCGGCGATGGTGATCCTTGAGTTTTTCCTTGTGCTTGATGACCTGACGGTCGAGCTTGTCGGTCAGGGCATCGATCGCGGCGTACATGTCGTGTTCCTCGGCCTCGGCGTGGATGCGTGAGCCGGCGAGGTCGAGTACGGCTTCGGCCTGCTGGCGAAGCTTTTCGACGCTAAGGATGACATGGATATCGGTGAGATTGTCGAAATGACGCTCGAGTTTGTTCATTTTTTCCTGAACATAGTCCTTGAGCGGGTCCGTGACGTCGATGTGCTGGCCGGTAACCGAGAGATTCATGGTGTCATCTCCTTGCAGTTGACTGAAGGTGGAAGCGGCCGTTCCTGGTGCTTCCACCCGCCGAGACCGGTAAATGTCCGGGGCGGCTGTGGCGAAGCGGGCGGGGAGCCGTCCGCTTCGAGACGCGACCTCCTGGTCGCGCATGGTTGCGTCAGACGCCTGCATGGCGTGCCGGCCAGGCACTCATGACAGGCGCTTGCGCTCGTTCGATGGCGGAATCGCCATCGATTCCCGATATTTGGCAACCGTTCGGCGCGCAACATTGATGCCCTGCTCGACCAGCATGCCGGCGATGCGGTGATCGGACAGGGGCTTGCGGCCGTCTTCCTCCGCGATCAGCTTGCGTACCATCGCGCGGATGGCTGTCGCCGAGCACTCCCCGCCGGCGACGGTGCCGACGTGGCTGGAGAAGAAATACTTGAATTCGAGGATGCCGCGCGGCGTGTGCATGTACTTTTCCGTGGTCACGCGCGAGATGGTCGATTCGTGCATGTCCAGGGCGTCGGCGATATCGCGCAGCACCATGGGTTTCATGGCCTCGTCGCCGTGTTCGAGAAACGCCCGCTGATTCTCCACGATGGCGGTCGCGACCCGCAACAGGGTCTCGTTGCGACTTTGCAGGCTCTTGATGAACCAGCGCGCCTCCTGCAGATGATCCCGCATGAAGGCGTTGTCGGCGCTGCGATCGGCGCGGCGGACCATGCCGGAGTAGGTGGCATTGATGCGCAGCGCGGGTGCGATGTCGGGGTTGAGGTTCACGCGCCAGATGCCGCGCTCCTTGCGCACGAAGACGTCGGGCACGATGTAGCCGGCGGTGGTCGTGGACAGTTGCGATCCGGGGTGCGGGTCGAGCGACTGGATCAGGTCGATGGCCTCCGCCAGCTCCTCGTCGCCGATTTTCAGCTGCCGCCGCAGGCCGCGGTAGTCATGCGCGGCCAGCATTTCGATGTGCTCGGCGATGATTTCGCGGGCGCGTTCGAGTCCCGGCGTATCGGCGTCCATGCGCGCGAGTTGCAGCAGCATGCATTCGCGTGGATCGCGGGCCGCCACACCGATCGGATCGAAACTCTGCACCAGGTGCAGCATGGCTTCCATTTCGTCGGTGGCGACATCGAGGCCGTCGCGGGCAAGCCCCTCGCGGATTTCGTCGATCGCATCGGCGAGATAGCCGTCTTCGCGCACACCCTCGATGAGGGCCATGCCGATGAGCCGGTCGCGGTCGGACAGGGCGCTGAGGTGCAACTGCTCGAGCAGGTGGTCCTGCAGCGAGTCGCCGCCGGTGCTGCGCGCGGCGAACGGGTCGCGGTCATCGTCCTCGGCGGCGACGCCGTAGCCGCTGAGTGCCCAGGCGCTGCTGAAGTCGGCCTCGGCGCCGTTGATATCTCCGGCCTCGACGGGGGCCTCGTCGCCATGGTCGTCGCCGTTGCTGGCGGTGATCGGCGGTTCCTCGGCGGCCGATGGCCCGTCGGCGCTGTCCTCGTCGATCTCCAGCATCGGATTGGCTTCGAGGGTTTCGCGGATTTCGGTATGGAGATCGAGGGAGGACAGTTGCAGCAGCCGGATCGCCTGCTGCAGTTGCGGCGTCATGGTCAGTTGCTGACCGAGGCGGAGCTGGAGAGATTGCTTCATGCCGTAATGCGTGCCATGAGCCGGTTCATAAGAGCATGGTACTGCATTTCCGGGCGGCTATGCAGGGTGGCGCGAAATTTGCGTGCGAGACCTTTCGCGCTGCGGTTTCGGGGCGGCGAACGACCCCACGATGCCGGTGCATCCGACGTGGTCAAGCCCTCTCCGCGAGCGCTGCGGCTCTGCGAGAGATCGTGATCAAGCCTTACAGGCGGAAACCCTCGCCGAGGTAGACCTCGCGGACGCGGTCGTGGGCGAGGATGTCGTCGGCCGTGCCGCTGGCGATGACCTCGCCCTCGGCGAGGATGTAGGCGCGACTGCAGATGCCCAGGGTCTCGCGCACGTTGTGATCGGTGATGAGCACGCCGATGTCGCGCTCGGCCAGGTGGCGCACGATGCGCTGGATTTCGACCACGGAAATGGGGTCGACGCCGGCGAAGGGCTCGTCGAGGAGGATGAAGCGTGGTTCGGCGGCCAGCGCTCGGGCGATCTCGACGCGGCGGCGTTCGCCACCCGAGAGGCTGATCCCGATGTTGTCGCGAATGTGGGTGATCTGCAGTTCGCCGAGCAGGGCCTCCAGCCGGTCTCGACGCGCCGCGCGGTCAAGGTCGCTGCGGGTTTCGAGGATGGCCATGATGTTGTCGGCCACACTCAGCTTGCGGAATACCGAGGCCTCCTGCGGCAGATAGCCGACACCGCGCTGGGCGCGTGCGTGCATGGGCAGGTGGGTGATGTCGTTGCCGTCGAGCTCGATGCGCCCGCTGTCGGCGGCGATCAGGCCGACCACCATGTAGAAGCAGGTGGTCTTGCCGGCCCCATTGGGACCCAGCAACCCCACGACCTCGCCGCTGTTCACATTGATGGAGACGCCGGCGAGGATCCGGCGGCGGCGATAGCTCTTGGCGAGTTCGTGCGCGGCGAGCTCACTCATCCCGGTTGTCGTCTCCGTTTTCGGCTTCGTCGTCGCCGTTCATGGTCTCGGGCTGGATCGTGATCCTGACGCGCTCGCCGTCGTCACGTTCGGCATCGACGCGGCCGGTGTCGGGCGCATAGGCGATACGCCCGGCGCGGAAACGGTCGCCGCCGCGTTCGACCTCGGCCGAGCCGGTGAGCGTGACGCGCGGCACGTCGGGTTCGTAGACGATGCGTTGGGCGCGGGCCCGGATGCGCTCGCCCTCGGCGGTGACGTGGAATATGCGTGCGGGGTCGCCTTCGGTCTCGGCGCGCCGCAGGTTGCCATCGGGCGCCTGGATGTCCATGCGCTCACCGGTAATGCGCAGGTCGCCCTGGACGAATTCGACGTTGCCGAAATAGCGCGATACGCCCTGCTCGCGGTCGAGCTCGGCGCGGTCGGATTCGATGGTGGCGGGTTCATCGCGCCCGAGCTCGCCCGCGGATACCGGCAGTGCGACGGTCAGGGCGGCGGCGAGGAACAGGACGCATGCGCCGGGCCGGCCCTTCAGCGGGCGGTCAGGGCGTGGACGAGGCTGGATCATGGTGTCCCCGGACATTGCTGTGCAGTTCCACCAGGCCGCTGTCGAAGGTGGCAGTCATGCCGACGGAGTGTACCCGCGAGCCGGTGGTGAAGACATCGACGGGATCATCGGTGGTGGCGCGGCCGGTGCCGAGCCGGATCTGCAAAGCGTCGGTGTGCAGAATGAGGGGGTCTGGTGCATCCACGCCGCGCGTGGCGACCACGTTGCCCGTCAGGTCGATCCGGTCGCCATCGGCGTCGACACGGCCGCGCTCGCTGACCACGTACCAGGGCGGCCCGACCGGATCGCGGTAGTGGATCTCGGGCTGCTCGACCTCGTTGCTGCGATCATCGGTGAAGCGGGTCATGCGCTCGCCGTGCGTGACATGGCGGGGGAGGCCTTCTTCAGCCCATGCCCGGGCGCGGAAGTGCACGAAGTAGGCCTCGGGCGCGTGGCGCTCGGCGGGATCGGCGGTCACCACCGGCTCCGTGTGGCGCAGGGTCTCGAGCCACCAGAGCGCGCTGGCCGCGAGCGTGATCAGCAGCAGGGTAATGATGGGGCCGATACGCACGGGGGCCTATTCCAGCCACTGCGCCCGGCTTGCAGCCAGGCGATCCTGGGCGTCGAGCAGGCCTTCGGCGACTTCGCGCGCGGCGCCGTCGCCGCCACGGGTCGAGGTGATCCAGTGGGCGTGGGTCCGCGCCAGCGTGCTGGCATTCGCCACGGCGATGGCGAGGCCGACGCGCCGCAGCGCGGGCACATCGACATCGTCATCGCCGATGTAGGCCGTGGCGTCGGCCGGCACGGCCAGACGGGTCAGCAGTTCTGCCAGTGCCGCGGCCTTGTCGCGCCGGCCCTGGATGACGTGGCGAATGCCGAGTTCCTCCATGCGGCGGGCGACCAGGGTCGACGAGCGGCCGGTGATGACAGCGAGCTCGATGCCGGCGCCGGCCAGCATGCGCAGACCGTGGCCGTCATGGGTATGGAAGGTCTTGTACTCGTAGCCATCGTCGCCAAGGGTGATGCGGCCGTCGGTGAGCACGCCGTCGACATCGAACACGGCCAGGCGCACGGTTTCGGCCCGCGTGCGTGCGGCGGGGGGCATGACGACGGTGTCGGGTTCACCCGCGCTCATCAGACCACCCCCGCGCGCAACAGGGTGTGCATGTTGAGGGCGCCGACGAGGCGTTCGTCGGTGTCCACCACCAGCAGGGCGTTGATGCGGTGTTCCTCCATCAGCGCCACGGCCTCGGCCGCCAGCAGCTCGGCGCCGACCGTGACCCCGCCCGCCGTCATGACATCGCCGATGGCGGTGGCGTGCAGGTCGAGCCGCTGGTCGAGCGTGCGGCGCAGATCGCCGTCGGTGAAGACGCCGGCGACGTGACCATTGGCGTCGACGATCGCCGTCATGCCCAGGCCCTTGTCGGTCATCTCGACCAGCGCGTCGCGGAACGAGGCATTCGGGTGCACCTGCGGCAGGCGGTCGCCGGTGAGCATGATGTCCCCGACGTGCACCAGCAGGCGTCGGCCCAGCCGGCCGCTGGGGTGGGAGCGGGCGAAGTCCTCGGCAGTAAAGCCGCGCTGTTCCAGCAGGGCGATGGCCAGGGCGTCGCCCATGGCCAGGGTGGTGGCGGTGCTTGCCGTGGGGGCCAGGCCGAGCGGGCAGGCTTCGGCGGCCACGCCGATGTCGAGATGGACGCTTGCTGCCTCGGCGAGCGTGGAGTCGGGGCGGCCGGTAAGCGCGATCAGCGGGATCTGCTGGCGCTTGAGCATGGGCAGGAGATTGAGGATCTCGTCGGTCTCGCCGGAGTTGGACAGTGCGATCACCACGTCGCCGGGGATGACCATGCCGAGATCACCATGCCCGGCCTCGCCCGGATGGACGAAGAACGCAGGCGTGCCGGTGCTGGCCAGGGTGGCGGCGATCTTGCCGCCGATATGCCCGGACTTGCCCATGCCCAGCACCACCACGCGGCCGTGGCAGTCGAGGATGGTCGCGCAGGCATCGGCGAAGCGTTCGTCCATTCGCGCCACGAGCCCGGCGATGGCCTCGGCTGCGGTGCGGATCACGGCGGTGCCGAGCTCGCGCAGGCGCTGGCGGTCATCATCGGCGAGTGGTGTGGTTGCGCGCACGGCTGCGAAGGTCCCGGTCAATCGACAGGCATGATCTTCTCACATCAGGCGGCGAGTGGGGCGGGCCGTGCCATCGCGGTGTCCCCGCGGACCAGCTACAGGCTGGTGAACAGCCACAGCATGTAGCCGCCGAAGAACCCGAGCAGCATTGCTGCCTCCAGCCGATTGATGCGCCCCTGCTGGCCGGGCCGATGCATGAGCATGGCGGTGAAGGCGAGGGTGAGCAGCCCCATCACGGGCAGGTCGCGCGTGAGGACTTCGGCATCGAGCACGCTGGGGTGCAGCAGGGCGGGCAGGCCGAGCACCGCCAGGGTGTTGAAGAGGTTGGAGCCGATGATGTTGCCGAGCAGGAGCTCGTGCTCGCGACGGAGGGCGCTGGCGATGGCCGTGGCCAGCTCGGGCAGACTGGTGCCGATGGCAACGACGGTGAGACCGATGATCAGCTCGCTGATGCCGAGGGCGTGGGCGATGTTGACCGCCCCCCACACCAGCGCGTGCGAGCTGATCAGCAGCACGACCAGACCGATGCCGGTCCAGGCCAGCGCGGTCCGCAGGGGCATGGCGGGCGGTAACTGTTCGGTCAGTCCGGTTGCCAGCGGGTCGTCCGCGGGCGGTGTCTCGCGCGCCTGCCGGGCGAGCAGGTAGGTGACCGCGATCAGCCCGGTGAGCAGCAGTACGCCCTCGAAGCGGCCGAGCCCGCCATCGAGCATCAGCAGTGCGGCCAGGGCGGTGGCGGCGAACAGCAACGGCAGCTCGCGGCGCAGGATGGAGGAACCGCTGGTCAGGGGGCGGATCAGTGCGGCGATGCCGACGATCAGGGCGATGTTGGCAATGTTCGAGCCGATCGCGTTGCCGATGCCGAGCGCCGGATTGCCCTGCAACGAAGCGAGCGTGGCCACGAGGATCTCGGGGGCGGAGGTGCCGAAACCGATGATGATCAGGCCGATGAGCAGGGGCGAGATGCCGGCGCTGCGCGCGGTCGCGGAAGCGCCGAGGACAAAACGGTCCGCGCCCCAGACCAGTGTGGCGAGGCCGATAATGACAGCGGCGATGGAGGCGGACAGCATGATCCGGTCTCGGCTCAGTCGAACAGGTCGTCGTCGCCCTCGTCATCGAAGGGGTCGAAGTCGTCGTCCGCTTCGCCGGGGACCTCACCCGGCGGCGGGTTGCCGTCATGGACGAAGTTGGCCCGGCGCTGACTCCAGGCGTCACGCATGAAGGCATAGGGGTCGGTCGCGTCGGCCTGTTCGAACATGAAACTGGCACCGAGCAGCGAGGCTCGGGTATCGATGACATCCAGCACCGTCAGGGTGTAAGGGTATTTGACGATGTCGGTGTAATACTGTGGATTGGTGCGGAAATCGACGTAGCGTGCGGGCGCGTCGCGAAAATTGCTGGGTCCGAGGAACGGGATCACCAGGTAGGGGCCGGCACGGACGCCGTACTTGCCCAGGGTCTGTCCGAAGTCGGCCTGGCGCTTGCGCTGACCCGTGACCGCGCCGACATCGACCAGGCCGCCCAGGCCGACCGTGGTATTGATGATCACGCGGTAGAAGGTGCCCGCCGCATCGCCGCCGCGGCCCTGCGCCGTTGTATTGACCAGCACCGTGAAGTCGTTGAGATTGTTGAAGAAATTGCTCACGCCCCGATTGACCACGCGCGGCGCATTGTCGTCGTACGCCTGGGCCACGGGGCGCAGGACGGTGCGGTCGACGGTTTCGTTGAAGGTGTGGATCTGCCGGTTCATCGGCTCCAGCGGATCGCCGGGCGTGGTCGAGGCGCAACCGGTTAGCGCGATGGCCAGGCCGAGGAGCGCGAGTGGCAGGCCATGGCGTGCCGCTGGATGGATGTTGCTGTGGCGTGAGCGCAATGCGGATGCTCCGTGCGTTCGGTGGGCAGACGCGCGAATCTTAGCAGCCTGCGCGATTCGGGGAAGGTCGGGATCGCACAGACACCCCACCGCTTTGCGGCCATCCTTGGTTGCGTGGGCACCATGGACCGCGCGATCGGGCGGCAGCTGATTACTTCGGGGGTGGCGGCACGGTAGAATGAAGCGGGTTGGTGGTGAAGCCCAGAATATTGGAACGATTGGTGTTCGCTCCCACGTGTGTGAGCACCGCCGCGAGGCAACAAGTCCGCCAGCGGGAGGGGAACCTCGCGGCGGAACTGTTGCCTGACTCCCGCAGGCTGCCGGGTTGCAAGGAGATCTGATGATGTCGTCGAACGCAGTTTTCGCCGTGCGCGCATGGTCCACCGCGCTGGCCATGGCTCTTGTGCTCACCGTGGCGCTGATGCCCGCAACGGTGGTGGCCGAGGATACGCCCGATCCCGAGGATGCCCGGACGCTGGTGCAGGACACGACCAGCGAACTCCTGAATGTTCTCAGGGAGCAGCAGGAATCCGGCGGGATCGACGCGGATGCGATCCGTGAGAAGGTCAATGACCTGGTCAAGCCGCATCTGGACTTCGTCACCATGACGCGCCTGGCGGTCGGTCGCCACTGGCGCAGCGCGGACGACGACCAGAAGCGTGCGCTGGTCGAGGAATTCCGGCAGATGATCGTGCGGACCTATTCCGCCGCACTGGAACAGGTGGACGACTACGACGCCCAGCAGGTCGAGTTCCTGCCGCTGGAAGCGAGCGACCACGACGATCGGGTCGAAGTGCGCTCCCGGGTCGTGCAGCGCGACGGCTCGTCGATTCCGGTGAATTACGGCCTGCGTTACACCGGCGGTGCATGGAAGCTCTACGACGTCATCGTCGATGGCATCAGCCTGGTGACGACCTACCGCTCCGGCTTCAGCACCCTGGTCAATCGCGAGGGCATCGACGGCCTGATCGCGGACTTGCGCGAGAAGAATGACCGCGGCGAGGCCGAGGTGCCGGATATCGATGCGGGTTGATTCGGCCGCCAGCGGCTGACGGGCGAGTATTGCCGACTAGCACGGGACCTGCAGCAATAGCCCCTGATCGCGTACAATCCCCGGCTTTGCGCGTGGAATCGCAGCCACTGGGACGCCGATGGACAAGCTGATCATCTCCGGCGGCGAGCCGCTCAGCGGCCAGGTGCGCGCGTCCGGGGCCAAGAATGCCGTGCTGCCGATCCTGGCCGGCACGCTGCTCGCGGACGGCATCGTCACCGTCGAGAACGTGCCGCATCTCAACGATGTGACCACCACCATGTCCCTGCTGGGACGCATGGGTGTGCATCTGGTCATCGACGAGCGGCTCAACATCGAGGTCGACAGCCGCCAGATCCGCGAGTGCTATGCGCCCTACGATCTGGTCAAGACGATGCGCGCGTCGATCCTTGTGCTGGGGCCGATGCTCGCACGCCACGGCAAGGCCGTGGTCTCGCTGCCGGGTGGCTGCGCCATCGGCTCGCGGCCGGTCAATCTGCACCTTGATGGCCTGCGCGCTATGGGCGCCGATGTGCGGGTCGAGGAAGGCTACATCCACGCGACCTGCAAGCGCCTGCGCGGTGCCCGTTTCGTGCTGGATGCGGTGACCGTGACCGGCACGGAAAACCTGATGATGGCAGCGACCCTCGCCGAGGGTACGACCGTGCTCGAGAACGCGGCCCGCGAGCCCGAGGTGGTCGATCTGGCCAACTTCCTCAACAAGATGGGCGCGCAGGTGTCGGGTGCCGGCACGGATCGCGTGGTCATCGAGGGCGTGCGTTCGCTGTCCGGTACGCGTTACCGGGTGCTGCCGGACCGGATCGAGACCGGCACCTTCCTGGTGGCCGGTGCCATGAGTGGTGGCAACGTCACGGTACGCAACACGGCCCCGGAGACGCTGGATGCCGTCTTGCTCAAGCTGGAAGAGACGGGCGCGCACATCGATACCGGCGATGACTGGATCAGCCTGCGCATGGATGGACGGCGGCCGCGATCGGTGCATGTGCGCACCGCGCCGTTTCCGGCCTTCCCCACCGACATGCAGGCGCAGTTTTCCGCGCTGAACGCGGTCGCCGAGGGCTCGGGTACCATTACCGAAACCGTGTTCGAGAACCGGTTCATGCACATCCAGGAGATGCAGCGCATGGGGGCCAATGCGCGCATCGAAGGTAACACCGCGATCATCAAGGGCGTCGACTATCTGCGCGGCGCGCCGGTGATGGCGACGGACCTGCGCGCCTCGGCGAGTCTCATCCTGGCCGGCATGGTCGCGCGCGGCGAGACGACCGTGGACCGGATCTATCACATCGACCGCGGCTATGAATGCATCGAGGAAAAGCTGTCTCAGCTCGGTGCCACCATTCGCCGGGTGCCGGCGTGAGGTGGATGCCATGACGCGGCCGCTGACCATTGCCCTGTCGAAGGGCAGAATCCTGGACGAGACCCTGCCGCTGCTTGCCGCGGCGGGCATTGAGCCGACCGAGGATCCGGAGGGCAGCCGACGCCTGGTGATCCCGACCAACCGCGACGATGTGGAGATCGTGGTTGTGCGGGCGACGGATGTGCCCACCTATGTGCACCACGGTGCGGCCGCACTGGGTGTTGCCGGCAAGGATGTGCTCATCGAGCATGGTGGCGCCGGCCTGTACGAACCGCTGGACCTCGGCATTGCCCGCTGTCGGCTGATGCTGGCCGGTCCCGCGGAGCCGCCGCCCGAGCCGCCGCGACGGCCGCGCGTGGCGACCAAGTTCGTCCGCAGCACGCGCCGCCACTTCGCCGCCCAGGGGCGTCAGGTCGAGATCATCAAGCTCTACGGATCGATGGAGCTGGCGCCGCTGGTGGGACTGGCCGACTGGATCGTGGATCTGGTCGATACCGGCAATACGCTGCGGGCCAACGGGCTGGCGCCCTATGAAACGATCGCCGACATCAGCAGCCGCCTGATCGTGAATCGGGCGGCGATGAAGACGCGTCATGCCGAGGTGCGTGCGCTCGTCGACGGTTTGCGTGCCGCGGTCGATGACCGGGCGGCGCGCGCCGGTTGAGACTGAATAATGAATTCCTGGAACACAACGATCGAGGTAGGCAATGAAACATCAGACCGGTGATATTCGGATCAAGGCGATCAAGGAGCTGGTTGCGCCGGGCGACATGACGCCGGTGAGCGACCACGCCAGCGAGGTTGTCCACAACGGACGCGATGCCGTGCAGCGCATCATGGACGGCGAGGACGATCGCGTGGTCGTGGTCGTCGGCCCCTGTTCGATCCACGACCCGGATGCCGCGCGTGACTATGGACGCCGGCTGCAGGCCGTGCGGGAGGAGTTGGCCGATGACTTGATGGTCGTCATGCGGGTCTACTTCGAAAAGCCGCGCACCACCGTTGGCTGGAAGGGCCTGATCAACGATCCCGGCCTCGACGGCAGCTTCCGCATCAACGACGGTCTGCAGACTGCGCGTCAGTTGTTGCTCGATCTGGCGGAAATGGATCTGCCCGTGGGTACGGAGTATCTCGATCTGATCAGTCCGCAGTACGTCGCCGACCTGGTGTCGTGGGGTGCGATCGGCGCGCGCACGACGGAATCCCAGGTGCACCGCGAGCTGGCCTCGGGCCTGTCGTGCCCGGTCGGGTTCAAGAATGGCACCGACGGCAATATCCAGATTGCCGTGGATGCGATCGGCTCGGCCTCGCAGCCGCACCATTTCCTCGGCGTTTCGCGCGAGGGCCAGTCGGCGATCGTGTCGACTACCGGCAATCCCTACTGCCATGTGATCCTGCGCGGCGGCAAGCAGCCGAACTACGACGCCGCCAGTGTTGACGACACGGCCGAGCAGCTGCGCGCGGCCGGTCTGCCCGAGCGCATCATGATCGATGCCAGCCACGCCAACTCACGCAAGAAGCCGGATCGGCAGGCCGACGTGGCGCGGGATATCGCCAAGCAGATCGGCCGGGGCGACCGGCGGATCTTCGGCATGATGCTGGAAAGCCATCTGGTCGAGGGCAAGCAGTCCGGTGACAGCGATGACCTGGTCTACGGCCAGAGCATTACCGATGCCTGCATGGGCTGGGACCGGACCGAGGGGCTGCTGCGGGAGATCGCACAGTCGGTGCGGGATCGCAGGAAGGCCGGTTGACGGTCGCGCGGTCCGCGTTCGCGGGGGCGAGCGCGGTTCCGCTCAGGCAGCGTGTTCCAGTTGCGAGCGCGGATCGCGGCTGGCGCGCAGCATGGTCCAGTAACCGAACAAGTTGACCTGACGGGTTTCAAGCACGTTCAGGTCGTTGCGTTCGACGAATTCGTCGAGGGCGAAATCGGGGCGGAAGCCGACGAAGCGCGACAGCGGCGCGAGCGCCTTTTCACAGGTGCGGATGACCGGGTTCTGGTGGCGGAAGTGGTTGACCACGAACAGCTGTCCGCCGGGGCGGCATACGCGCCGCATTTCGTTCATGACCTGTTCGGGCTCCGGCGCGACCGACAGCACGTACATGGCCACGACGTGGTCGAAGCAGCCGTCGGAGAAGTTCATGTTACTGGCGTCCATTTCCGCCAGCGTGACATTCGGCAACTCCATGCGCTCGACCCGGGCCCGTGCCAGCTCAATCATTTCCGGCGACAGGTCAACGCCGGTGACGTGCACCCCTTGCGGATACTCCGGCAGCGACAGGCCGGTGCCCACCCCGACCTCCAGGACGTGATCGCCGGGCTGGATGTCCATCTGTTCGATGGCCGTTCGGCGCCCCTGATGGAAGATTGCACCGAACACCAGATCGTAGCGTCTGCCGTAGCGCCGATAGGCGTCGCGCACTCCCTCGATGTCCATGCTGCCTCTCCACTGCGTTGCCCAAAGCCCGATTGTGACGGATTCATCCCGCTCAAGCGAGGCCGCAGCCGATCGCGGCAGTTTCGGAGCCCCCCGGCGGTCGCCTATACTCGCGCGCCTGCGCCCGCAATACGGCGGCTGACACGGGAGACGGGATCGTGGCGGAATCGCTGCAACAACTGGCTCAACGCTGCAACGAGCTCTACAACAAGGGGGATCTGGCCAGCGTGGTCAAGCTGGGCGGGCGCCTGACCCAGCATCCCGAGGCCGAAGCGGTCCACCATAATCTTGTCGGCATGGCGCGCGCGCAGACCGGTGATCTGGTCGGCGCGCGCCGGTGCTTCAAGCAGGCCCACCGGCTCAAGCCGGGCAATGCCGACTACGCGCGCCATTACGGCTGGGTGTCGCACCAGCTCGGTATCCGTTACTCCGCCATCAATGCGCTCAAGGAAGCCGCGCGCCTGGCCCCGCAGGCGGTTGAGCACCACTGGCTCCTCGCGCATGCGCTGGACGCCGCGGGCGAGATGGTCGACGCCCGGCGCAAGTACCGTGATGCGCTCAAGGTCGATCGCGATTGCCTCGAAGCGGCCCGCGGGCTGGTGCGAACGCTCGTGCGTGATGGTCGCCTGCTGGAGGCGCGCAACGAGGCGGAGGCGCTGTTGCGGCGATTCCCCGGTGACCCGAAGCTGCGCACCTTCGCCGCACAGGCGAATGCGGGCAGCAACCGTGATTACGCGTTGGCGTTGTTGCGCGAGGAGCTGGCCCGTGAACAGCCAACGTCGGATGCGGTCGAAGTGGTCGTTACCGAGGGCCTGCTGGAATTGCGCGATATGGCCATCGATGGCGCGCAGCGGGTGCTGGAGCGCAGGCGCGAAGACAGCCAGGAGCGCGCCCAGATGCAGCACCTGCTGGCTCAACTGCTGGATCGTGGTGGGGAGTACGAGACGGCCTTTCGCCACTACGAGGAGGGCAACCGGATCGCGCGAAGTGTGCTGCAGGCGCGCAACCGCCTCTGGAGCCGGCAGCAGGTTCAGAAGCGCACTGACGCCACCATCCGCCGCTTCCCGAAAAAACTGTCCGAGGTGGCGGACCAGTTCGCGATCGACGGCGAGGTGACGCCGCTGTGGATCATGGGCCTGCCGCGCTCCGGCAAGACCTCGCTCGAGACCATCCTCGACCAGCACTCCGAGGTTGCCGCGGGGTTCGAGCGCGGGATCATCGGCGACCTGCTGCATACCGCGGAAGAGCAGACCGGGCAGCCCGTGGTCGAACTGTTCCGGCGCGGTGACGACACGGTGCGTCACGCACTGCAGCAGGCGCAGGCGCAGCGCGATCATGAAGCCGCCGGTGCGCGCTACCAGACCGACACGCGTCCGGCGAATCTCCGTTTTCTCGGTTTTCTCGCCGCCACCTCGCCACAGGCGAAGTTCGTGTTCATCCGGCGCGATCCGCTCGACCTCGGTTTTGCCCTGTACGCCAAGTTCTTCCCGTCCATGGACGGCTGGGACACCTCGCTGCGCGACATCGCCCATGCGATCCATCAACACCACCAGTTGATGGATTTCTGGGAGGGAATTCTCGGCGATCGAGTGACCCGAATCAGCTACGAAGAGCTGGTCGGCGACGAAGAGGGGGTTACACGGCGTGTGCTGGATCTGGCCGGGCTGTCCTGGGAATCGGCCCTGGCACCGCCCGAGGAAGAGGCGCGCATTGCGTCGCCGGGCCACGAACAGATCGGCCGCAGCCGGCTGGACCGCCGTTTTGTCGGCCTCGCCGAGCCCTATCGCGAATGGCTCGGACCCCTGGTGGAAGAGCTCGACAAGCTCGGGGAATTACCCGCCGGGCGGTAAGATCTCAGCTTGCTGCTTGCCAGCCGTGTTCCGGCGCCAGGCGCCCGGCAGCCGCGCGGAAGGTTTCCGCGTCATCCGCCGAGAACAGTACGAGCCGAACCAGCCGCGTCTGCTCGCAGCGCGGCATCTCGGTAAGCAGGGTCTCTATGGCGACTTCCGCCGCTTCCTCGACCGGATAGCCGAACACGCCGGTACTCAACGCGGGGAAGGCGAGCGATCCGGCCCCGGCTTCGTCGGCACATTCCAGGCTCGCGCGATAGCACTGAGCGAGCAGTTCTGCCGCCGGTTCATCCTGGCCATAGACCGGTCCGACGGTGTGGATGATCCAGCGCGCCGGCAGGGCAAAGCCCTCAGTGATCTTCACTTCACCGGTGCCGCAACCGCCGAGCAAACGGCAGGCCTCCCACAGTTCCTTGCCCGCCGCCTTGTGGATCGCACCGGCGACACCACCGCCCGGTGCCAGCTCGCTGTTCGCCGCATTGACCACGGCATCGACTTCCTGGGCGGTAATGTCGCCCTCGGCAATCTCCAGTGCGGCATCATTCCGTTCCCAGCGCATGTTTGCTCTCCTCGGCGATTCATCGGCATTCCACGACACCCTACAGCGGCGGGTCGACGCGAGCAAAAGACCGACCGGGCTGGTCGACGGAACGCGGCACGACGCTCCGTCCTTGGTCTGCAGGGGCGGAAGCGTTACCATCCCGCTCGCCGAGCAATCCCCTTGGGCAGCGCCGACAGGCGCTTGGTACAATGCAGCGTTGGTGCTCAATGGACTAGGGTGCCCCGGCAGAAGTTGCTCAGGTTCGGCCTGAGAACAGATCAAAGTCCCCATCGTCTAGTGGCCGAGGACTCCGCCCTCTCACGGCGGCAACAGGGGTTCGACAAAATCGCCGGGAGCGATTTTGCGTGAGCGCAGCGAACCCGAAGGGCTCGGCCCATGGATGGGCCGAGCAATCCCCTTGGGCAGCGCCGACAGGCGCTTGGTACAATGCAGCGTTGGTGCTCAATGGACTAGGGTGCCCCGGCAGAAGTTGCTCAGGTTCGGCCTGAGAACAGATCAAAGTCCCCATCGTCTAGTGGCCGAGGACTCCGCCCTCTCACGGCGGCAACAGGGGTTCGAATCCCCTTGGGGACGCCAAACACCCGTGTGCGCACGAGCAGCGCACCCCTCACCCCAACCCCTCTCCCCTTGCAGGGGAGAGGGGCTAGTG
>CAZJGZ010000024.1:14440-22933 GCA_964545695.1 uncultured Ectothiorhodospiraceae bacterium | reverse complement strand
ACACCCGAGGACGAGTTCCTCAACCGGCTGTTGCGCGAAGACATCCAGCGCGCGCTGGATCAACTGGCGGATGATTTCCGCATCGCCGTGGTGCTCGTGGAAGTCCAGGGGCATACCTACCGCGAGGTGGCCGAGATGCTCGACATCCCCGTAGGCACCGTCCGCTCGCGCCTGAGCCGTGCGCGCTCGCTACTGCAGCGTGCGCTCTGGGAACAGGCGCGGGATGCGGGACTCGCAACCGTTGTGGATTGCCCTGATGGCAATCCGGATCGCAACCCGGATAATGACGAGTCATGAGCCACGACCAAGAAATCTCCTGCGAAGAGGTCATCGAGCGGCTGTTCGCCTATCTCGATGGCGAACTCGTGGACGTCCCGCGGGAGACCATCGACCGGCACCTGCAGCACTGCCGCGACTGCTTCACCCGCGCGGAGTTCGAGAAGCGCCTGCGCGCACGTGTGGCCGACAGCGTGTCGACCAAGGCACCGGAACGCCTGCGTTCACGGGTGCGAGCCCTGCTCGACGACTTCTGAGTCGGACCGCGGCACCCGGACGTGGACTCACGCCTGCGGACCACCCCGACACCGTGCGCCATACCGCAGGTGCTCCTTGTAGGTGCGCCTTGGCCCGCACCAGCGGGACAATGCGCACGGGCGTTCGGCGCCCTTGCCACGTTCATGTGCGCGTTGCGCCTGCGGCGCAAAGCGCACCTACGGGATTTGGCGCGTGCCGAAACCCGCTGATATCTACTCCGAGAAGGGGACATTTCTACTTTGCGCTGACACCTCGTCATGACAACGTTGACGGCAGTGGCAACCGCATGGACCATTCGCCGGAGGGGGCGGATGACATGGTTGCCATCCTCGGCTATTCACGGGAACAGATCTTCGACGCGGTGCAGTCGATGTACACCGCCGTCGCAGACCGGCCGTGGTCGGAATTCCACTTCCCCGTCGGCCGTGACGCCTGCTCGGTGCTGGGCTATCCGCAGATCGATCTCGATAACCTGCCCGAACCTGTTGTCGCGTCCTTCGCCGGTGTCGGCCACCCCACGCGCGCGGACCTCATCGGCACGGGCGATCGTGTTCTCGATCTCGGCGCCGGCGCTGGCGTGGACACGCTCCTTGCCGCCCGCCGAACCGGGCCGCAAGGGCGTGTCACCGCCCTCGACCTGACCTGGGCCATGGCCCGCAAACTGTGCGGGGAGGCCGATGCCGCCGGCGTGGAGAATATCGACGTCGTACAGGGTGGTGCCGAGGCCCTGCCCTTCGCCGATGAATCCTTCGATGTCATCACCAGCAATGGCGCGCTCAACCTCGTTCCGAACAAGCGCCGTGCGATCGGCGAGATGTTCCGCGTGCTGCGTCCCGGTGGCCGATTGCAGCTTGCCGATGTCGTGATTCGCCGCCCGGTGACGGTCGACTGCGAGTCCGATCCACGGTTGTGGGTGGAGTGCGTCGTCGGCGCCACCGTCGATGACGAATTGAAGGCGATGTTCGCGGACGCCGGGTTCGACAACGTGCGTGTGTTGCGCGAGTTCGACTACTTCGCCCACAGCCCCAGCGCGCAAACGCGCGAAGTGGCAGCCGGCTTCGGCGCACGCTCGATGGAGCTCACCATGGAGCGCGGCGAGACGGCGCCATCGCGCCTGCGACAGTGGTTCCGCCGCGCCGACCCACGCCGTGTCGGCCGCATGGTCCGGCGCCGCGGTCTTGCCGGAGTGACCAGCCTGTTCCTCGCACTCACGGCCTGCTATGGCACCTTGCTGGTCATGGGTCTGCTGGCCATGTCCGGTCTGGGCATCGGCCTCAACGATACGGCGTGGGCCGGGGCCATCCTCGTCTTCGCCGCCCTCGCCGCGGCCGTCGTGGTCGCCGGGCGCCGCCGCCACCGCCAGTGGGGGCCGACCATCAGCGCCGGCGTCGGCACGGCAGTGATCGGCTATGCCCTGCTGATCGATTACCGCTTCCTGACCGAACTTGCCGGTTTCGTGCTGCTCGGCGCGGGTGCCGGCTGGGATCTGTGGTGCAGCCGCCGCGAACAGCAGCGCATCCTCGGCCTGCGCGTGGTGCCAGGCGTTTCGACGCATGAGGCTCGACCGCCACGCTAGTGGGCGGTAGCGTCACGCCGCAACATCGGCATAGCGATCGGCCCGGATATACGACACCAGTGACTGTCGGCCGGCGAGCGCGGTGCCCGGGATTTTCCGCACTGCGGGATTTTCCGCACTGGACGGCTGGTGGCATCACGGACAAGCCATCGACGGATGCCCCCGTATTCGCCACCCGCCGCAGCCAGTGGATGGACTGGTCGACAAGCACGCGCCCCATTCAGGGAGGCCGGACGCCCTCTACCAGATACTCGCGATGCAGGGCGCGGAGCAGGCTGAAGCACCCAACCACCAGGATGACGGCAACCGGCAACCCGGCGGTCAGCGACGCGGTCTGCAGGCTGTCCAGCGCGCGCTCGCCGCCGACATAGAGCAGCGTGGCGGCTACGGCGCCCTCGGTAATGCCCCAGATCACGCGCTGGCGCGTGGGCGAGTGCTTGGAGCCACGTGAAATCAATGCATCGACGACGTAGGTACCGGAGGCCGACGAGGTGATGAAGTAGGTCGCGATCAGCAGCGTGGCAATACCCGATGACAGCGTGACCCACGGCAGCTCGGCCAGCGTGACGTAAAGGGCGACGGTCGTGTCCTCCTCGACGGCGGCGGCGATACCGGCATCCTCGGTGAAGAGTTCGAGATGCAGCGCGGTGCCGCCGAAGGTCGCCATCCACAGGAACACGAACAGCGACGGCACCGCCAGCGCGCCGACGATGAACTCGCGGATGGTGCGCCCACGCGAGATGCGGGCGATGAAGATGCCGACAAACGGCGACCAGGCGATCCACCACGCCCAGTAGAACATCGTCCAGTCCTTCTGCCACTGGGCGCCGCCGATGGCATCGGTGTAGAGGCTCATCTGGATGATGTTCTGCAGATAGCCGCCCGTGGAGTCGAGGAGGAAGCGCAGATTGAAAAGCGTCGGGCCGGCGATCAGCACGAAGAGCATGAACACGGTGGCCAGGCCCAGGTTGAACACGCTGATCCACTTGAGTCCGCGATCGAGCCCGGAGATTACCGAGAACACGGCGACCGCGGTAATGGCACCGATGATGCCGACCTGATGGTAATGCGACACCGGCATGCCGACGAGCACATTGAGTCCGGTGTTGAGCTGCATGGCGCCGAAGCCGAGCGAGGTAGCCAGGCCGAACAGCGTGCCGAACACCGACAGGATGTCGATGGCATGCCCGATCGGGCCATAAATGCGGTCGCCGAGGAGCGGATAGAAGATCGAGCGAATCGTCAGCGGCAGGCGGTGGCGGAAGCTGAAGTAGGCAACGGACAGGCCGAGCACGACATACACCGCCCAGGCGTGAAGGCCCCAGTGGAAAAAGGTGTAGATCATCGCCTCGCGCGCGGCGGCGGCCGTACCGCCGTCGGCGTCCGGCGGGTACTGGTAGTGGAGGACCGGCTCGGCCACGCTCCAGAACACCAGGCCGATGCCCATGCCGGCGCTGAACAGCATGGAGAACCAGGCGAGCAGACCGAACTGCGGCCGATCCTCGGGCTGGCCGAGACGGATGTGCCCATAACGGCTGAGGCCGAGCCAGATGAGAAAGACCACGAAGAAGCTCACGGCGAGCAGATAGGTCCAGCCGAGATACTCCGTGATGAAACCCTGGACCGTACCGAAGACCTCGCCCGCGACGACCGGGGAGACCACGCCGAAGCCGACGAAGGCGACGACCATGATCGCGGAAGCCGTGAACACCGTCGGATTGACGGTGGCAAAGAATGCTCGTGTGCGACCTGTCATGCTGCCTCGCTCCCGTGTTGCCGATGCCGGTCTCAGGAGACCGTGCCGCGGTCATCCGTGGATTGATCGACGTATCCGGTCAGTTCGGCCTCGCTGAGGACATGCCCTTCGATGGCGGCATCGAACAGCGGGCGCGGCGCGCCCGTGGGCAGGTCGAGCAGGGTATCGAGTGCCAGCAGACGGAAGCGGAAGTGGTGCCGGCCCTCCAGCGCCAGCGGGCCGGTGTAGCCCACCTTGCCGAAACTGTCCGTGCCCACGCAGCAACCGCCAGGCAAATTGACGGCATCGACATACGCAGTGTCCGGCGGCAGATTCCACGCCAGCCAATGCGTGACATGACCACCGAGTGGCGAGTCCACGTCCTCGATGACAATGGCGAGGCTGCCGGTATTGGGCGGCACATCCTCGATGCACATCGGCGGCAGTTCATTGAAGCGAGCCGCACGATGGGCTGCGGGAATGGCCTCGCCGTCGTGGAAAGCGGGACTGGTCAAGCGCATCGCACTGCAACCTTGCGCTGCCTCCGTCGGCAGCCGAACCGCACCAGCGTAACGAGAATAACGGCAACAGCCATTGATCTCGATCAATCCGGATGCACGGATTCCAGGGAAAATACTGGAGATCCGACCGCTGCTTGCGGCAAATCACTACTCAAGATTACTGGCTTGCACGGCCCCATTTCCGATTGGGCATCACCCGGGATTCACGCCTCGCCGAAATGTTCGCGGGCGTAGGCCACGCGGTCTTCGGCACACCAGCTTTCCGGGTCCGTCAGATCGCGGATGGCCTCCAGCCTGCGGTTCAGGCCTTCACGGTTGGCGATCTGGATATTCAGACCCGGCCGGGCGTTGAGTTCGAGCACGAGGGGCCCGTGCTCGGCATCGAGCACGATGTCGACGCCCATGTAACCCAGTCCGGTGATGTCCTGGCAGCGGGTCGCACGCCAGAGGAGATTGTCCCATTCGGGAATGGCGACGCCGCTGACCGGCTTACCAGTATCCGGGTGCTCGTCCACGGATTGCTCGTCGCACACGCCGTGGGTCGTAACCCCCGTGGCCATGTCGATGCCGACTCCGATCGCCCCCTGATGCAGGTTCGCCTTGCCGTCCGACATGCGGGTCGGCAGGCGGACCATGGCCATTACCGGGATGCCGCGATGAACGATTACGCGGATGTCGGGCACGCCTTCATAACTGATCTCGGCGAACAGCGGATCCGGTTCCACGCGGGCTTCCAGCATGGCCACGTCGGACTGCCCGCCGAGGCTGAACATGCCGCTGAGGATGTTCGAGATGTGGCGCGATACCCGCCAGGGTTCGATGACCGTGCCATTCGCCTTGCGGTAGCGTTCGTTCACGGTTCCGGTAATCACCAGGATACCGTCACCACCGGAACCATGAGCCGGCTTGATGACGAAATCCTCGTGCTCGCCGAGAAAGCGCTGGAAATCGCGCGCGTGGCGCTCGATCTCGATGGCGCCCAGCAGTGCCGGCGCGGCAATGCCGGCATCGATGGCAAGGCGCTTGGAGCGCAGCTTGTCATCGACCAGCGGATAGAGATGGCGCGGATTCCAACCCAGGGTGTAGTCCGCGCGGCGGTTGATGCCCATGATGCCGCGGGCGCGCATGGCACGGGCAATGCCGAACATCAGCCGCGCTCCTGCATCATGGCGCGAAAGCGGTGGATCTCCGTGAGCCGATAGCCGGTGTAGCGTCCCAGCAGCAGCACCGTCGCCAGCACGGCCAGGAGCAGTTCCGGAAAGACGAACGCCAGATGCTCTACCCACGGGTTGAACATCACGGGATAGGCGAGTACGGCGACCACCAGACTGCCGGCGGCCTGCTGGAAGGCCTCAGCCGGCCCGCGCTCCTCCCAGACCACGGACATGCGCTCGATGGTCATGGCCAGGATCACCATCGGGAACAGCGCGACGGTGACTCCCTGGTCCACGCCGAGTTCGTAGCTCAACAGACTCATGGCCGCCATGACCATGATGACGATGACGAGCACGGACGTGATGCGTGGCACGGCCAGCAGATGCAGCCGCTCGAGATACATGCGGGCACCGAGCCCCGCACCGACGATGATGGCGAGCAGGATCACGCCCCAGAGCACGCCGGTTTCGCGGAAGGCGAGGCTGATCAGGATCGGCATGAACGTGCCGAAGGTCTTGATGCCGATGAAATTGCGCATGAGCACCAGTACAAGCGCGCCCACGGGCACCAGCAGCAGCAGGCGATAGACGTTCTGTGCATGTACCGGCAGGTTCTGCAGCGAGATGCGCTCGATGCCCGGCGCCAGCAGCTGGCCGCGGATGTCCGAGGCCGTCAGCGCATCGACGTCCACCGGGCTTGCCGAGACCGTCAGCGCGCTCAGACGCCCGCCCTCGACCTGCACCGGCGGATCGTCGCCGTACCACCACACGAGATGGCGCTCGGCCAGGCCGGGCTCGCCCGTGCGCGGATCGTACAGGGCCCAGCCCTGGTCCGGGTCGTGTGCTTCCAGCCATGTCTGCAGCGAGAGACGGCCGCCATCGACGGGCAGCTCCGTCACCCGTGCGAGCCGGGCCGGGATGCCGGCCTGGTGGAGCAGATCGCGTGCCAGGCGGGTCCGGTGCGCGGGCTCCGTATCGCCGCCAAGCAGGACTTCGAGGTCCTTGTCCGGCTCATCCGCCCGCAAGCGCTGAATCAGTTCGCTGACGAAGCTCGGTACATCGGCGGATACCGCCTCGATGTCCTCGATCAGGTAGTCCGCGGCGGCGATCTCGGCCTGGTCGAAATCGGGTGGATCGGGTGCGGCCGGGTCCGCCAGCGGATGCGGCGGCGGTTCGCGTTCGACGATGCCCGTCACCGCGCGGTAGTAGAGATTCTGCGCGCCTTCGGCTTCGCCGATGGACCAGACCGCCCGCCGGTTGCCCTGGTCATCGGTGCGGGTCGACAGTCCGTAGCCGCGGGAAACAAAGCTTTCGTCCCACACGGAGAAGCCGGGCGGTGTGTGCGGCACCAGCAGTTCCACCTGCACGCTGTCCCCCTCGGCCTCGAATTCGATGGCCGCCTCGATGTTCCAGAACCGTTCCCCCTCGTCGGGGAGCAATGGATAGCCGAGAGCAACCACGCGCCAGGCAAAGATGCCGAGGCCGATCACCATCAGGATGGTAACGAGAACGAACAGATGGCGATTATTCATCATCCACCCAGTTGCCGTTGTCGACATCGCACTCGGGGTCGTGGGTGTACTTCGGCCCGGAGTCGACCAGGATGTGCTCGCGCAGGAAGCTGCGGCCGATGAGCATGGGATAGCTCAGGTCGCTGCGGTCGGTGAGGTTTACCTCGACCTCGCGATGGATCGTCCCGATGCAGATGCCGAGTTTGATGACCGGCCGATCCTCGGTCCCGCCAGCCGCACGGCGGATGTGGGCGGTACGCTCCTGCGGATACTCGAACTCGCCATGCTCGCCATCGTCGAGTTCAACCGTGAAACGCACCCAGTCGATGTCGTTGCGCTCGAACAGTTCGATATCGATCGCGTGCAGGGATGAATTGTCCGCACCGGTATCGAGCTTGGCATCGAGCCCGAAGCCGCGTTCACCGATCTCGACCGTCTCGATCCAGCCGAGCACCTGCAGGTCGTCATCGGCCTCCGCGAGCACCTGTGCCGGTAGTGCGAGCAGCGCCGCTGCAAGGAGGAAAGAGGCGTAGCGATTGTGCATTCGCGTGTGCATGGGGTAACCCGTGTCGGGGAGTGATCGCGGCGGACGCAGCGCTCGCGGCGGAATGGTGGGTGATCCTAGCCTGTCTGCCTTCGATTGCGCAAAACTCGATCCGCGCCCCCGACCGGCGCGAGGAAAGTGCGAATGGCCTAAGTTGGACAAGAGGCGCCGCGTCGCAGCCAGGCGCCAAATGTCGTCTCAGTCAGCGCTGTAACCATAAGCCGCGGTCAATAGCCCCAGCGGTTCGGCAAAGTCGTCCAGCCAGGGTCGATAATGGCGCCAGCGCTCGACGGCGCTGGTGTACAGGCCGCGCGTGACCTGGTCGTAGCTCGGCGTGGTGATCATGCCGCTGTCGGCAGCACGCGCGGCGTAATCGCTGACAGCGTCATCCCAGCCCAGGCCGACGGCATCGAGCACGCGCCCGACTTCACCCCGGAAGTCGTCCACCAGATCCTCGTAACGCAAGCGCGACACCTGCCCCGGTCGGCCCCGTTCGAACTGCCGCATCAGTTCCAGCAGGCCGGCACACAGTCGCGCCGTCGATGCGCGTTCCAGAAAGTGAACCGTGGCCGGGTTGGGCTGGAAGTCCTGCATCCAGCAGCTCAGCGCGGCGTCGAAGGGATGGCGCAGAACGAACACCACCGGGGCATCGGGGAATACGCGCGCCAGGGTGTCGAGATGGGCGGCATGCAGCGGGTTCTTGTCGATGATGCGCGCGCCCGGCGTCAATTGCGTGCGCCCCTCGATGTGCTCGCGCCAGGCCGCACGTGCGGTGGCCACGGATTCACCGGCGGCCAGCGCGTCCTCGGCCAGGCGCAGGCCCTCGAACTCTTCCAGCACCTGGGCGCCGGGATGCGCGCCGAGCATGCGATCGACGAGTGTTGTGCCCGAGCGCGGCAGGCCGATGAGGAAGATGGG
>CAZJGZ010000024.1:5561-14340 GCA_964545695.1 uncultured Ectothiorhodospiraceae bacterium | reverse complement strand
GTTCGCCGCGGTGAACGCTTCCACCGCTTCTTCGTAACGGCCGAGGCGGTCGAGATACTGGCCCTGCTGGTAGCCGAGCGTGTCATCGCGCGTGCGCTGGCGTGCCGTGGTCACCGTATGCAGTGCGGCCTCATGCTCGCCCGCGCGTGCCTGCAGGCGCGCGAGCAGTGCGTTGCGCCGGGCCAGGAGTGGTGCGGCGGTGACTTCGGCTTCGCCGGGCAGCTTGCGTTCGGCCTCCGCAAGCTCGTTGTTGCGCTCGAGCAGCTCGGCAAACTCGATCGCCAGCCCGACCTCGCGCGGGTGCGCGGCGACCAGCTCGGCGTAACGCACGCGCGCCTCCTCGGCGCGACCGAGTTGCACCAGGCAGCGCGCACGACTGAGGTCGACACCGGGATCGGGCTGCAGCGCGTACGCGCGTTCGAACTCGGTCAGTGCGCGGTCGTAGCGCCCCATGGTCTCGTAGGCAATGCCCAGGTTGTTGTGCGCGCCGGCATTGTCGGGCGCTCGGCGAACCGCCTCGGCGAAGGCTTCGACCGCCTCCCCGGCCTTGTCGCGCAGCAGGCGGGCATTGCCCAGCGCGATCCACCCCTCCAGACGCTCGGGTGCCTGCTTGGTGCCGCGCCGCAGATAGCGTTCCGCGGTTTTCGGATCATTGCGCTGCAGCGCGATGAGGCCGGCGAGGATGTCCATCTCGCCGGTCGGCGACAGGTGTTCCAGCAGCGGCGCGAGCGCGCGCTCACTGGCGGCGAGGTCGCCGCGCTGGAATGCACCCACCGCTTCCTGCCACAGCGCTTGCGGGTCGGTCGGACGCGGGGTCCGCGGGGAATCGGATTGACTTGCCATGGCTTTGCCCCTGCTTGCCCCTGCTTGCCCTTGGGCGATTCGGCGCGAGGTTATCACAGCAGCCCGGTCACCCACCCCACCCTCTTGCACTCCCGCGCGCCCCACCGCAACATGCTCGCCCTGTCTCTTCCGGACCTCGCGCAATGGACCTTGTCGACATCGGTGCAAACCTGACGCACGAGGCCTTTCACTCGGACCTCGAGGCCGTTCTGACGCGCGCCAGTGAGGTCGGCGTGCAACGTCTCGTCATCACCGGCGCCGACGAGACCGGCAGCCGCGAGGCACTGGACCTGGCGCGGCGCCATCCGGAGCGCATGCGCGCCACCGCCGGCGTACATCCGCACGTGGCCGCGAGTGTCAGCCCGGGGGTGGTCGACCGTCTGCGCGCGCTGACGGAAAACCCGCTGGTCGCCGCCGTCGGCGAAGCCGGCCTCGATTTCAACCGCGACTTCTCGCCACGCGCGGAGCAGGAGCGCCTGTTCGAACAGCAGCTGGAGCTGGCCGTTGCCACGGGGCTGCCCGTGTTCGCCCATGAACGCGATGCCCATGAACGCTTCATCGACATCCTGCGGCCGTATCGGGCGGAGTTGCAGGCGATCGTGGTCCACTGCTTCACCGGCACCGAGGACGAGCTCGCGGCCTACCTCGACCTCGACTGCCACATCGGCATTACCGGCTGGATCTGCGACGAGCGCCGGGGTCACCACCTGCAACAGTTCGTCCACCGCGTGCCGACCGAGCGCCTGATGCTGGAGACCGATGCGCCCTACCTGCTGCCGCGCGACCTGAAGCCGAAGCCACGCAGCCGCCGCAACGAGCCCTGCCATCTGCCACACATCCTCGGCACCGTCGCCCGTGCGCGCGGCGACAACCCGGCGGATCTTGCCGCCGCCACCACGGCCACTTCGCGGCGGTTCTTCGGTTTTTGAGATGGCGCAGGGGGCCCACCCGGGCGAGACCGTGACAGCCCTACCGCAGTGCGGCACAATTTCGACGCCCGTTGACTGGTCCGGCGGGCGCAACCCGGAGATTTCGCGCTGATGAGCGGCAAGAACGCGTTCTACGCCCAGTCCGGCGGTGTCACGGCAGTCATCAATGCCAGTGCCGCCGGTGTGATCGAAACCGCCCGCCGCTTCCCTGATGACATCGGTACTGTCTATGCCGGCCGCGACGGCATCCTCGGCGCACTCCACGAGGACCTGATCGATACCAGTCGGGAATCGGATGCCGCCATTGCCGCGCTGCGCCACACGCCGGGCGGCGCCTTCGGCTCCTGCCGGCACAAGCTCAAGGGCATCGCCGACAACCGCGCCGAATACGAGCGCCTGGTCGAGGTCTTCCGCGCGCACGACATCGGCTATTTCTTCTACAACGGGGGTGGCGACTCGCAGGACACCGCCTGGAAGGTGTCGCAGATCGGTGCGGAGCTCGACTATCCGATCACGGCCATCGGCATCCCCAAGACGGTCGACAATGACCTGCCGATCACCGATACCTGCCCCGGCTTCGGTTCGGTCGCCAAGTACGTGGCAACTTCCATCCGCGAGGCCGGCCTTGATGTCGAGTCGATGGCATCGACCTCGACCCGCGTCTTCATCCTCGAGGTGATGGGTCGCCACGCCGGCTGGATTGCTGCCGCCGGCGGCCTTGCCGCCGAGCACGAGGGCGACGCGCCGCAGATGATCCTGTTCCCGGAGATCGCCTTCGAACGCGAGGATTTCCTGGCGCGTGTGGACGCCAGCGTGAAACGTCATGGCTACTGTGCCATTGTGGCCTCCGAGGGCGTTCGTGATGCCGACGGCAATTTCCTCTCCGAGGGCGGCTCGCGCGATGCCTTCGGCCATGTGCAGTTGGGCGGTGTGGCGCCCAGGCTTGCAGAGATGGTGAAGGCTGAACTGGGGCACAAGTATCACTGGGCCGTGGCGGATTACCTCCAGCGCAGTGCGCGCCATATCGCCTCGGCCACCGATGTCGAGCAGGCATGGGCTGTCGGTCGCGCCGCGGTCGAGTTCGCGCTGGAGGGGCGCAACGCGGTCATGCCGACCATCCGCCGACTGGCCGACGATCCCTATGAGTGGGACATCGGTGCGGTCGAGCTGGAGCAGGTGGCGAACGTCGAGGCCAAGATGCCGCGCGACTACATCACCGACGACGGCTTCGGCATCACCGAAGCGGCACGGCGCTACCTGCAGCCATTGATCATGGGCGAGGACTGGCCACCCTACCGCAATGGCCTGCCCGACTACGTTCGGCTACGCAACGTGGCTGTCGACAAGAAGCTGCCACCATTCAAGGGGTAGCGGCCGCGAACAACGGAACCGCACGGAGTTCCAGGCCGCGTTACAACGATAAGGAGAGACCAATGCGAATCATCCTGCTGGGCCCACCCGGTGCGGGCAAGGGCACCCAGGCAAGCTACATTGCCGAGCGCTACGCGATTCCGCAGATCTCGACCGGCGACATGCTGCGCGCTGCGGTTGCGGCCGGCACGCCGCTCGGCCAGAAGGCCAAGGCCGTGATGGATCGTGGCGACCTGGTCTCCGACGACATCATTGTGGGTCTGGTCGAGGAGCGGATCGGCGAGCCGGACTGTGACAACGGATTTCTCTTCGACGGCTTCCCGCGCACCATCGATCAGGCGGAATCGACCCGCCAGGCCGGCGTGCCGATCGACGCCGTGGTCGAGATCGCGGTACCGGACGAGGAAATCATCCGCCGCATGAGCGGCCGCCGGGTGCATCCGCCGTCAGGCCGGGTGTACCACGTCGAGTTCAATCCGCCGGAGGTCGCGGGCCAGGATGACGAGACCAGCGAACCGCTGGTGCAGCGCGACGACGACAGCGAGGACATCGTTCGCCAGCGCCTGGAGACCTACCACAGCCAGACCGCGCCGCTGGTGCAGTATTACCAGAAGTGGGCCGACAGCGGCGATGACGCCGCACCGCAGTATGTCCATGTCGAGGGACTCGGCGAGGTCGAGGATATCCGTGATCGGATCTTCGACGCGCTGGACGAGATTTCGGGCCGGGGGTAAGAAGCTTGCAGGGGTGAGGGGCTCGTCGCCGGCGCATCCACACCTCGCGGCCACGATTTCCCTCTCTCCCATTGGGGGAGAGGGTCAGGGTGAGGGGGGAGCTGATCCGACGACCGGTTCACTGGTCAGCGAATCAGGCGATTCCAGGCGTCGAGTGCGGCCACCTTGTAGGCCTCGGCCAGCGTCGGGTAGTTGAAGACGGACTCGATGAAGTAATCGAGCTTGCCGTTCAGCTCCATTACTGCCTGCCCGATGTGGACCAGCTCGGTCGCGCCCTCGCCCTCGATGTGCACCCCGAGCAGGCTGTGGTCCTCGAGATGGAACAGCATCTTGAGCATGCCTTCCTGCAGGCCGAGGATCTGCCCGCGGGCGGTTTCGCGGAAGTGGGCCACACCACTTTCGTAGGGCACGCCGGCCTGTTTGAGCTCGGCTTCGGTGCGCCCCACCATGCTGATCTCGGGCACGGCGTAGATGCCGAGCGGGAAGTTGGTCATCTCGCGCGGCACTTCATCGGTCAGCGCATGGCGCGCCGCTCGGCGCCCCTGCTCCATGGAGGTCGAGGCCAGGGCGGGGAAACCGATCACGTCGCCGACGGCGTAGATGTGGGGCACCTCGGTCTGGAAGTGCTCATTGACCTCCAGACGGCCACGCTTGTCGGCTGCCAGGCCGGCATTCTCCAGCGCCAGCGTATCCGTGGCGCCTTGCCGACCGGCGCAGAACAGCACGGCGTCGACGCAGACCCGACGTCCGCTCGCCAACTGGACACTGATCTTGCCGTCGTCGCGCTTGGTGACCTCGGAGACCTGCTCGTCCGTGCGCACGATCATGCCGCGCTGGCGCATGTGGTGCTGGAATTCCTGCATGATCTCGGTATCGACGAAGGGCAACAGCTGATCGCGCGCCTCGATCACGGTAATGGCGATATCGAGCGCACTGAAGATGGTCGCGTATTCGATGCCGATGACCCCGCCGCCGACGATGGCCATGCTGCGCGGCAGGCGCTTGACCCGCAGGATGTCGTCGCTGTCCATGACCTGTTCGCCGTCGAAGGGAATATTCTCCGGCCGGTGAGGACGGGTACCGACCGAGATCACGAAATAGTCGGCGGTGTACTCCGTGGCCGTGCCCTCCTGATCGACCACCCGCAGGCGGTGATCATCGACGAACTCCCCCATGCCGCCGATGACATCGACACCATTGCGCAACAGCTGGTGCTGCATGACCTCGACTTCGTGGTTGAGGGTAATCTGCAGACGCTGATGCAGATCGTTGGCCTCAATGTGCTGCTTGACGCGATAGCTGCGTCCGTAGAACCCACGCTCGCGCCAGCCGGTGAGGTTGAGCACGGTCTCGCGCATCGTCTTGCTGGGAATAGTGCCGGTGTGGACGGAGACTCCGCCGATATCCACCTTGCGCTCGACGATGCCGACGCGCTTGCCGAGCTTGGCCGCCTGGACGGCGGCTCGCTGGCCCGATGGACCGCTGCCGATTACGAGCAGGTCATAGTGCTGCATGCATGCCACCCCTGTTGTTGTTGCTCTTCCGCTGCGCGGGTTCCACGAAGCGTGCTTGCTGCATGGGCCGGATTGTTGAATACCCTTTACCCGGAAGTCCAGCCGCCCCCGAGGCGATGATTGCCACGCTCAGTGGAAGTCGCGCGAGGAGATGGCCAGGTCACCGAGCAGCGCGCTTTCATCATCCAGGCGCTCGGCGATGACATGGACCACCTCACCCTCGCGCTGAACTCGACCGCTGACCCCCAGCAGCAACGCACCGTACAGCACCTCGCGCTGGCGCGCGCGCACGTCGCGACGGACCACGACATTGACCACACCGGTCTCGTCCTCGAGGGTCAGGAAGGTGATGCCGGTCGCGGTCGACGGCTGCTGGCGAGTGATGACCAGACCACCGGTAATCAGCCGCCGCCCACCCGGGCACTCGCGCACGCTGCGGGCCGTGCACCAGCTTGGCAGGTAGCCACGCAGCAGTGCCAGCGGGTGGCGGCGCAGGGTCAGGCCGAGGCTGCGGTAGTCGTCGACGATCGTGCGCCCTTCGGTTGGTGCCGCCAGAACTGGGGTCGGCTCGCTCGCCTCGGCCTCCGCCTCCACGAACAATGGCAGGCTGGCTTGCACGCCATCCGCCGCCCAGCGGGCCTGCGGGCGCTCACCGGCAAGCCCGACCAGGGCGTCGGCGGCCGCCAGTGCGTCGAGGTCGCGGCGGCCGAGTCCGCTGCGGCGGGCGCAATCGGTGACATCAGCGAACACGGCTTCGGTACGTGCAGCGACGAGACGCGCGCGGGCGCCGGCTGACAGGCCCTGGACGCGATCCAGGCCGAGGCGCAGGGCCGCACTGCCCCGCTCGTCGACTTCCAGCGTGGACCCGTCCGCGCTGTAGCGCACGTCGACCGGGCGCACCTCGACGCCATGCTCGCGCGCATCGCGCACGAGCTGGGCCGGGCCGTAGAAGCCCATGGGCTGGGAATTCAGCAGCGCGGCGGTGTAGGCCGCCGGGAAATGATGTTTGAGCCAGCATGAGGCCCAGGCCAGCACGGCAAAGCTGGCGGCGTGCGATTCGGGAAAGCCGTAACCGGCGAAACCGCGCATCTGGGCGAACATGCGGCGGGCGAAGTCGGCGCTGTAACCGTGGGCCTGCATGCCGTCGACAATGCGGCGCTCGAATTGCTCCAGATCGCCGGCCTGCCGCCAGGCCGCCATCGAGCGGCGCAGCTGGTCGGCCTCGCCCGGCGTGAAGCCAGCGGCGACCATGGCCATCTCGATCACCTGTTCCTGGAACAACGGCACGCCGAGGGTGCGGCCCAGCACCCGTTCCATCTCCGGGCCACCGTAGTCGATGGGCTCCAGTCCCTGTCGCCGGCGCAGGTAGGGGTGCACCATCTCGCCCTGGATCGGCCCGGGCCGCACGATCGAGATCTCGATGACCAGATCGTAGAAGCAGGCCGGGCGCAGGCGCGGCAGCATACTCATCTGCGCACGCGATTCGATCTGGAACACACCGACCGTGTCGGCACGCTGGATCATGGCGAAGACGTCGGCATCATCGCGCGGCAGACTCGCCAGCGTGTAACGCTGCCCATGGAATTGTTCGACCAGGGTGAAGGCCTTGCGCAGCGCGGTCAGCATGCCCAGCGCCAGGCAGTCGATCTTGAGCAGGCCGACGGCGTCGAGGTCATCCTTGTCCCACTGGATCACGCTGCGCCCGTCCATGGCTGCGTTCTCCACCGGCACCAGCCCGGCCAGCGGCTGGCGCGCGATCACCAATCCGCCGACATGCTGCGACAGGTGGCGCGGGAAGCCGAGCAGTTGTTCGGCCAGTACCAGCACGCGATGGATCAGCGGGGCATCGGGGTCGAGGCCGGTCTCGCGCACCCGTTCACGGTCGATGGCACGGCCGTCGCGACCGCGTGCGGCGCGCGCAAGCTGCTCGATCTGCACCGCATCCAGGCCGAGCGCACGGCCGACATCGCGCAGTGCGCTCTTGGTGCGGTAGCAGATGACCGTCGCGGCGAGTGCCACGCGGGCATCGCCGTAGCGGCGATAGACGTACTGGATCACCTCTTCGCGCCGCTGGTGCTCGAAATCGACGTCGATATCGGGCGGCTCGCCCCGCTCGCGCGAGATGAAACGCTCGAACAGCATGCTGCTCTCCTCGGGGTTCACCGAGGTGATGCCGAGACAGAAGCAGAGCACGGAGTTGGCCGCCGAGCCCCGCCCCTGGCAGAGGACGCCGCGCTCGCGGGCGAAGCGGACCATGTCATCGACGGTCAGGAAGTAGGCCTCGTAACCGAGCTCGGCAACCAGCGTCAGTTCATGCTCGAGCTGGCTGCGCACGGCAGCGGGCATGCCTGCCGGCCAGTGTTCGGCGGCTCCGTGCTCGGCGCGCGTGCGCAGCCAGCCCGCGGCGGTGTAACCATCCGGCACGACGTCATCGGGATACTCGTAGGTCAGTTCGTCGAGCGTGAAGGTGCAGCGCTCGGCGATGGCCGTGGTGGCGTGCAGCAGTTCCGCCGGGAATAGCGCGGCGAGCTCACCGCGTGAGCGCAGATGGCGCTCGCCGCTCGGCAGCAGAGCGGTGCCCGCTGCGGCGACCGTGGTGCCGAGACGGACGGCGGTCAGGGTATCGGCGAGCGCACGGCGGCCGCGTGCATGCATGACCACGCCGCCCGTGGCGACGCGGGACAGGCCGGTTCTGGCTGCGAGGTCGGCCAGCGCCTGCAGGCGTGGCCCTTCATCCGCTGCCAGTGCCCGCTCGACGGCAATGTGACAGCGTGCGCCGAACCGCGCCGCAAGCCAGTGCCCGTCACGCTCGCTGTCATCCGCTTGCGGGTCGGCACACCACAATACCTGGCATCCCGGCAGGCCATCGGCCAGTTCGTCGCGGTCCAGACGATACGTGCCCTTGGGCGTGTGCCGGCGGGCACGGGTGATCAATGCCGACAGCCGCGCATAACCGGCGTGATCCATCGCCAGGACCACGATCTGCAGACCGCAGTCACAGGTCAGGCGGCTGCCGATGATCAGATGCAATCCGTGCCGGCACGCTGCGGCATGCGCGCGGACGACGCCGGCCAGCGAGCACTCGTCGGTCAGCGCCAGCGCGCGGTAGCCGAGCGCTGCGGCGCGTTCGACCAGTTCTTCGGGATGTGATGCCCCCTGCAGAAAGCTGAAGTTCGAGCGTGCGTGGAGTTCGGCGTAAGGAGGCGGCTCATCCCTCACCCCACCCCCTCTCCCCTTGCAGGGGAGAGGGGCTTTGCGGTTATCGGCAGTGGAGAGCGCTTGGCTCATTAGCTATCTACCTCGGAAGGGACGCACGCCTTGATTCCCTCTCCCCCACTGGAGAAGAGGGCCAGGGTGAGGGGGAGCTGCCATCGCTGGCACGCCCCTC
>CAZJGZ010000024.1:2442-5461 GCA_964545695.1 uncultured Ectothiorhodospiraceae bacterium | reverse complement strand
GCCTGCAGGCACCCCTCACCCCAACCCCTCTCCCCTTGCAGGGGAGAGGGGCTTTGGATGACCGGGCGATTCGGAACCGTGTCCTCGGCCCTACCCTGGTTTCCCTCTCCCCCAGCGGGGAAGAGGGTCAGGGTGAGGGGGCTGCCATCGCTGGCACGCCCCTCAGCCTGCAGGCACCCCTCACCCCAACCCCTCTCCCCTTGCAGGGGAGAGGGGCTCGTTAGCTATTGGGGCGACGCTGCTGAATCGGTCGCCGCCAGCGGGCCCAGGGTGTCGATCAGGGGTTGCAGGTGGTCGGCGTAGGGTCGCCAGCGTTCCACCGAGCCGTGATAGATCGGCTGGCGGACCTGCGCGAGGCTGGCCGTGACGACGGCGCGTTCATTGCGGTGGAAGTCGAGGCAAGCCGGATCCCAGTCGAGGCCGACATGTTCGACCAGCCGGCGTGACTGCGCCTCGGTGTCGGCGACCAGCGCCTCGTAATCGATCTCCAGCAGCATCCCGGCCGGCAATACCTCACGCCAGTGCGCCATCAGCTCGGCGTAAGCGCGGTAATAGCGCCCGAGCTCGACCAGATCGAACGCGTAGGGCATCTGCACGCTCAGCGGCCGCGTGAACATCGACAGGCAGGTATCCAGCGGGTGGCGGCGCACGTGGATGATGCGGGCATTGGGCAGGAGTTCGGCGATCAGACCGAGATAGCGAAAGTTGTCCGGGCGCTTGTCCGTGACCCGGCTCGCAGAATCGGCAACCGGGTCGATCACGCGGGCGCGATACTGGCCGCCGAGGTCAGCCCGGCTGGCTGCATCGAGACCGTCGACCCAGGCCGGGAACGGCCTGGACTCGGCCTGGTCGCGTGCGGTCACCAGTGAAGGCAGTTCATTACGCTCGCCGCCGCCATGCATCTCGCCGTGGCTGGCAAGGATATGCTCAACCAGCGTCGTCCCGGAGCGCCACATGCCGACGATGAACACCGGCGCCGGACTGGGATCCCCGCCATCGGTCGCGCCATAGGTCGCGGAATCCGCGAAGGCAGTGGCGACATCAGCGAGAAAGGTCTCGTCGGCGACGACATCGTAATCGAGCTCGGCGCGGCGGATGCGATTGGCCGCCTGGCAGTGCTCGAACATGCGTCGCGGATCGGTGCCGAGATCGTCGACGGCCTTGCCGGCGGCATAGTGCAGCCAGGCGCGATCATCGTCGGCCAGCGTGGTCCCGGCGAGCAGCGCCTCGATCCGGGTAAGATCGTCATCCTGCTCGTCCGTAAAGCGTTTGGTGACTGCCAGGTGGTACCACGCTTCGCCGTAGTCCGGACGCAGCGTGAGGGCATGGCGCAGGGCGGCGATCGCGCGTTCACGGCGACCCATGACTGCAAGCGCCACGCCCAGGTTGCGCCAGGCTTCGGGCACATCCGGACTGAGCTCGGCGGCACGTCGGTGGGCGCTTTCAGCTTCGTCGAGCTGACCGAGGTCCATCAGCACGTCGCCGAGGTCGTGCCAGGCCGGGACCAGATCGGGGTCGAGTTCGAGTGCACGTTCATGGCTCTCGCGCGCTGCCGTCAGGCGATTGCCGGCGGCGAGGATGCCGGCCAGGGCGAAGTGCACGGCAGCAAGATCGGGTGCGCGCTTCAATGCCTCGCGGCACTCGGCTTCGGCGGCCGTCAGACTCTCCCGGTGGCGCAACAGGTTGGCGAGGTTCAGCCGCAGATGGACCTCGCCCGGATGAGCTTTGATGGCCTCGCGATAGCAGCGCTCGGCCTCATCCTCGCGACCGTCGGCGGCCAGCAGATCCGCGAGACTGGCCAGCAGGCCGGCGTGACGCGGCTGCTGCGCCAGTGCCTGGCGCAGGGTTGCCTCGCCAGCGGCGTGATCCCCGAGCGCACCCTGCGCCCGCGCCATGCCGATCGCGGCCTCGGCGAAACCGGGGCGACGCTCGAGCACTTCCTGGTAGGCCGTCACTGCGGCGCCCGCCTCGCCCTGATCCTCCAGTGCGAGGCCGAGATTGAAACGCGCCGTCACGTGATCGGGCCGCGCCGTCAGCACCTCGCGAAAGGCCTTGACCGCAGCGGCCGGCTCACCGCTCGCGCGCAGGGCATTGCCGAGGTTGTTGCGCGCCTCGACATTGTTCGGCTCGCACTCCAGCGCCCGACGATAGGCCGCCGCCGCTGCCGCCGGTTCGTTCAGGCCGTCATGCGCCATCGCCAGCGCATTCCACCCCACCGGGTGCGACGGCCAACGCCGGGTAAAGGCCTGCGCCGCGGGTCGGGCCTCATCGAATCGCCCGCCGCGACACAGATCGATCAGCACCTGGATATCCGCCTGCGGCGGCGCACTACCGCCCTTGCGCTTCTGCTGCGCGCTGTGCCGGCGCATTTTGCGATTGGATGGTCCACTTCGGCTCATGTCGATCGACTCCTTGGGCACCGCTGAACGCAGGGCGCGGCGCGCGGTGGCTTCAGCCTACCGGTTTGCGGGGCATGCCGGGACGCTGATCTGACGTCTTGCCCAGGCACAACGGAACATCGGTATCCGCATGTGCAAGCGCAGCATGGATCTGTTCCAGCACATCGCTCGTCTGCGTCAGTATGTCGTGGTTCCAGAACCGCACAACCCGGAACCCATGATCCTGCAACGCGCGCGTTCGGTTGTAATCGTGGTCTTGCCGCTCCCCGTGCTGACCGCCATCGGCTTCAATGACGAGCCCCGCTTCCACGCATGCAAAGTCGGCGATGAAACCACCGATGCGATGCTGGCGGCGAAACTTGTAGCCCTCCATGCGCCGATCACGCAAGTAGTACCAGAGCCGTGCTTCGGCATCCGTCATGTTTTGGCGCAGTGAGCGAGCATGCGTGCGCATTCTTGTCCGTCTCGCTGTCTCCCTGCCTGGTGACATTGATGGTGCTCCTTCTCATCGTGAGTCAGTGAAGTGGGCCATGCTTGTCAGTTTTGCTTCCCCCTCACCCTAGCCCTCTCCCCCTGTGGGGGAGAGGGAATGGGTACGCCATTGTGGTCATCAACGCTGG
>CAZJGZ010000024.1:0-2342 GCA_964545695.1 uncultured Ectothiorhodospiraceae bacterium | reverse complement strand
TGTGGGGGAGAGGGAATGGGTACGCCATTGTGGTCATCAACGCTGGGCCCTCTCCCTTGCCGGGGACAGCGAATGGATGCGCCATAATGGCCATCGACGCTGCCCCTCTCCCCTTGCAGGGGTGAGGGTTGATTGCGTTCAACCGAACAGTCCGTGCACATACCAGCCCCGTGGCGCCTGACGCTCGCGGTAGATCCAGAGGACGAGCCCGACGCGGCTGCGGGTGACGTAGTAGTCGCGAGCAACGTCGCGACCATCCCACCAGCCGGTTTCGATGCGTTCCGGCCCGGCGAGCCATTCGAGGGGCCCGGCGAGGCGTGGCTGGCCGACAGCATCGGTGCGCAACGCCGCCGGGCGCGACAACAGCCACAGCGGCCGGGTCGGCGCATGGCGCGGTTCGTACGCGGGCGTCCGGCCCGGCTCGGCGACCGCCCAGGCGTGCTCGGGACGGTGGTCAGCCCGCAGGGCCAGGCCCTCGACGGCGTCCTGCCCCAGGCGTGCACGCAGACGTTCGAGCAGGCGTTCCGGCGGTTCGCCACCCGACTCGTGCCAGAGATCGGTCGGCGGTGGGGCATAGGCCGTTGGCGTCTCGCTCGCCAGGCTGACCGCGGCGACTGCGCCATGCAGGCCGACACGCTCCAGCCGTTCCCGCGCCAGCGTGAGCAGGTGGGCGTGTTCCCGTCCGGGCACGGCGAGACCAATATCGACATCGGTGGTCTCGTTGTGCTCGCCATGCAGGCCCACGCGGAAGCCCTGTATGGCCATGTCACGACGACCCAGCCAGGCGGCGAGATCGCGAATCAGCAGATCCACCGCGGCGAGGACCAGCGCGAGTGTCCGCGTTGCCTGTGGCAATGCGAGACGGGCCTGGAAACAGGTGGGCGGCACAAACCGCGGCACGGTTTCGGGTTGCCGCCCGGTAACGCGATCCAGGGCATCGACGAAGGTCTGCCCCAGCCGTTGGGCGAGGCCGGCGCGCGGCAGTGCCAGGCAGTCGCCGATCCGGGTTGCGCCCCAGCCGCTCAGGCGCCGTCGGCTGTCGGCATCCGGTGTGACAAGACTCGCTGGCAGGTCGGCCAGGGCGCTGGGCAGGTTGCCGCGATCCGCATCGATGCGCCCTCCTCCGGCATGTGCCAGCAGGCGCGCCGCCGCGGGGGTCGGCGCTACGCCCTGCACGGCTTCGTGGCCGCGCCGGGCCAGCAGCTGGTCGACATCGACGAGCAGGCGATCAACACCGCCGAAGAGATGCAGACTGCGACCCACCTCCAGCAACAGTCCCTGTGGTGGCTCGGGGGCAACATGATCGGTGAGGCTCAGCCCGTCCTCGGCCAGGCGTTCCAGGGCCGCGCCTTCTGCCGCGCGATCCCGCACCAAAACCTGTAGATCCGGTCGGCGTGCCCGGGCCGCGTCCACGCCCATCCCCGGCGCGATGCCGGCCGCCAGCAGCGCACTGCCGGCGGCGACCACGCATTCGCGCCCGCCGGTCGTTTCGATGACGGCCGAGGCGGCAACGGGAATGCCGCTGAAAACCTCCAGCGGCAGGCCGGTACAGTGCAATGCCAGCCAGTGCATGCGAATTCACGCCGCCGCCGTGCAGCCGGAGCGGGATCAGTTCACCCGCCCGCGAGCGAGTGTCGGCATGCCCTCGTGGCCAACCGTCGGCGGGAACAGGTCCGTGGCCGCCAGGTGCAATTGCATGCCGGGCCAGCCGCCCTGCTGGCGCAGCGCTTCCACGGTGAGGCCGCCGCGTTCGCTGCTCAGGGCCAGACGCAGCGCTGCGAACGACGGCTCGTCGCGCGCTTCCGGCGGGCGGAACAGGAATCCGAGCGAGCCACCCGCTTCGGCAGCCAGTTGCAGGCGGCGGGCGGCCGTGGTGTCGAGCTCACCGGGCCAGCCGAGCACGGCCGCGCAGGTGCCGGCACGCAGCGCCTGCTCCAGTGCCCAGAGCCGCTCGCGACCATCGCGCGAGCGCACGACCAGGGTATGTGCGAGATCAACACCCGCCGCGTACAGACCGGCCGCATAGGGGATGTGCGGCGGATCGACCCAGGTGACCCAGCGCGCGCCGCGCGAGAGTCGCGCCAGCGCCGGCATCAGCAGGCGCAGCTCGCCAATACCGGCACGGGTGGGCAGCAGTTCGGTCAGGCCGCCACGCGGCCAACCGGCGGTTGGCAGGCGTTCATCCAGAGCGGCAAAGCCTGTCGGCTCGCCCTGGGCCAGGTTTTTCTGTCCCTTGCCCTGCCAGATATCGGGCCGGGCGAGCAGACGTTCGAGCGCGGGATCGAGATTCATAGCGGAGCTCCGTTGCGGATCAGGCCGACGGCGAGACCCTCGATGACCAG
>CAZJGZ010000023.1:16307-23390 GCA_964545695.1 uncultured Ectothiorhodospiraceae bacterium | reverse complement strand
GGAGGCATATGGAGGAGTTGCGGATACTGCTGTATCCACTGCCGCTGGGATTGCTCGCGATCCTGTTCGGGGCGATTTTCATGTCTCGCGGCAGTCGCTTCGGTGCGTTGTTCTGGTTTGTCGGTGTTGTCGGCCTCTGGTTGCTTGCCACGGAACCGGTATCGCAGCACTTGCGCGGCTCGCTGGAGAACCAGTATCCGGCGATCGCGGCGCAGAGCGTGCCGACGGCCGATGCCATCGTCGTGCTGGGTGGCGGTGTTGTCCCCGCCATGGCACCGCGGCTGACCGCCGAGCTCGGCCATGCCGGCGATCGCCTGCGCATGGGTTTCGATCTCTATCAGGCCGAGCGTGCACCGCGGCTGATCACGACGGGCGACACCCTGCGCGCGGATCGACACGGGCAGAGTGAAGCGGCGGCCGGTGCCGAGGTACTGATGGGCTGGGGGGTGCCGGAGGACGATATCGTCGTGCGCGCCGACAGTACTTCCACCCACGAGGATGCCCGCACGGTGCGCCGGCATGTCGATCGTGAGGGGCTGGGACGCCTGATCCTGGTGACCTCGGCGCTGCACATGCCGAGATCGGTGGCGGTGTTCGAGGCCGAGGGGCTGGATGTCATCCCCGTGCCGGCGAACTTCGAGTCACGCCCCGAGCAGCCGAGTCACTGGAGCGACTGGCTGCCGCGCGCGAGCAACCTGTGGCTGAGCACCCGTGTGTGGCACGAGTATCTCGCCATGCTGCACTACCGCCACCGCGGGTGGGTCGACTAGGCCTTCGATCCTGCCTGGCGCCGATTGGCCGCCAGCGTGCACAGGTAATCGTGGCCAATGGTCGCGGCCATCAGGGCTGTGATCTCGGCGTGGTCATAGGCCGGTGAGACCTCGACGATATCCATGCCGATCGGGTCCAGCGGGCCGAAACCGCGCACGAGGGCCAGCGCCTGGGCCGAGGTCAGGCCGCCGCACACCGGCGTGCCCGTGCCCGGCGCATAGGCCGGATCGATGCTGTCGATGTCGAAGCTCACGTATACGGGGCGGTCCCCGACGGTAGCGCGGATGCGTTCGAGCACCGCCCGGATGCCGTGTTCATGCACCCACGGTGCATCGAGTACGGTGATGCCGTAGTCCGGGGCGGCGGTGCGGATGCCGACCTGGATGGAGTGCTCGACATCAATCAGACCCTCGCGCATGGCGCGCGTGATCATGGTGCCGTGATCGAGGCGTTCGCCATCGTCGTCCCAGGTGTCCGGGTGCGCGTCGATCTGCACCAGCGCCAGTGGGCCGTGGCGTTCCGCGTGCGCCTGCAGCAGCGGATAGGTAATGAAGTGGTCGCCACCCAGGGTCAGCATGCGCGCATTCGAGGCCAGGATGTCGCGCGCGTGATTGCGGATCTGTTCGGCGACCGCAAGCGGATAACCGAAGTCGATGAAGCAGTCGCCGTAGTCGGCAACGGCGAGCGTGGCGAAGGGGTCGAAGTGCCACGGGAACGCGTCCAGCTCGGCCAGCTGCGCCGAGGCGGCGCGCACGGCCTGCGGACCGAAACGGGTACCGGGGCGGTGGCTCACCGCGCTGTCGAAGGGGATGCCGCTGACGACGACGTCGGCGCCGGCAATTTCGCGCGTGTAGCGCCGGCGCAGGAAACTCAGTGTGCCGCCGTAGTTCATCTCCGGCTGCCGGCCATAGAGGCTGTCGGCACGGAATGCCTGATCGCCCTGTCGGTGTTCGCTCATCGTTACAGCCCCAGCTTTTCCAGCGTGCGGTAGTACCAGGCGCCCGCGAGGGTCAGCGGCACCCGCAGGGCGCGACCGCCCGGGAACGGATAGTTGCGCAGGCGGGCAAAGGCATCGAAGCGCTCGGGTTTGCCGTCGATCGCTTCCGCGATCAGCCGCCCGGCCAGATGGGTGGTGGTGACACCATGGCCGCTGTAACCATGGGTGAAATAGACCCGGCCATCAAAGCTGCCCATGTGCGGGATGCGCGTCAGCGTGAGCGCGAAGTTGCCGCTCCAGGCGTAGTCGATCCGGCAGTCGGCCAGTTCCGGGAACGTGCGTGTCAGGTGCGGGCGAATCTTGCCGATGATGTCATCGGGCTCCGTGCCGCCGTAGACCGTCCCGCCGCCGAACAGGATGCGATGGTCCTCGGTGACGCGATAGTAGTCGAGGAAGTAGTTGCAGTCCTCGACACAGGTGTCGGCGGGCATCAGCCGGCGTACGCGTTCCGGGTCCAGCGGTTCGGTGGTGATGACCTGCGTGCTCACGGGCATGACCCGGTCGCGCAGCCGCGGCTCGGCATCACCGAGATAGGCGTTGCCGCAGAGCACAACCTTGTCCGCCGTGACCTTGCCGTTCGCCGTGTGCACCGTCGGTGTCGGGCCGTCGTCGATGCGCGTGACCGGGGACTGCTCGTGGATGCGGCCGCCGAGTTGTTCGATGGCGGCGGCCTCGCCGAGACAGAGGTTGAGCGGGTGGACATGGCCGCCGTGGCCGTCATAGAGGCCGCCGACGTAGAGATCGGTGGCGACATGCTGGCGGATGCTGTCCGCGTCGAGCATTTCGAGCTGCTGATTGCCGTGCGCTTCCCAGCTCGCCTTCTTGTCTTCGAGCTCCTTGAGCTGACGCTGCGTCATCGCGGCGAACACACCGCCCGTGCGCAGTCCGCAGTCGATGTCGTAGCGCTTGACCAGTTCGCGGATGATGTCCGCCCCCTCGAAGGCCATGCCGCCGAGGTCGCGCGCCGCCTCCTGGCCATAGCGTTTCTCGATGACGTCGAGGTCGCGGCTGTAACCGTTGACCAACTGGCCGCCGTTGCGCCCGGAAGCACCCCAGCCCACCCGGGCGGCTTCGAGGACGGTTACGTCGTAGCCGCGTTCGGCCAGATGCAGCGCGGTGGCGAGACCGGAGAAACCGGCGCCGACGACGCAGACTTGTGTGCGCTGGTCCCCCGTGAGCGCGGGACGCTCGGGTGCGGGGTTGGCAGTGGCCGCGTAGTACGAGCCGACATGCTCGCGCGCCGGATTGCCGGTGGCCGCGGTCGGTTGCAGTGTTTCAGGCTGTGCATTCATGGTCAGATCGAACCCAGGTAGGTGGCGTATTCCGCATGCGGGACCTGGCGACGGAACTCCGTCTGCTCCTGCTCCTTGCAGACGGTGAACAGGCGCCGGTATTCGCTGCCGATGTAGTCGGCAATGAAGGGCGAGTCGCGAAAGGCATCAAGGCCGTATTCCCAGGTGTTCGGCAGGCGCACCGTCCCCTCGGGCTCGCGATCGCCGACGGTCTCGGCTGGCGGCGTGATCCGTTCGGCGATGCCGTGATCGATGCCGGCGAGGATGCCGGCAAGTACCAGATAGGGGTTGGCATCGGCACCGGCGACCCGGTGCTCCACGCGCGTCGCCGCCGGCGAGGCCAGCGGGACGCGCACGGCGGTCATGCGGTTGTCGTAGCCCCAGGTGGCGGTCAGCGGCATGTGGCTGTTCGGCTGGAAGCGGCGATACGAGTTCGCGTGGGGTGCATACAGGGCCGTGGTTTCGGCCATGGTCGCGATCAGGCCGCCGACGGCGTGCTGCAACAGCGCTGTCGGCTGGCCGCCGGCGGTGAACTGGTTGTTGCCCTGTTCATCGACGAGGCTGACATGGACGTGCTGACCATTGCCGGACTCGGTGCCGAACGGCTTGGCCATGAAACTGGCGACCAGGCCGTGGTGACGGGCAACGGCCTTGATGGTGCGCTTGAGCAGGATGGCCTGATCCGCCGCCAGCAACGGGTCGCCGACGTGCAGCAGATTGAGTTCGAACTGGCCGTCGCTCTGCTCGGCGATGAGGGTGTCCGCGGGCAGGCCCTGGGCTCGGCAGGCGGTCTCGATCTCGGCGAACAGGTCGGCCCGCAGATCGATATCGTCCAGGCCGTAGAGCTGTGCAGGGCCGTTCGCCAAAGGGCGGGGCGGCGTCACCGGCGTACCATCGGCGCCGAGTTCTTCGGCCAGCAGGCGGAATTCGATCTCGGTGGCAACAACGGGGTGATGACCGCGCGCCCGCAATTGCTCGGTGACCCGCGCCAGGATGTTGCGCGGATCGGCTTCCCAGGGCTCGTCGCTCGAGGTCACCATCTGCAGGAGGACCTGCGCGCCGGGGCGTCGGCTCCACGGTACCGGCCGCAGACTGCCGGCCACCGGCATGCACTTCTGGTCGGCATCGCCACTCGCCGCCACCAGACCCGTGGCCTCGACCTCGTTGCCCCAGATATCCAGCACCAGCGTGGATGCGGGCAGGTAGAGGCCCTTGTCGTACAGCCGCGGCAAGGCGTCGCCGGGCAGCCGCTTGCCACGGGCAATGCCGTTGCAGTCCGTGATGATGGCGTCGACGAACTCGGGCTGGGGGTGCTGGGCGAGGAATGCATCGATCTCCGCCGTCTGCTCTGCCTTGCGCTGGGCCTCGGTCATCCTCGAATCCTTCGCCGTACATACTGAGGGAGCGGGTTGCGAAATCGCCCGCCTGAATTTTGTGATCACAAACTAGCACCGTCTTGTCAGAGGCGCAACCGGACCCCGGTTGATCTGCTACGCTCAACATGGGTCATGGCTTCGGTGTCGACGAAGGGATGCACAACGGGGTCGCCGGGGCGTGTCGGCGGCAGGGTGTCAGGGCCCGGGCATGGCCGGGAATAAGCATGAGCAGCGAGGTGTGGGCATGACGTCGATTGATGAACTGGCGGGCGAGGGCACCGACCGCGGCGTTCGCGAGGCGAGCGCGGACGAACCCGGGATCACGGCGCAGGAGCGGGTCTACCGCGAGCTCAAGGAGGCCATTCTCAGTGGCCATTTCGTGCCCGGCCGGAGTGTGACGCTGCGCGGCATCGCGAGCATGCTCGACGTCAGCCCGACGCCGGTGCGCGAGGCCCTGCGGCGCCTGGTCAGCGAGCGTGCGCTGGAGGTGCACGGCAATCGCCGGGTCAGTGTGCCACGCATGACGCGGACCAAGTTCGATGACCTCTGCGCCGCCCGCGCGGCGCTCGAGTCGCTGGCCGCGGAGCGTGCCATGCCGCGGATCACGCCCGATTGTCTGGCGCGCCTGCGGGCGCTTGATACCGAGGTCGACCAGGCCATCGAGCGCAATGACGTGCCGACCTACCTGCGCAAGCACCGTGAGTTCCACTACACCCTCTACGCCGCGGGCGACAGCGGTGTGCTCATGCCGCTGATCGACAGTATCTGGCTGCAGTTCAGCCCGTTTCTGCGCTGGGCGGTGCAGCATGTGGGGGTGGATTATCTGGTGGATCGCCACGCCGAGGCGCTGCGTGCGATCGAGCGCCAGGATGTGACGGCGTTGCGCTTCGCGATCGAGGCCGATGTGCGCGAAGGTCTGGGCTCGCTGAGCGAGTCGGAATGGCGCGATCTCGCCGCGGCCGAGTCGTAAGTGAAGGGGTGTTGCGGGCGCCATCCGCCGGGGTGGTGCGTTCGAGTCCGAATGCGGAATGTCCGGGGTTGCAAGCGGCAGCGCCCGGGACTATTGTGATCACAAATTAATTCGCGCCGCGTCCAGCCCGGACGCTGGCGCCCTTCACGGAGTACACCATGAGTTCCACGCCACAATCGCGCGCCGAATGGCAGGCGCTGGCCGACAGTATCGATATCCGCACGCGGGCGTTCATCGACGGACGCTTCGGCGACGCCGCCGGTGGTCGCGACTTCGACTGCATCAACCCGGCGAATGGCGAGGTCATCGCCCGCATCGCCGAATGCGATCATGACGATGTCGACCTTGCCGTCACCGCGGCCCGGCGCAGTTTCGAGGACCGCCGGTGGGCCGGGCTGAAGCCGGCCAAGCGCAAGCAGGTGCTCATCCGCCTGGCGGACCTGATTGCCGCCAATCGCCATGAGCTGGCGCTGCTCGAGACGCTCGACATGGGCAAGCCGATCAGCGATGCCCTGAACGTGGACATGACGCTGGTCGAGCGCACCTTTCGCTGGTACGGCGAAGCCGTCGACAAGATTTACGGCGAGACCGCGCCGACCGCAGACAACGTGCTGGCGACCATCACCCGCGAGCCGATCGGCGTGGTGGCGGCCGTTGTGCCGTGGAACTTCCCGCTGATGATGGCCGCCTGGAAGGTGGCGCCGGCGCTGGCGATGGGCAACTCGGTGGTACTCAAGCCCGCCGAACAGAGCCCGCTGACGGCCATCCGGCTGGCCGAGCTCGCGGCCGAGGCCGGCGTCCCCGACGGCGTGCTCAACGTCGTCCCCGGTTTCGGGCCGACTGCCGGCAAGTCACTCGGGCTGCACATGGACGTCGACCTGCTGACCTTCACCGGCTCGGCGGCGGTGGCCAAACTGTTCATGCAGTACAGCGGCCAGTCGAACCTCAAGCATGTCGCGCACGAAGCGGGTGGCAAGTCGCCGAATATCGTGCTCGCCGACGCACCCGATCTCGATGCCGCCGCGGCCGCCGCGGCCGACGGCATCTTCTTCAACCAGGGCGAGGTCTGCATGTGCGGCTCGCGCCTGGTCGTGGAAGAGTCGATCCGCGACGAGTTCCTCGACCGCATCATCGAGCATGCCCGCGATCGCCAGCCGGGCGATCCGCTCGACCCGGCAACCCGGCTCGGCGCCATGGTCGACAGTGGCCAGATGGAGCGCGTGCTCGAATACATCGACAAGGGCAAGACCGAGGGGGCGGACCTGCGCGCCGGCGGCAACCGTGCACGCACCGATAGCGGCGGCTTCTATGTCGAGCCGACGATTTTCGCCGACGTGAACAACGACATGACCATCGCCCGCGAGGAGATCTTCGGGCCCGTGCTGGCGGCGATCTCCGTCGCCGATGCCGAGGAGGCGCTGCGCGTGGCCAATGATTCGATCTACGGCCTGGCGGCGGCAGTCTGGACCCGCGATATCGGCAAGGCGCACCGCATCGCCCGCTCGCTGCGTGCCGGCATGGTCTGGGTCAACTGTTACAACGACGACGACATCACCGTGCCGTTCGGCGGCTACAAGCAGTCGGGCAATGCCCGTGACAAGTCGCTGCACGCGCTGGAGAAGTACGCCCAGATCAAGACGACCTGGTTCCGGTTCTGACCCCTTGTCGCCGATGAGC
>CAZJGZ010000023.1:8983-16207 GCA_964545695.1 uncultured Ectothiorhodospiraceae bacterium | reverse complement strand
GCGTCGCTGTACCGCGACACGGTGCAGGTCGAGCTGCCGCCCGTGACGCCCCTGCGCGGCGAGCATCGGGTCGATGTCTGCGTGATCGGTGGTGGCGTGACCGGCTGCTCGGCCGCCCTGCATCTGGCCGAGCGCGGCTATCGGGTCAAGTTGCTGGAGGCGCGACGGATCGGCTGGGGGGCTTCGGGCCGCAGTGGTGGTCATGTCCTGCCGGGCCTCGGCGTTGGCATGGATCTCGTGCGCAAGAACCTCGGTCTCGATGCGGCGCAGCGCATCTGGGGCCTCACCCGCGAAGCCGTTGACCTCACCGAAGCGCTGATCGAACGCCACAACATCCCCTGTGACCTCAAGCGCGGTTATGTCCACACCGCAATCACCCGCCGGCATGTGCGCGGTTATCGCGCATGGATGGACGAGATGCGCCGCGACTACGGCTATGACGAGCTGGAATGGGTCGAGGGCGAGGACCTCAAGGCCCGGGTCTGCAGTGACTATTACATCGCCGGCGTCACCGAACCGGCCGGGCGCCATCTGCATCCCCTGAACTACACCCTCGGCCTGGCGCGGGCGGCGCATGATCAGGGCGTCGAGATCCACGAGGAGAGCCCGGCGGTGCAGATCGAGCACGGCCAGCCGGTGACCGTCACGACCGCCGAGGGCCATGTCCGGGCGGACTATCTCGTGATCGGCTGCAACGCCTATCTCGAGGAACTCGATCCGCAGCTGCGTGCGAAGATCATGCCGGTGAGCAACTACATCATTGCCACCGAGCCGCTATCCGCCGAGCAGGTGGCAGCCACGCTGCCGCAGGATGATGCCGTGGCCGACGCCAATTTCGTGCTCGACTATTACAAGCTCTCCGGCGACCAGCGCCTGGTGTACGGCGGCCAGGTGAGCTACGACGGCCGCGAGCCGCCGAACCTGCGCGGGCGCATGGAGGCCAAGATGGCCTCCATCTTCCCCGCGCTGCGCAATATCCGCATCGAGTACATGTGGGGCGGGTTCGTCGGCATCACGTTCAATCGTTTTCCCCATTTCGGACGGCGGGGTGATAACGTCTATTTCGCCCATGGCTATTCGGGGCAGGGCATGGCGCTTGCCGGGCTCGCGGGCAAGGTCGTGGCCGAGGCCGTGGCCGGCCAGGCCGAGCGTTTCGACCTCTTCGCAAGCATGCGTCATCGTGATTTCCCCGGCGGAAGGCGATTGCGTGCGCCGTTGCTGGTGCTGGCCACCACGTTCTACCGGTTGCGCGACAAGCTGTAGCGATTCATGCGCTGCAGCCGGGTTTTTGTGATCACATTGACTTCGAGGCAGAGCGCGAAACTGGTGCTGTCGGCGCTTGCGGGTTGCATGGTGACCCGATCCGACGGTACTGTGATCACAAAATAGGGGTGGCACCGGGGAACCGCGACCACGGGTGGCGGTCTTCATCTGAACCTGCGCCGGCGCGACGCGTAGTCGGTCGGCAGGTGCCCGGTAGCCATGACAGGGTGTCGAGCCGGCGTCGATCACGAACGCTCGCGAAGCACCGGCCACGAGAAAGGGGGCATCCATGCCAGCGGATTCCGCAGAGACGGTCAGGCAGGCAGAAGAGCCATCCGGCGAAGCATCTGCCGGCACCCGAGATGACGGGAATACGTCTGCACGGGCGGCCTCATCCATTTCCCTGCGCTCGTTGCGCAAGACCTTCGGCCGTGATGTGGTTGCCCTTGACGCGGTCGACCTGGACATCGAGGCGGGCGAGTTCTTCACGCTGCTCGGACCCTCCGGCTGCGGCAAGACGACGCTGCTGCGCATCATCGCCGGTCTCGAGCAGGCCGACGGCGGCACGCTGGACGTCGGCGGGCGTGACATCCTGTCAACGCCGGCGCATCGGCGCAGCGTCAACACCGTGTTCCAGTCCTACGCGCTGTTCCCCCACCTCAGCGTGCGCGACAACATCAGCTTCGGCCTGCGCATGCGTGGCGTGGATCGCGCCGAGGTCAACGCCCGAGTGGAGGAAACCGCGAGTTTCATCAAGATCACCGACCTGCTGGATCGAGGCGTCGAGCAGCTCTCGGGTGGTCAGTCCCAGCGCATTGCGCTCGCACGGGCGGTGATCAACGAGCCCGACGTGCTCCTGCTGGACGAGCCGCTGTCCGCACTCGATGCGGGGCTGCGCAGTACCTTGCAGGTCGAGCTGCTGCGTATTCAAAAACGGATCGGCATGACCTTCGTCTTCGTGACCCACGATCAGGAAGAGGCAATGGTGATGAGCGACCGCATCGCGGTGCTCAACGATGGCCGCATCCAGCAGCTCGGCTCGCCGGACGAGGTCTACGAACGCCCGGCGAACCTGTTCGTGGCGACCTTCATGGGCCACACCAATATCTACGAGGTCGAACCGGAAGGGTCCGGACGCTTCAAGTCACCCTTCGGCACAATGGCCATTGAGGGTGAGCGCACCGGCAGCCACGTGCTGATCCGGCCGGAGAGCGTGGAGCTTCATGCGACCGGCGAGGCGCAGCCCAATTGCTTTCCGGCACGCGTTACCGAGCGCTTCTATCGCGGTGCCGCCGTTGAATACCGGCTCGAATGCGGTGGCCAGTCCATGACCGCGACCATCACCAATCGCGGTCAGACCCACTTCGCGATCGGCGACGACGTGATGATCAGCGTCGATCAGACCAGCCTCGTGCTTCTCGATCCGTGATGTCTACCCAGGCGACCACGACGGATTCTTTCTGGGCCCGCGTTGCCCAGAGCTGGCACCTGCTGACCACGCTCGGGCCGGGCCTGGTCATCATCATCATCTTCCTGGTCCTGCCCAGCCTGATGCTGATGAGCGTGGCATTCATGACCAACGGCCCGTACGGGCTGCCGGAGATGCCGCTGACGCTGCAGGCGTTCAGGGAGCTCGCCGGGTTCGGCTTCCTTGGCTGGAGTCCGGGCAATCTCTACACGCTGTGGCGCTCGTTGTGGCAGACCTTCATCGCCACCAGCCTCGTCATCCTGATCAGCTATCCCATCGCCTACTACATCAGTACGCGCCCGGCCCGGCTGCAGCCGTTGCTGCTGCTGATCGTGATCGTGCCGTCCTGGACCAATCAGGTCATTCGCGCCTTCGCCTGGATGAACATCCTGGCCCCCGGCAGTTCCCTGACCAACATCGCCTACAACCTCGGTTTCCTGTCCGAGTACATGGGCCTGTTCCCGTCGACTTTCGCAGTCGTTCTCGGGCTGGTCTACAACTTCCTGCCGTTCATGGTGCTGCCGCTGTACGCGGCATTCCAGAACCTGGATCATCGTCTGATCCATGCCGCCCAGGATCTGTACGCTTCGCCGGTCAAGTCGTTCTTCCAGGCGGTATTCCCGCAGACCGTTCCCGGTCTGATGGCCGGCACCGTGCTGGTGTCGATTCCCGCCTTCGGCATGTACGTCATCCCCGACCTGCTGGGCGGAGGCAAATCGTCGATGATCGGTAATCTGGTCGCGCGGCAATTCTCGGACGCGTCGAACTGGCCGCTCGGCGGTGCGGCAGCGATGATCATGATCCTGGCGACCCTTCTCGGGCTGCTGGTGCTGCGCCGCGTCGGTCGACGCGCGGGTGGCGGCAAGGAGGTGGTGCTGTGAAGCGCGGATCCGGATTCCAGATGGCACTGCACGGGGCCTGGTATCTGACCCTGGCCTTCCTGTACATCCCGCTGATCTATGTGGTCGTGTTCTCGTTCAATGCGGCCAACAGCTATGTGCGTTTCCCGGCGCTCTCACTGCGCTGGTACGAGCGCATGTTCGACAATCCCTATCTCATGGGGGCGTTCTACAACAGCGTCGTGCTCGCCCTGAGCTCCGCCATCGTGGCCACCATGCTCGGGGCCATGCTCGGCTACGGCATGTACCGGTATCGTCATCTCAAGCTCGGGTGGCTGATCTGGTTCATTTACCTGCCGATCGTGATGCCCGATATCGTCTACGGCATCTCGCAGATGACCTTCTTCGTGACCATCCACGACCTGACCGGCATGCTGCGTCCCGGCATGCTGACGATGATCATCGCTCACATCACGTTCCAGGTGCCGTTCGTCTCGCTGCTGGTGTATTCCCAGCTGGTGCGCATGGATCCGCTGCTGTTCGAGGCCACGCAGGACCTCTACGCGGCACCGCTGCAGCGTGCGTGGTTCTTCATTCTGCCGGCGATCAGTGCCTCGCTGGTGTCCAGTTTCTTCCTGTCGATCACGCTCTCGATCGACGATTTCGTGATCAGCTTTTTCACCTCCGGCCCGGACAGCACCACGCTGCCGATCTTCATCTGGAGCGCGATCAAGCGGGGGGTCACACCCGAGATCAATGCGATCTCGACGCTGATGATCTTCGCCGTCTTCACGGCTGGCGTTATCATCTATGTATTCCAGCGGGTCCGACCCGCGAAGGATCCATCAACCCAGTGATACTGGAGGTAGTGGCATGAGTACAAAAAGGAACACCATTGCAACCGCCGTCCTGACCGGGCTCGCCCTCGGCGGCGCAAGCGCACAGGTACAGGCCAACGACACGCTGTACATCTTCAACTGGTCGCAGTACATGGACCCTGAAATCATCGAGCAGTTCGAGGATGAGTACGACGTCGACGTGGTCGAGAATTACTACAACTCGCTGTCCGAGATGTTCGCCCAGCTCCAGGCGGGCGGGGTGTCGCAGTACGATATCGTCGTGCCGTCGAACTACTTCATCGAACGCCTGGCGAACAGCGACCTGCTGATGGAGCTGGATCACGACCAGATTCCCAACCTCGAGAATCTGTCCGATACCTTCATCGATCCCGAGTTCGACCCGGGCAACCAGTATTCCGCCGCCTATCAGTGGGGGACGACGGGCCTGATCTACAACAAGGAGCTGGTCGACGACAGCGATGGCGTCAGCTGGGACGTCATGTTCGATCCCGATGTGAATCCGGATCGCCCGTTCGCGATCATGGGGGGTGACGGCCAGGTATCGACCGGCGCGGCCCTCGCCTACCTCGGTCACGGCTATGACTCCACCGACCACGAGGCCTGGCGCGAAGCCGGTCAGCTGCTGCTGGAAACCCGTCGGCGCGACAACTTCAATGGCTTCGAGGACGGCACGCCGATGCTGCGGCAGATCGCCCAGGGCGTGATCCATGCCGGCATGACCTACAACGGTGACTACGTGTTCTTCGCCCTCGAGGATCCGGAGGACTACGAGAACATCGGCTACGCCATCCCGGAAGAGGGTGCGGAAATCTGGGTCGACAGCATGGTGATCCCGAAGCGGGCGCCGAATCCGGAGCTCGCGCACAAGTTCATCAACTACATCCTGGATGCCGAGATCGGTGCGCAGCTGTCGAACTGGACCTATTACACCAGCCCGAACGAAGCGGCCCAGCCCATGCTCGACGACATCCTGCGGGAAGTGCCGTCGACACCGACCGACGAAGAAATGGAGCGGCTGCATTTCACGCCGAGCCTCTCGGGCGAAGACCTGCGTCGCTTCCAGCAGATCTGGTCGGACGTCCGCCAGCGGTAATGCGGACGCCATGACCCGGTCCTTGCCGAAGCACAGGGACGTGCTGTTGTGCGCAATGACAGCGATGCGCGCGGGCAGCATGCCCGCGCGCTCGCATGCGAAAGCGCCGTAGACACCACGCGACCCGGTAATCATGCCGGGTCGCACTACTTTGATCAGGGTGAATCATGAGTACGGGAGAACAGCCCGAGGAGGGTTTCCAGGAGTGGTTCCGCGAGCGCGGGATTACCGAAGTGGAATGTCTGGTGCCGGACATGACCGGCACGCCCAAGGGCAAGATCATGCCCGCGGGCAAGTACCTGCAAAGCGGCTGGCCGCGCATGCCGGACTCCATCTTCATCCAGACCGCAGCCGGCGATTATCCGGAGGAGCAGGCCAGCGTCTGGAATCCGATCGACCAGGACATGGAACTGGTGCCGGATTTCGACACCGTGCGGCTGGTCCCATGGGCGGATGAACCCACGGCACAGGTCATCCACGACTGCCGGTATCTGAATGGCGACCCGGTGGACCTCGCCCCACGCCACGTACTCCAGCGCGTGCTCGATCTCTACGCCGAACGGGGCTGGCGCCCCGTGGTTGCACCCGAGGTCGAATTCTTCCTGGTGCGCAAGAACACCGACCCGGATTACCCCCTGGAGCCGCCGCTCGGCCGCTCCGGACGACCCGGCGTCGCCCATCAGGCCTACAGCATCGATGGTCTGAACGAATTCGATCCGCTGTTCGAACGCATGTACGACTACTGCGAGGCGCAGGGGCTCGACATCGACACCCTGGTGCAGGAAGAAGGCTCCGGCCAGATGGAGATCAACTTCCAGCACGGCGCGCCGATGGACCTGTCCGATCAGGTATTCCTGTTCAAGCGCACGCTGCGGGAAGTCGCCCTGAAGGCGGGTATCTACGCCACCTTCATGGCCAAGCCCATGGAGAACGAACCCGGCAGCTCCCTGCATATCCACCAGAGCGTGGTCGATATCGAGACCGGCGAAAACATCTTCGCCGGCCAGGACGGCCAGCCCACGCGGCTGTTCAACCAGTTCATCGGCGGCCTCCAGCGTTACATCCCCGAAGGCATGCCCTTCTTCGCCCCGAACGTGAACTCCTATCGCCGCCTCCTGCCCGGCAACGAGGCCACACCGATCAACACCGAGTGGGGCTATGACAACCGGACGGTAGGACTGCGCATTCCCCACGGCTCGCCCGAGAGCACGCGGGTGGAGATGCGCATCGCCGGCGCCGACGTGAACCCCTACATCGCCATGGCGGCCTCGCTGGCGGCCGGCTACCTCGGCATGATGGAACAGATCGACCCGCGTCCGCCGATGCGCGACTCCGGCTACAAGGCCGGCCACCAGCTACCGTCCGAACTCGGCCGGGCCCTGGACGCGCTCGACAGCTGCGACGCCCTGCGCGGCATCATGGGTGAGCGCTTCGTGGACGCCTACGTCGCCGCCAAGCGTGCCGAACACAAGGCCTACTTCCGCGTGATCAGCTCCTGGGAGCGCCAGTACCTGCTGCTGCGCGTGTAAGGGGCGGTAAGGCGAGCCCAATCCGGCCAGCTCGGGATCCAGGCACGATTCGACAGAGCCGCCGGGGTTCCGCCGATGGGGACCGTCTGCAGCATGGATGCTGCAGAAGAGCCTACATGGATGTATTCACGGCGTGTCCCCATCGGCGGAACCCCGGCGGCGACCATCAGGC
>CAZJGZ010000023.1:0-8883 GCA_964545695.1 uncultured Ectothiorhodospiraceae bacterium | reverse complement strand
TGGATGTATTCACGGCGTGTCCCCATCGGCGGAACCCCGGCGGCGACCATCAGGCACAACCCGATGCTCTGGACGAGCCTGCACGGAAGTATTCAGGGCGTGCCCCCGTCGACCGGCCCCAACGACGACCATCAGGCTTACCCGATGCCCGCCATTGCGCATCCCGATGAGCCGGATCAGCGGTGCGGTACTGTCCAAAACATTATCCAGAACAACCGTTGAAGCAAGTTCGGGACTGATTCAAAACCGATCCAGCATCCGGTAGTACAACATCCCCAGCGCCACCATGCGGCTACCCAGCCAGTCACCGACCGGCAGGCGCGTATGTCGCACACGCGCGAACTGATCGAACCGCTCGCTGCGTCCACTGATCGCCGCGGCAAGCGTCTCGCCGACGACATGCGTCAGACACACCCCGTGGCCCGAATACCCCTGCGCATACCAGACATTCGGACTGATACGCCCGAGCTGCGGGACGCGGTTGAGCACGATCCCAATGCGCCCACCCCAGCGATAATCGATGGCCGTATCCGCAAGCTGCGGGAATATCCGCTCCATGCAGGGACGCATCACCGCATCGATATCCTCCGGATCGCGTCCGCTGTAGTTGCATCCTGCTCCGAACAGCAAACGCTGGTCCGCCGTAATACGGTAATAATCGATGATGTGATTCGTGTCGTAGACCGCCAACCGCTGTGGATTGATCTCCTGGATGCGCTCGTCGCTCAACGGCTCGGTGACGATGATGTGACTCGTGGCCGGGAAAATCAGCCCCTTGAGCGACTTCGGTTCCAGCTCGTGATACGCGTTGCCGGCCACGATCACTCGATCCGCTCGCACGCGGCCCTCCGCGGTGACCACCGCCGGATGATCGCCATGCTCGATGTGGGTAACCGGTGACTCCTCGAAAATCCGCGCACCCAGGCCGCGCGCCGCATCCGCCTCCCCGAGACAAAGATTCAATGGATGCAGATGACCGTTGCGGCGATTGACCAGGCCAGCGTGGTACGCATCCGTGCCCAGCAGCCTGCGCAGCTCCTTGCCCTCCACGAACTGCAGATGCTGACGCATGTTGCGCCGCGCCATGGCCTCGTAATCGGCGCGCAGGTCCGCAACCTGCCGGCGCTTCTTCGCGGTGCGGATATGCCCATGGCGCAGATCGCACTCGATCCCGTAGCGCTCGACACGATCCTCGATGATGCCGTGGCCGCGCCAGCGCAGATACCAGAGAAAATCCTCCGCCTCCGCGCCGAGCTGACGCCGGATCGTGCCCTCGCCGGCAATGCTGTCGGTGAACTGGCCGCCATTGCGCCCCGACGCTCCCCAGCCGACCCGATGGGCTTCGAGCACCGCTACCTGGTAGCCGCGCTCGGCCAGTGACAGCGCCGTCGCAATACCGGTGAAACCACCACCGACGATGGCGATATCGGCCTTTTCCTCGCCGGCAAGACGCTCGACGGGCGGCGCCGCGTTGGCCGTGGCGGCGTAATAGGAGGGCGCATGCGCGCTCGCTGCAGGCATGGTGGAGAGCCTCTTGGGCGAATATGGGGAAGCAGGCCGCGCCGCCGTTTCCCGGCGCCGCTGCAAGGCCGCAAGGATATCAGGTTGGTTGGCCTCGGGTTGACATCGATTCTGTTGTGTAGGAACTTTTCCTGATCGGTGAGCCGGGCAATCGCTCTCATGAGTTGCCACGGAGACAGGGGTCAGGGGCGCTCCTGTGGGGTCTCGCCGCGGGGGGGAAATGCATCATCAGGGCGCGGGGCGCGGCTCCCTGCATATCAGCGAGGAAGCTCGTCGTCATGGCAGCCTGGTGTCGCCAAGTCCGGTGGCGCCAGGTCCGGTGGCGGCAGGGGGAAACCGGCGCCACCCGTTGGCGCTGGCCTTGTCGGCCGTGCTGGTATCGGGCGTGACCAGTCCCACGCTCGCTACCGCAGACAGCACGATCACGCTCAAGCAGGATGGTAGCGGCGACAACAAGACCGACTCCACCGTCAGCATCGACGGCACAACCTACACCATCACCACGGAGAGCCGCAGCGGCGACAGTGCGTTCAATGCCTTCGCCGACTTCATCCTTGCCGACGGCGACCGCGCCGACTTCGAAATCCCGAGCGGCGTCCACAACCTGATCAACCTGGTCTACGACAGCCGTGCCGAAATCCACGGTGAACTCTTCAGTTACCTCGAGGATTCGAGTGACTTCGGCGAGGGCCATCTGCTGTTCGCGACGCCGCATGGCATGCTCATCGGCGAAAGTGGTTCGGTGAATGTCGGCGCCCTGACCGCGATCACCGCCGACCAGAGCCAGTTTGACGACATCCTCGACGGCTCCATCACAGCCGGCCAGCTCATGCTCGGTGATGTCGACCTCACCGATGCCGAAATCAAGGTCGAAGGCGCGATCAACGCCGATCACGTCCGGCTGATTGGTGAGCGCATCGCGATCCAGAGCGACAGTACGATCACCATTGCCGACCCGATCGACGACTACGACGAGATCTTCGGTTCCGCGGTCAATGTCGAGGGTCTCGAGAACGGTCATCGCCTCGCACTGGACGCCGGCGACCTCGTGATTGCCGGGCGCAGCAGCGTTGATGTGGACGGCCACCTGGAAGCCGCCGACGGCGGTGTGCTGGTGCGCGCGGACAACACGGACGAGTCGCTGCTCGGTGGGCTCGATGCAGCGGAGCGCGGTGTCAACGCCAGCGTCACGATCGGCGGTTCCATCGTCGCCGATGACATTGCGGTCGCCGCCACCAGCGAGGCCGAGGCCGAGTTCGACCTCGTGGAAGGCATCAAGGACGAGATCAATGAATTCCTCCCCGACGGGCTGGAAGAGGCGGCCGAGCACGCGATCGACGAAGGCATCGCCGCCGTCGAGGATGCACTCGAGGACGAGGACCTGCCCGACTTTGGTCTTGGCCTGGCCCTGATCGATGCCTCGTCCAGCGTGACGCTGGCGGAGGGCGCCGAGCTTTCCGCCACGGGCGATGTCGATATCAGCGCCCAAACCGAGCGCACCGCAAAGGCGGCGGCGAGCGCCGATGGTGACGGGCTCGGCGGCGCGTTCTCGTTCGCGGCGCTGACGGGTAATACCGGTGTGCTGCTGGAGAATGGCAGCACGATCGACGCGGAGGGCGATGTCAGCATTTCCGCTGAGAGCGACAACACGCTCGCCTCGGAAGCGACCACGGAGGTCGGTGATGGCTTCGACGCCGGTCTGGGCGCGAGCGTGGCGCTGGGTTTCGTGCATGCGGGCGAGGACGGGGGCGGCACCACGGTCGAGGTCGAGGAGGGCGCGACGGTGTCCGCCGGTGGCGACCTCACCCTGGAGGCGCTGACCACGCAGGACCTCACCGTCGAGGCGCTCACCGAGGTGAGCGCGGGCGATACGGGCTCGTTCGGTGCCACGGTGTCCTATCTCGATGTCGACTGGATGACGCAGGCGCTGCTGACCGGCTCGGATGTCGCGACCGAGGACGAGGGCATCCACGTCGAAGGCGCGCTCGATGTGATCGCGCGCACCGATCAGGATATCCGCACCGAGGCCGAAGTCGAGACCACGGGCGACGTGAGCGTTGGGCTGGCCGCGGCGATCACCGAGATCGACACCTCGACGCGGGTGACCGTCGACGGCACGATCCGCGCGGGTGGGGATGTCCGTTTGCTCGCCGAGTCGGTGACCTCGGAGCTGCACACGGTTGCCACTACGTCCGCGCCGGATGGTGACGACAACGGGGACGACAACGGCGACGACGACAATGGCGACAATGGCGGCACGGGGGAGGCGGCCGATGACCAGGCCGTAACCGGTTTCGTCGCCGGGCAGGTCAGCGACGTCGATACCGGCGTCAGCGGTGACGATACGCCCGGTGCGTCCAGCGACGGTGGGCTCGCGCTCGACATCGGTGCCGCGGTTGCCTACACCGATGCCAGGGACTCCGCCACCGCCACTCTGAACGGCGACGCCGACATCCTGCCGCCGGCGACGCAAAGCCCGGACGGCAACGAGTTCGCCATCGTCTCCCGCCGACAGCTCGACGACTTCGTGTCGCGGGCGCGCTCGGAGACGGAGTCGACCGTCGATGATGACGACGATGATGGTGTCAACAGCATCAACGCAGCGATCAGTTATGCCCGCCTGGACCAGAGCGCGGCCACGGAGATCGCCGCGGGCGCGAGCGTCGAGGCGGGACGCATCGGTGTCGGCGCCGAGGTCGACCTGCCGGCCCGCGTCGAGTGGGGTGGCGACGATGGCCCGGGCAGCATCGATGATGTCGCCGATGCCGACGCCGATGAGCGTGCGGACTGGCTGACGACCGAGGCAGGTACGGCCTCGGCGACGGCGGGTACGGTCAATATTGCCGGTGCCGTGAACTACCTTGATCTATCTGCCGCCGCCGAGGCCGTGGTCGGCAGTGATGCCAATGGTGCCGACACCACCTTGCTCGAGGCGGCCGGTGACAGCGGGGACTGGGAGACCGCGCTGGACGATGAGCGGGCGTGGCACTGGGACGATACCGTCAGCGTGGACGCGCGCAGCCGGGTCGAAACCATCGACTCGGCGGGTCAGGCCGCGGCCGCCGGTACCGCCGGCATCGGCGGCGGCGTCAACTGGAGCCTGCGTGACACGAGTGCGCGAGCACGCGTGGCCGATTCGGCGGACGTGACCGCGACCGATGGCGGTATCGCCGTCACGGCCGAACGTCGTGACCAGGCCGTCGTGCTGGCCCCGGTCGCCGGCGAATCGGGGGGGGACGGGGTCGGCCTGGGGGCAGCCGTTGCCTACGCCGGGCTCGATGGCGTTGGCGTAGCCAGTATCGATGGTGATGCGGCCGTCGATGCCGCTGAGCGGTTGCGCGTCGATGCCAGCGGCGACAGCGAGGTCGTGGCCGTCGCGCACAGCAGCATGACGGGTGGGCAGACGCTGGGCCTCTCCGGGACCGTTGCCTTTGCCGATGTCGAAACCACGACCCGGGCGGCCATCGAGGCCGGCCAGGGCGGCGATGCCATTGCCGCCGGTGACGTCTCACTGCATGCCGCTGATACGCAGGCCTTCACCGTCGACGCCAATGCCGAGGCCGAGGGTGATGTGGCCGTCGGTCTGGCCGGTGCGGTGCTCGACACGCTGACGCACGCCGGCGCCATTCTGGAGCGCGATGTCGCGACCCCGGGCGATGTCGTCCTCGTGGCGGATACGGAAACGACGGAGCGCGCCGTCTCGGCCGAGACCAGCGCCGAGAGCGGCTCCGACGATGACGACGGCAACGGCGGCAACGGGGATGACGACACGACCGCTGACAGCCGCAAGGGCAGCGGTTCGAGTTCGCGCGGCTTCGTCGAGGCGCGCGGCGAACGTGGCAACGACGGCGTCGATGGCGGCCTCGAGGATTACTCCGGCGATGGCGCGTCCGACGATGCCGGTATCGCGATCAGCATCGGCGCGGCCGTTGCCTTCACCGACGCCGAGGATTCGGCGTCGGCACGCATCGGTGAGGGCGTGACCATCGACGACGGCAACGGGGGGGCAGCCAACGATGTCGTCGTCCTCGCCCGGCGCGCAGAGACAGGCTATCGCTCACGGGCGGAGACCGAAGTCGAGGTCGATTCCGATGACGATTCCATCGGTGTTGGAGCGGGTGCCGCGCTGACGCTGACCTTCATGGACAACAGCGCGGATGCCTTGATCGGTGCCGATGCCGTCGTCGATGCCGGGCGCGTTGGTGTTGCCGCCGACGTGGTCCTGCCGGATCACTTCGAGTGGCCGCAGTGGGAAGGCCTGACCGCCCTGCGCGACTTCTTCGAGGACGACGACGGCGAACTCTCCTACGACGAGGCCGAGTCCAATCTGCTCGACATGACCGACGGCTGGCTGACGACCTACGCCAACGCCGCGGCGAGCAGTGACGGCGGTGTCTTCAACGGTGCGGCGGCGGTCAACTATGCCAGCTATGAGGCCGACGCCTCGGCCTGGATCGGCGAGGGCGCCGAGGTCAGCGCCGACGGCACGGCCGGCGGCGATGGCTGGAGCACGGAGATCCGCGCCGGTGATGACGATGGCGAGGATGCGCTCACACAACAGTGGGACGATGCCATCACGGTCGTCGCCGATGCCGACGTGCGCACGATCGATGTCGCGGGCAATGTCAGCGGCCTGATCGAGGCCGGTGTCGGCGGCGATGCAACCGTCGGCATCGGTGCCGGTTTTGCCTGGCTGGAGCGCGGCGGCAGCGTCAGTGCCGGGATCGCGGATCACGCGGTGGTGGCAGCAACGCACGACGCCGGCACGGTGGGTGTGCACGCCGAGCGCTTCGATCAGTCGATCGGCATCGCGCCGAGCGCCGGTCACGGTGCGAGTTTCGCCGGCAACGGCACGGTGGTAGTCAATCGTCTGGATACGCAGACGGTGGCGGCCGTCGCCAACACGAGTTCGGTCGAGGCCGCGGCGCTGGGCACGACCGCCGAGCGCGACCTCTCCTGGTGGTCGGTCGCCGGGTCGATCACCCTGTCCGAGAGTGTCGCGGTCGGCATCGGCGTTGCCGTGAATGATCTGGCAACCGATACGCGTGCGCTGATCGGCGATGTCGAGGACTTCGTCCCGGACGGGGCGGGCGCGGGCAACGGCAATGCGCTCGCCGACGACGAAGTCGGCATTGCCGCCGATCACGTCACGGTGTCCGCGCGTACGGACGGTCTGGTCGGCAGCGCATCGATCGCCGGCGCGGCGGCCGGCGAGACGGGCGAGCCCCCGGAGACGGACGACTGGAACGATTCCGGTCTGGTCGGCGATGTGGTCGACGGCACGGCGGCGAACAGCGAGGATGCCGAGCCCGGCGACGACGAGGTTGCGGATGCCATCGATGATGGCCTCGGCGAACCGGAAGACCAGCTCGACACGCAGGAGGCCTCGGCCGACGACATCGCCGACGATGACGTCGAGGATCCCGATCCGACCGACCCGGATCCGGAAACCTTCCCCGACGAGGGTGCGGACATTCCCGACGATGGCACGGATGCGGACGAGGCTGACCTCGGCGTGGCGGTCGCGGGTTCGGCCTCGGTCAACCTGAGCGAACTCGATACCACCGCCGAGATCGTCGATGCCGACATCGATCCGCGCGCTGATGATGACGATCACACCGTCACGGTGGCCGCCATCGGTGACGTCGACACCATCGCTGCCAGCGGCTCCGGTGCGCTGGTGCTCGGTGGCAACAGCGGTGACCCGCAAGTCGCGATCGCCGGCACGGTTGGCGTGAATCTGCTGGGCGACCGTACGCGGGCCCGCATCGTCGACACCGATATCAGCGAGCCCGGGGAGATCACGGTCGAGGCGCTGCGCGATGGTCAGCTCATCAGCGTCGGCATGGGCCTGGCGGTTACGGCCAGCGGTTCGAAGAAGGCGGCGGCCGTGGCCGGGTCGGTGTCGCTGAGCAGCATCGCCAACACCACCGCCGCCACGGTGGAAGGCGGCACCATCGGCGCTACGGGCGACGATGCCGACGCCGGCGATGGCAGCCTGCGGGTGCTCGCCTACGACCGTTCGAGCATCGGCACGGGCGGTGGCTCCCTGTTCGGTGGCAAGGGGGGCGGCCTCGGTGCCGCGGTTACCCTCGCGCAGGTAAGCAACGATATCCATGCCGGTATCCACGGTGCGCAGATCGCCGATGTGGCCACAGTCGATGTCGAGGCGCTCAGCGCGGCACGAATCATCAGCGCGGCCGCCGTGCTCGGCTACGGCGGCAAGGGCGCCGTCGGTGGCGCGGTCACGCTCAACCGCGTCGACAACGACATCTCGGCCACGATCGCCGATCGCGACATCGGCGGCGATTGGGAGCAGGCGAGCATTGTCGCAGGCGATCATGTGCGCGTGCGTGCTCGCAGCGCCAGCGACGACGAACGCGCGGCCCTCGATGACCGCATCGATGCGACCGGGCGCGATCACGGCTACAACTTCAGTGGTGAGGACACCGCCCTCGCCGACCCCGATACGGACAATGATCCGGACTGGGGCGACGATGGCTACGAAAGCGGTGACGACGAGTTCGCCGGCGATCAGGGCGATCAGCAGGAGATCAACGACGACTACGCCGCAGCCGCCGAGGATGCGGACTTCGACGGTGGTCTGCTTGAAGGCGATGCCATCGTCGGCGTCGCTGGCAGCATCGCCGCCAGCGGCAAGGCCAGCGCCGGCCTCGCTTTCAGCGGCAACGAAATCGACAACGACTACGTCGCCGAGATCCGCGGTGCCGACATCGACGTGGGATCCGGTGAGGTTGGCGTCGATGCCGCCGATCGCGCACGCATCATCGGCCTCGGCGTCGGGGGCAGTGCTTCGGGCAAGGTCGCCCTTGCCGGTTCGGGCGCGGCCAATCGGATAGGAGGCGAAACCCGCGCGGCCATCGATGGCAGCCTCGAGGGCGGCGACGACCCGGTGAATATTGCCCGTATCGATGCGGGCACCGTCCAGGTCGACGCCGACCGCGGCGCGCGCATCGATGCGCTCGCCGGCAATGTGGCCTTCTCGTCCAAGGCCGGCATCGGTGCCGCGATCGCCTACAACGAGATCGACACGGGCGTCGCCGCCCGGGTACGCAACGCCGATCTGGATATCGACGGCGATCTCGACATCACCGCCAGCGGTTCGGCGGCGATCTACGGCGTTGCCGTCTCCGGCGGTGGTGGCGGCAAGGTGGCGCTCAATGGCAGCGCCATCGTCAACATGATCGACCTCGACGTGGCCGCCGACCTCGAGCGCTCGCGCGTGCGCGGCGCCGATGCCGTGCGGGTGAATGCCGGCGATACCAACGGTGATGGCAGCGCGGAGATCTGGAGCCTCGCCGGCGCGATCAACGGAGCCGGCAAGGCGGCGCTGGGCGCGGC
>CAZJGZ010000022.1:15549-24886 GCA_964545695.1 uncultured Ectothiorhodospiraceae bacterium | reverse complement strand
AGCGTGATGCGCAGCACCGACGTCACGCCGTCACGGTCCTCGAAGGCAAGGTGCTCGATGTTCGAGTCCTGGTCGGCGATCAATGTGGCCACGCGTGCGAGTACGCCACGGCGATCCATCATTTCCGCGCGCACGCTGGCGGAGAACTCGCCATCGACATCGGGCGCCCATTCCACCGGCAGCCACTTGTCCGGGCGACGGCGGTAATCCGCGACGTTCGAACACGAAGCACGATGCACCACCACGCCGCGCCCGGCGGTGAGAAAGCCCTGGATGTTGTCGCCCGGGATCGGCCGGCAGCAGCGGGCAAAGGAGATGACCATGCTGTCGCCGCCCTCGACCAGCACCGGTTCCATGCGCCGCGCATCGGAGCGCGCAGCGGTCGCCTGCTGCAATTGATCGGGCACCAGCCGCCGCGCCACCTGGCTGGGCAGACGGCTGCCCAGGCCGATATCGATCCACATCTGTTCGGCGTCGCGATAGCCGAACTCACTGACAACCGCGGCCAGTGCCTGGTCACTGATGTCGTCGATGCGCAGTTCGTGACGGTCGAGATGGCGTGCCAGCAAACGCCGGCCGAAATCCACGGCTTCCGCGCTCGCGCGATGCTTGAGGTAGTGACGGATGGCGGTGCGCGCCTTGCCGGTGACGACGAAGTTGAGCCAGAGCGGGCTGGGCTTGGACCCCGGCGCGGTGATGACCTCGACCGTCTGGCCCGACTCCAGCGGGGTCGACAGGGGGGCCAGGCGCCGGTCGATCTTGGCCGCGACACAGGTGTGTCCGACGTCGGAATGCACGGCGTAGGCAAAATCGATGACGGTGGCGTGGCGCGGCAGCTTGAAGATATCGCCCTTGGGCGAGAACACGTACATCTCGTCCGGGAACAGGTCCATCTTGACCGTCTCGAGGAACTCGACCGAGCTGCCGGTGGACTGCTGCATGTCGAGCAGGTTGCGCAGCCACTCGCGCGCCGGCCCCTGGTTCTTGAGCGGATGCTCACTCTCGTCGCCGGCCTTGTAGATCCAGTGTGCGGCGATGCCGGATTCGGCGAACCGATCCATGTCGGCGGTGCGGATCTGGACCTCGATGGCAATGCTGTGCGGACCGAACAGCGCCGTGTGCAGTGACTGGTAGCCGTTCGCCTTGGGGATGGCGATGTAGTCCTTGAAGCGGCCGGGCACGGGCATGTAGAGATTGTGTACCAGCCCCAGCGCGCGATAGCAGGAATCGACGCTGTCGACGATGACGCGCACCGCGAACTTGTCGAACACCTCGTGGAAGGACAGATGCTTGTCCCGCATCTTGCGGTACATGCTGTAGATCGGCTTCTCCCGCCCCTGGACTTCGGCCTCGCAGCCCTCCTCGCGCAAGCGCTCGGCCATCACCACCTCGACCTTGTTCATCAGCTCCTTGCGGTTGCCGCGGGCACGGCGCACGGCATTGGCCAGGATGCGATAACGCATCGGGTAGCGCGCGGCGAAGGCGAGGTCCTCGAGTTCGTGCCGGACGGTGTTCATGCCCAGGCGGTTGGCGATCGGCGCGTAGATATCGAGCGTCTCGCGGGCGATGCGGTGGCGTTTTTCCGGGGGCAGGGCCTGCAGCGTGCGCATGTTGTGCAGGCGGTCGGCGAGCTTGATCAGGACGACGCGAATGTCGTCGACCATGGCCAGCATCATCTTCTGCAGGTTGGCGGCCTGTTGTTCCGCGCGCGAGCTGAACGTCAGGTGGGTGAGCTTGCTCAGGCCGTCGACAATGCGCGCGACGCTGGCGCCGAAGGACGCTTCGAGTGTGCCGCGGGACACGCTGGTATCCTCCAGCACGTCGTGCAACAGCGCGGCAATGATACTGTCGGCATCGAGAGAGAACTCGGCGACCGTTCGCGCCACCGACAGCGGATGCGTGATGTAGGCCTCACCGGTATCCCGCTGCTGGCCTTCGTGCGCACGCGCGCCGAACTCGTAGGCGCGGCGGACCTCGGCCAACGCATCTGCATCGAAACGCCGGGACAGCGTTCGACACAGATGGTCGATATCATAGGGTTCGTCGCCGGCGGCGGACGCGGCTCGGGAACCGGGGTCGAGGGCCTGTTCAACCATGGGCTATGGGCCGGAGCGGCAACGCGCGCGGCAGCCACGGTATACGCGCATCAGCGCTCCGCCGGGAGATCTCCGTCGGTGTCGGGTGCGGCCTCCGGCTCTGTCGCCGGCTTGTCGGTTTCAGCCCCGTCGCCAGCGGAATCGTCGATCGCGGCCAGCTCCTCGGCCACCTCGCTCATATCGCTCTCGGGCATCTGCTCGACCGAAAAGTCCTCTTCTTCCAGGACTTCGCGGCCCACCAGGCCTTCGGCGATCTCGCGCAGCGCGATCACGGTCGGTTTGTCGTTTTCACGCGGTACGCGCGGCTCGGCACCGAGCGCGATCTGACGCGCACGCTGCGACGCGGTCAGAACCAGGTCGAAACGGTTGTCGACGTTCTCCAGGCAATCCTGGACGGTAATGCGGGCCATCCGGCACTCTCCTCGGCTTTTCCGTGACTGCGGGCAGCGCACCACCCGGCAGTAACTCCTGTGTCAATGTAGACCTTCCGAGTCTACTTGACAGGCGTCGCTGGCGCCAGTAGCGCTTCGATCAGCGAATGGCAACGGCGGATCTGCAATTCGCGGCGGACGCGGCCGGCGCGGATGATGGCGCCGAGGTCGCGGAGCGCGTCGGTGAAGACGTCGTTGATGACGAGATAGTCGGCGTCCTCGTGGTGCGACATCTCCGCGATCGCGGCGGCCATGCGCTGCTCGATCACATCGGCCGAGTCCTGGCCGCGCCCGGTGAGGCGCTCCAGCAGGGCATCGCGCGAGGGTGGCAGGACGAAGATCGATACGGCATCGGCCACGGCCGAGCGCACCTGCCGCGCCCCCTGCCAGTCGATCTCGAGCAGCACGTCGTAGCCCGCCTTGAGGCGCTCGTCGACCACCGCTCGCGAGGTACCGTACTGATTGCCGAACACGCGCGCGTGCTCAAGGAAGGCGCGCTCGGCGACCATGCGATCGAACGTGGCGTTGTCGACGAAGTGATAGTCGACGCCGTCGGTCTCGCCGTCGCGGCGCGGCCGGGTGGTATGCGAGATCGAGAGGGTCAGGCCCTCGACGGTCGCCAGCAACTCGCGCACGAGGCTGGTCTTGCCCGCACCGGAAGGCGCGGAGATCGTGTACAGCGTGCCGGCGGTGGCTTCGGGTGTACCCACGAAGGCTCCGATTCAGGTGCGAAGGGGACCGTGAGGATAGCAGAGCGTGGCCCTCGACCAGTACAGTGATCAGACCGGAGACAGCCACCACGGCGCTGCCCTCGGGCGATCCCTGGCGTAACGAGCGTCGACATTGAACGTACTCACTGGCCCGCAGCGCGAACCCACCGCCCGTATCGCCACTTCGACCCTGCTGGCGAGATTCCGTGCCGAGCCGGGTGCCGCGCGCATCACCCTGGCGGAGATCGCGGCGGCCACTCAGGGCCGTGCCCACGGCATCCTGCTGGTGCTGCTGGCGCTGCCCGAAACCATCCCCATGCTCGGCTTCTCGCTGGTGCTGGCGATTCCGATCCTCGTGATCGGCGGCTGCATGCTGCTGTTCGGGCGCGCGCGCCCACTGCCGAAGTGGCTGCTGCGCCGTGGCCTGTCACGCCACATCGTCGATCGCGCCATCGACGCCGCACTGCCGCACCTGCAGCGCATGGAACGCGTGCTCGGTCCGCGCTGGCCGACCCTGGCCGGTGCCGACCGCCTGCTGGGCGGCTGCACTGCTCTCATGGCGCTGTTGCTGGCGATCCCCATGCCCGGCGTGAACATCCTCGCCGCGCTGGCCGTGGCCAGCATCGGTATCGGGCTGCTGGAACGCAATGGCGTCGTGGTGGCCATCGCGCTGGGATTCGCCGCGCTCGCCCTGCTGGCGGCGGTATTGATCTTCATCGGTGGCACCGCGCTGGTGCTGGAACTGCTGCCCGGCGTGGAACCGCCGGCTACATGAGCAACGCCCCGTGGCATTCAGCCCGTTTCCGGCGCACCACGGACACGGAGCCGGCTGTGCGACCACGGATGTCGCGAGCCGCGGAATCGCGGGTTGCGGCCGTTGACGGCAGCGCCGATCATGCCGCCACGCACGCCCCAAGGAAGTCTGCTTGAGCCCATCCACAACCTCGCAGCTGGAACCCGGGTTCTGCATCCTCCACGCCAACCACCTGGAGGATCTGACCGCCGTGCTGGTGGACTGGGTGCAAGCCAACCCGCTGGACCCGCTGGCCGACGAGGTCTTCCTCGTCCAGTCGAACGGTATGGCGCAATGGCTCAAACTGGCGCTGGCGGATGACGACGCCTGCGGCATCGCCGCGGCACAGGATTTCCAGCTGCCGTCCGCGTTCCTGTGGCGAGCCTACCGCAGCGTGCTCGGCGAAGCCGCGGTTCCGGCGACCTCGCCATTCGACAAGACCCGTCTGCTGTGGCGGCTGATGGCCCACCTGCCTGGCCTGCTGACGAGGCCCACGTTCACGCCGCTGCAGCGGTTCCTGCATGCCGACGATGACCTGCGCCGGCGCTACCAGCTGGCCGCCCGCCTGGCCGATCTGTATGACCAGTATCAGGTGTACCGCGCCGACTGGCTTGCCGCCTGGGAGGACGGCGACGACCGGATCTTTCGCAGCCCCGGCGACGCCGGGGTCGCACTGACGGCCAGCGAAAACGCCTGGCAGGCGGAACTCTGGCGCGAGCTGATCGCCACGTTGCCCGCCGCGGCCAGCACCAGCAGCCGCGCCCATGTCCATCGCCGCTTCGTCGAGGCACTGCAGGCGGGACCGGCACCGAGCGATCTGCCCGCGCGCATCGTCGTCTTCGGGCTGAGCTCGCTGCCGGCGCAGATGCTGGAGGCGCTGTACGCCCTGTCGCCGCACTGCCAGATCCTGATGATGGTGCAGAACCCGTGCCGCCATTACTGGGGCGACATCATCGAGGACAAGGAACTGCTGCGCCGCCAGCAGAGCCGCCATGCGCCGCCGTCCGAGCTGCAACACGTACCCGACGAGGAACAGCACCGTCATGCGAACCCGCTGCTCGCGGCATGGGGCAAGCAGGGGCGCGATTACATCGGCCTGCTGTACGACTACGATGCCCCCGAGGCGTATCAGCAGCGCTTCCGCCAGATCGACCTGTTCACCGATCCCGCACACCAGCACCAGAGACCGGAGTCGATGCTGGCGGCCATCCAGCAGGCGGTCTTCGAGCTGGAGCCGGCCCCGGCCAGTCCCGAACCGCGAGTACCGGACCCATCGATCCGCTTCCAGCGCGCGCACAGCCCGCAGCGCGAGGTCGAGATCCTGCATGACCATGTACTCGCCGCACTGGAAGAGAGCGCCAACGGCACCCACCCGGCGCGCCCGCGTGACTTCATCGTCATGGTCCCGGACATCGAGACCTACGCCCCCCATATCGACGCCGTGTTCGGCAACGTCAGCGAGGGCGACCCGCGCCACATCCCCTACAGCATCGCCGACCGCAGCCAGTTGCAGACCCAGCCGCTGGCTGCGGCGTTGCAGCGCCTGCTGGAACTGCCCGGTCTGCGCTTCACGCCGGGCGACCTGCTCGACCTGCTCGAAGCACCGGCCCTGCGGCGGCGCTTCGGCATCGACGCCGCCGATCTGCCGGTACTCCATGACTGGGTCGATGGTGCGGGCATCCGCTGGGGCCTGCACGCCGAGCAGCGGGCCTCGCTGGATCTGCCCGCCGGCTTCGAACAGAACAGCTGGTGGTTCGGCCTGCGGCGCATGCTGCTCGGCTACGCCGTGGGCACCGGCGAGGCCTGGCAGGAGATCGAGCCCTATGCGGAGGTCGGCGGCCTGGAGGCCACCCTCGCCGGCCGCCTGGTCGCCCTGGTCGACACGCTGGATCGGCACTGGCGCATCCTCGGCACGCCGGCGACGCCGGCCACCTGGGTAACGCGCGTGACCGAGCTGATGGCCGATCTGTTCATCATCGACGGCCAGGACGACCTGCAGCTGCAGGCGACGCTGTTCGACACCCTGGAAGAATGGCAGGGCGCATGCGACGAGGTCGATTTCACCGAGGCCCTGCCGCTGGCGGTCGCGCGCGAAGCGTGGATCGGCACGCTGGACCAGGCCAGCCTGTCGCAGCGCTTCCTCGCCGGGCGGGTGAATTTCTGCACGCTGATGCCGATGCGCAGCATCCCCTTCCGCCACGTCTGCCTGCTGGGCATGAACGATGGCGATTACCCGCGCAGCCAGCCACCACAGGATTTCGACCTGATGACGCGCCCGGGCCAATACCGCCCCGGCGACCGCTCGCGGCGCGATGATGATCGTTACCTCTTTCTCGAAGCCGTGCTCGCCGCGCGCGAGCAGCTCTACATCTCCTGGGTCGGCCGCGATATCCGTGACAACGAGAGCCGGCCACCGTCCGTGCTGGTGGCTCAGCTGCGCGACCATATCGACGCCTGCTGGACGGCCACGAGCGCCGACGGCGCGGTCGAGCCGATGCTGCCCGCCATTACGCAGGATCACCCGCTGCAGCCCTTCAGCCAGCGTTACTTCCAGCAGACACAGGGAGGGGCAACGCACTGGGACGCCGCAGGCCTGTTCACCTACGCCCACGAATGGCGTGCGGCCCACACCGCGCCCGCTGTGTCCGGTGACAACACGCCACTGCCGCTTCCGGCCTTCGACGCGCCGCTCACGCTGACCCCGCTGGACCTCGCCCGCCTGCTGCGCGATCCGCCCGCGCACTTCCTGCAACAGCGTCTGAAGGTCCACTTCCCGGCGAGCGATCCGGGCACCGACGACAGTGAACCCTTTGCCCTGGATGGCCTGGGTGAATACCAGGTGCAGCACGAGCTGATCACCGCCGTGGCCCAGGCACCGGCCGACGACCAGCCGGCAGCACTGGCCCGCGCCAGCGCCGCACTCAAGCGCGCCGGCTGGCTGCCGGCGCCGCCCTTCGACCAGTACTGGGTCGCCGATCTGGAGAACATGGCCGCCGCTGCGGGCACGAAGTGGCACGCACTGCGCAAGCAGTTCCCGCACAGCCGCCCCCTGCAGGAGCTGCGCTGGACCACCACGCAGCACGGCGTTGACGTTGCCATCGAGCACTGGCTCGACGACGTGCGTGCGGACACGGCAACGGCTGAGGACGGGACCCGGCTGCTGCGGCTGCGCATGGTCGCCGGCCGGATCCAGGGCCGCCCGGACAAGGCGCGCGACCTGTGGGTGGACCATCTGCTGGCCTGCGCCTGCGGCGTGGCCATCGAATCCCGCCTGGTCGCCGGCGATGCCTGCCTCGTCCTTGCACCCCTGGACGCGGATGCGGCAGGCGGGTTGCTCGAAGCACTGGTCGATGCCTGGCTCGCCGGGCTGTGCCAACCACTGCCGCTGGCCCTGCGCACCGGCTTCGCCTTCGCCGGCAAGAAGGCGCAAGACGCCACCGATGCGGCTGCATTCACGGAAGCGCGCAAGAAATACGACAGCAGTGACCGCCACACCGGCGAGGTCGACTATGCCGGCAACACCGCCCTGCGCCGCTGCTTCCCCACGTTCGCTGAACTGACCGCGGCCATGGACGAACACGAGCGCGACTTCGCCTACTGGGCAGAACGCCTGTATCAGCCGCTCGTCGAGCACCATGCCGAGGACGAGGTGCACGCATGAGTGCCGGCCAGCTCGATGCCCTGACCTTCCCGCTGCACGGCAGCCGCCTGATCGAGGCCAGCGCCGGCACGGGCAAGACCTATACCCTCGCCGCGCTGTACGTCCGCCTGGTGCTGCAGCACGGCGGCGATGCGGCCTTCCAGCGGGCACTGCTGCCGCCGGAGATCCTCGTCGTCACCTTCACCGAGGCCGCCACGCGGGAGCTGCGCGAACGCATCCGCGAGCGTCTGGCCCAGGCCGCCCGCTGCTTCGCCGGGCGCGAGCAGGCACCCGCGCATGACGCCTTTCTCAACGGCCTGCTCGCCGACTACCCCGCCGACGAACATGCGGCCTGCGCCGACCGCCTGGATGCGGCCGCGCAGTGGATGGACGAAGCCGCGGTCCACACCATCCACGCCTTCAGCAACCGCATGCTGCGCCAGCACGCCTTCGACTCGGGCAGCCTGTTCGAGCTGGAACTGAGCCAGGACGAGTCGGGCCTGCTGCAGGAAGCGGTACGCGATTACTGGCGCAGCTGCTGCTATCCCCTCAGCGACGAGGCCGCCGCCGCGCTGGCCACCATCTTCGCGACCCCGGACGCGCTGCGCGGCGGCATCCTGCCCCTGCTCGACAAGACACCCGGGCTGCCGCCGCCGGCCACCGACGACCTGGGCAGCCTGCTCGGCGATATCCACGCGCAGCGCACGCAGCGCCTCACGGCCATGAAGGCGCAATGGCAGAAGTGGGCGCCCGCGCTGCTGGCGCTGTTCGAAGCGGCCTGGACCGACAAGCGCCTGACGCGCAAGCAGCCGACGACATCGGCCAGCGTGACCAACTGGCTCAACGCCATCACCGCCTGGGCGGACGATGCAGATGCCATCAAGGTTGCGGGCCTCACCGACACCGCTTTCACCCGGCTCACGCCGGACCACCTCCGCAGTTGCACCGATGCCGTCGAGGAGATCGCCAGCCATCCAGCGCTGGCAGCACTGCCCGAGCTGCGCGCCATCGAATCCACGCTGCCGGCCTACGCCCCGCCGGTTCTCCTGCACGCCACGCACTGGGTGCGCGCCCGGGTCGAGCGCAGCAAGCAGGAACAGGCGGTGATCGGCTTCCAGGACATGCTCACCCGGCTGCGCGACGCACTGGCCGGCGCCAACGGCGAGCGCCTGGCCCGTATCATCCGCGAGCAGTATCCCGTGGCCCTGATCGACGAGTTCCAGGACACCGACCCGATCCAGTACGAGACCTTCCAGCGGCTCTACGGCGACCAGAACGACACCGGCTGGTTCATGATCGGCGACCCCAAGCAGGCGATCTACGGTTTTCGTGGCGCGGACGTCTTCACCTACATCACCGCGCGCGACAACGCCGCGCAGCAGCGCTACACACTGGCAACCAATTTCCGCTCGGCCGAACCCATGGTGGCCGCGGTCAATCGGCTCTTCGGTCGCGCCGAGGGGTGGCCGTCCGGTGCCTTCCAGCTGGACGGCCGCATCCCCTATGACCCGGTTACCGCCAACGGTCGCTCCGAGCGACTGGTCATCGATGACGAGGAGACGGCGGGCATGACGCTGTGGCATTGCGCCGGCGAGGGCGATGACCCCGCGCTCGGTGCTGGCGCCTATGTCGACGAGATGGCCGCGCGCACCGCCACCGCGATCACC
>CAZJGZ010000022.1:0-15449 GCA_964545695.1 uncultured Ectothiorhodospiraceae bacterium | reverse complement strand
ACTGGCAGCCGTTGCAGCCGGCCGATATCGCCATCCTCGTGCGCACCGGCCGGGAAGCGGATGCCGTGCGCGGCGAACTGCGCCGCCGTGGTGTACGCAGCGTCTACCTGTCCGACCGCGACAATGTCTTCGCCAGTACGGCGGCCGCCGACATCGAGCGCTGGCTGCAGGCCTGCGCCGAACCCGAGACCGAGACCTTCGTGCGCGCGGCACTGGCCACGTCGACCCTCGATCGCTCGTGGCAGGAGCTCGCCGCACTGAGTGTCGACGAGCAGCGCTGGGAAGACGAGGTCCAGCGGTTCATCGAATACCGCCGCCTGTGGCGTCGGCGCGGGGTGCTGCCGATGCTGCGGCGGTTGCTGCACGACTTCGAGCTGCCGGCGCACCTGCTGGCGAGCGGCGATGAGCGCACGCTGACCAACCTGCTGCACCTGGCCGAGCTGCTGCAGGCCGCCGCAGCCGAGCACGAGGGCGAGCAGGCTCTGGTGCGCTGGCTGGCCGAACAGCGTGCCGGCGACGACAGCAGCGCGGAGGAACGCATCCTGCGGCTGGAAAGCGACGCCGACCTGGTCCGCGTGGTCACCATCCACAAGGCGAAGGGGCTGGAGTATCCACTCGTGTTCCTGCCCTTTGTCTGCGCCTTCCGCGAAGTCGATGCCGCGCAGGCACCGCCCTTTCGCTATCACGACGACGGCGATCGATTGTGCTTCAGCCTCGAACCCGATGCCGACATCATCGAGCGGGCCGAGGCCGAACGCCTGGCCGAGGACCTGCGCCTGCTCTACGTCGCCACCACCCGTGCCCGCCACGCCTGCTGGCTCGGTATCGCCCCGCTGCGCAAGGGCAGAAAGAGCGGCAACACGGATCTGCACCGGAGCGCCTTCGGCTACCTGCTCACCGGCGGCGATTCGATCGCGGCCGCGGACCTGGAACACCATTTGCGCAAGCTGTGCGGCGACGGCACGGGCATGGCGTACCGCCCCGCCCCGGAATCGACAGCCGACGCGCTACCCGCCGTGGATCGGGATCAGGCGCTGCCACCGGCGCGGATCTACCAGGGACCGCGCGCCGAGCGCTGGTGGATCGCCAGCTACAGCACCCTGCGCCCGGAGCATGCGGCATCGCCCACGGACGAACCGCGCTCGGCCGGCGCCGAGGTCATTGCCGACGAGGTCGACCATGAGCCGCCGACGCCCTACGACATGACACCCAAACACGGCATCCACGGCTTCGTGCGCGGGCCGATGGCGGGCACGTTCCTCCACGGCCTGCTGGAACACGCCGCGCGGATCGGCTTTGCTGCAGCGGCCGGTGGCGAGCTGACGCCGCTCGTCGAGCGCCGTGCCCGGGTCCGCGGCTGGGGCGTCTGGAGCGACACCATCGACCGCTGGCTGAACGACTTCCTGCGTACCCCGTTGCCACTCGGTTCGACGTCGGTACGGCTGGACAGCCTGGCGCCCACCGCCTGCCGCGCCGAGCTGGAATTCCTGCTGCCGGCGCACGGCGTCGATGCCGGCGCGCTCGATGCGTGGGTCAGCCAACATGTCCTGCCCGGCGAGCCGCGCCCCGCACTGGCACGCGAACAGCTCAACGGCATGCTCAAGGGCTTCATCGATCTCGTGTTCGCGCTCGACGGCCGCTACTACGTCGCCGACTACAAGTCGAACTGGCTCGGCGCGAATGAACAGGCCTACACCGACACCACCATGAAGCAGACCGTGCTGGCCAAGCGCCAGGACGTGCAGTACAGCCTCTACCTGCTCGCCCTGCATCGACATCTGCGCGCCCGGCTCGGCGACGCCTACGACCCGGCCACGCAGATCGGCGGCGCGGCGCTGCTGTTCCTGCGCGGGGTCCATGCCGACAGTCGCGGCGTGCATTTCCAGGCGGCCGACCCGGACCTGCTCACCGGCCTCGACCAGCTGTTTGCCGGGAGGACCGCCGATGCTGCATGAAGCACAGGCCACCGTGCCCATCCTCACCCGGCTGGACGCCTGGCGACAGGCGGGCTGGCTGCGCCAGCTCGACCTCGCCTTCACCACCCTGCTCTACACCGACGGCGGCGAGACGGACGAGACCGTTCTGCTGCTGGCCGCGCTGACCAGTCAGCAGCTCGGCCACGGCCATATCTGCCTGGATCTCGCGCATCTGCTGCGCGCCCCGGACCGGGTGATCCTCGCCGATGCCGCGCATGCAGCCGGTCGCCCCGGCATGCCGCCACGCCCGGCGGAACTGCTGGCCGAGCTGACTACCGACGCGGCGATCGACCGCCTGGCCAATGCCGCCGTGGTGGATACCGGGCCGGGCACCTCCCCGCTGGTACTCGAACACGGACGGCTGTACCTGCGCCGCTACTGGCAATACGAACATACGGTCGCCGCGGGCCTGACCCGCCTGCTCGAGCGCCGCACGACCGTGCCGGATGCGCTCCCGGCAACACTCACGACAACCGACCCTGACAAGGCGCCCAGCGGCATCGACTGGCAGCGGATTGCCTGCGCACTCGCCGCCCGCAGCCACCTGACGCTGCTGACCGGCGGCCCCGGCACCGGCAAGACCACCACCGTCATCCGCATGCTCGGCGTGCTGCAGTCGCTGGCAATGGCCGCTGGCCCACCGCTGCGCATCCGTCTGGCCGCGCCGACCGGCAAGGCGGCCGCGCGGCTGACCGAGTCCATCGGTGACCACATCGCCACACTGCCGGTCGACGCAAACATCCGCGCGCACATCCCGGCGGAGGTCACCACGCTTCACCGGCTGCTGGGACGGCGTCCCGGCAGTCGGCAGTTCCGCCACCACCGGCACAACCCGTTGCATGCCGACCTGGTCGTGGTCGACGAGGCGTCGATGGTCGATCTGGAGATGATGGCCAGCCTGCTCGATGCGCTGGGGTCGCAGACGCGCCTGGTGCTGATCGGCGACAAGGACCAGCTCGCCTCGGTCGAAGCCGGTGCCGTCATGGGCGACCTCTGCGCCCACGCCGAGGCGGGCAATTACGACCCCGAGACCATCGACTGGATCCGGCAGATCACCGACACCGACCTGACCAGCTATCGCGGCGAGGGTGGCGCGGTGGCACAGCAGACCGTGATGCTGCGCGACAACCACCGCTTCGGCAGCGACAGCGGCATCGGCCAGCTCGCGCGAGCGGTCAATGGCGGCGATGTCGCCGAGGTTGCGCGCGTATGCGCGGGCGACTTCGCCGACCTGTCGATCAGTACCGACGACCCGACCACTTCAACCGCCGTCGAACGCCTGTGCGGAGCGCATTATCGCCCGTACCTGGAGACCATCCCGGCACGCATCACCCCGGCGGATGCCACGGCCGTCGGCGGCGCGGCGCTTGAACAGTTCGCCCGCTTCCAGTTGCTCTGCGCCCTGCGCACCGGCCCCGCCGGCGTCGACGGGCTCAACACGCGTATTGCCACGGCACTGCAGCGGCAGGGCCTCATCACGCGCACGGACGGCTGGTATGCGGGGCGGCCGGTGATGGTCACGCGCAATGACTATGCACTCGGCCTGATGAATGGCGACATCGGCATCACCCTGCCCGTGGCAGAGGCCGACCAGCCCGCACGCCTGCGCGTCGCGTTCCTCCGTGCCGATGGCGAAGTGCGGCTGGTATTGCCCAGCCGTCTGGGCCAGGTCGAAACCGTATTCGCGATGACCGTGCACAAGGCGCAGGGCTCGGAATTCAACCACGCAGCACTGCTGCTGCCCGACCCGGGCAACCCGGTGATGACGCGGGAGCTGATCTATACCGCCATCACCCGCGCCCGCGACCACTTCACCCTGCTCGGCGCCGCCTCCGGCGCACTCGAAGCAGCCACCCGCCGCCAGCTATGGCGCGCCTCCGGACTGGCCGAGCGCATGCATGCCGTGCCCGGGGGCGCAGGCAAACATGCCGGCCCCGCGGACCATGGATAGATCGTGTCCGGCGTCCTGTGCGGGCGCCGCGTCGCGCGCGATCAGTCGAAGATGTCCAGCGGCAGGATGACGCTGGCGGTGAAATTGGGCTGATTGACGGCCTGGCTGATTTTCAGATCGGCGGCGAGGCTCACGATCATGTAGGCCTGCTGTGCGTCGTAGCCGTACCGGTGCTCGATGAAACGGATCATGTTCAGCAGGGCATTGCGGGCGGCGACCGATATGCTGTCGTGCGTTCCGGGCACGTTGTAGTCGAAGGACTGGCCCGTGGTGGCATGGAACCGCTTCGGCACCGCGATTTCGGGGGGTGCGAAAAAGCTGTCGCGACGGTATTCGGGATCCACCATGCCGCGCTGCCGTGCCTCGCCCTTGCTCAGGCCGAACCGGCAGTACAGCGTGGCGGGCATCTCGAGCCCGGAGATGCATTCACTGTCACCCTGGGTGTAATGCGCATCCCCGGTGGAAAACCGTGCCCCTTCGACCTGCACCGGCAGACGGACCACGACGCCCGCCGTCCATTGCTTGATGTCGACATTGCCGCCGTTACTCCGCGGCGGAATCGTGATCAGCCCCTGCGAGCGCACGGCCTCGGTATCCGGCACCGCCGACCGGGCGCGAACCGGCTGGTAGGACGGGATATCGAGCGCGGATTCGTAGGCCAGGGTGCGCTGGAGGAATGCGTGATCGGGCGCCACGCCCATCACGCCCATGAACGGTGACGCCGGGAGCCGGACGCCGGGGATCTGGGGTGATACCGCGCAGTCGTCGCCGAGATCGAAACCGGCGAACCAGGCCTCGCCGAAATATTCACCGAGCAGCCCTACGCCGGGCAGTACCAGGCCGCAGCCCCACGCCCCGGGCTGCACCTCCAGCACTTCGACTTCGAGCACATCACCCGGTTCGGCACCATTGACGTGGATGGGCCCGGTCAGCGGATGGGTGCGGCCGATGTCCAGCCGGGCCACATCATCGGCCGCGGACCCGGGGCCGAGCTGACCATCGTAGGCATCCCGGGTTTCGATGCACACGACCTCACCGGGATCCACGGCGAGGATCGGCTCGATGCTCGGATGCCAGCGGTTGTGTCCGGACTCCGGCGCCTCCGGCAGGGTTTTCTGCCGATCGATGCGTACGGCCTTGTCGGCTTTCATGGGCCTGCCCTCCCACAGCGGTCGGTTGCGCGACTCATGGTCAGGGGTCGATGTCATGAGTCGATCGAATGCACTGGCCGAACGGTACGCGGCATCGCGGTCCGACGCCAATGCGTCGTCACCGTGCATCCGAGCCGGGAGCCGCGATCAATAACCGAGTGCGCAACCGTCCTTGCGGGGGTCGGAGCCGCCGATGAGGACGCCCCGTTCATGGTCGATGCGGATGGCCTGGGATCCGCCGATCGGACGGGCCGGCGGCACGATGTTGTGGCCCATGCCGCGCAGCGCCTCCACAGTCCGAGCGGGCACGGCGCCCTCTACCTCGACACTGGTCGGGCTGCCCGGGAAGAAGCGGGGCAGGTCCATGGCCTCCTGCACATCACAACCGTAATCGATCAGACGGGTCAGGAACTGTGCATGCCCGAGTGCCTGATAGTGGCCACCCATGACGCCGAAGGGCATGCACACGCGGCCACCCTGACTCAGCATGCCGGGGATGATGGTGTGCATGGGACGCTTGCCGGGCGCGATGGCGTTGGGGTGGTCGGCATCGAGCTCGAAGCTCTGCCCGCGGCAGTGGAGCAGCACGCCGGATTCCGGCGCCAGCAGGCCGCTGCCATAGGGGTGAAAGATCGAGTTGATGAAGCTGGCGGCATTGCCATCACGATCAACGACGCAGAGATAAACCGTGTCCGCGTTGACGCGCGGAAGGATGGATGGCGAGAAGGCCTGTGCGCGCTGCGGATCGATCTGCCGGCGCAGCTTTGCGGCGTGCTCTTCCGACAACAGTTCGCGCACGGGCACTTCGGCCTGCGCCGGGTCGGCCAGCAGCGCGTCCCGGTGGCCATAGGCCATGCGCGTGGCCTCGATCTCGAGGTGAATCCGCGCCGGTGACAGCGGGTCGGGATCGATATCGAAGCCCTGCAGGATGTTGAGGATCAGCAGCGCGATGATGCCCTGGCCGTTGGGCGGGCACTCCGAGACGCGATAATCGCGGAAATCGGACGATATCGGGGTCACGTATTCGCCGGCGGCAGCAGCGAAGTCCGCCAGCGTGTGGAGGCCGCCCAGCCCTTCGAGGTAGCGCACGATGTCCTCGGCTACAGGGCCTTCATAGAATCCCGCCCGTCCCCGTTCGGCAATACGGCGCAAGGTGCCGGCGAGGGCGGTCTGATCGTGGATGTCACCGACGGCCGGCGCCTGGCCGCCCGGCAGGAATACCGCGCGGGTGTTGGGGTCCGCGGCGAGCAGCTCACTTTGTTCTGCCCAATCGCGTTGCGTTCGCGGCGTGACCGGGTAGCCGTTCTCCGCGAAGCCGATCGCGGGCTGCAGCAAATCGGCAAAGTCCAGGCGGCCGTGATCGCGATGCAGTTGTGTCCAGGCGTCGACCGCGCCGGGAATGGTGACGGCATGGGGCGACTGCTGGGGAATCCTGTCCATGCCCAGTTCGGCGAAGCGTTCCGGTGTCGCGGCAGCCGGGGCTCGGCCCGAACCATTGAAGGCGATGATGTCCGGGGAACCGGCGGCTGCGTAGAGGGCGAAACAATCACCACCAACGCCGGTTGAACCCGGCTCGACCACGCACTGAACAGCACAGGCAGCAATGGCCGCGTCCATCGCATTGCCACCCTGGCGCAGGATGGAGACGGCGGTTTCAGTCGCCAGCGCATGGGACGTGGCGGCCATGCCGTTGGTGGCCATTACGGGTGAGCGTCCGGGTAGTTCGAAGTTTCTCATGGCACGGCCTTGTATCGGCTGTTGATGATTGTGTTGCTTCGAGCTTGTGCTGCTGGGGCCGGACCCGGGACGATGCTGGAGGGGATCAACACCACCCCGGGCCGGTTTGTTACCCATCCCATGAATACCAGGTCTTGACCGTGGTATAGAATTCGCGCGCATAGGTCCCCTGCTCGCGCGTGCCGTAGCTGGAGGCCTTCACGCCGCCGAAAGGCGCATGGTAATCAAGCCCGGCGGTGGGCAGATTGCACATCACCATGCCGACGGCGGCGCGCCGGCGGAAGTCGTTCATTCGGCGTCCATCCGTGGTGCAGATCGAGGCAGCAAGACCGTAGGGCGTGTCGTTCGCGACCTGCAATGCCTCTTCATAATCGCCGACCCGGATCACGGTCGCAATCGGTCCGAACATCTCTTCGCGATTGATGCGCATGTCGTTGTGCGTGTCGATGAACAGTGTGGGTTCAACGTAATAACCCGGCGTTTTCCTTTCGAGCGCGCGCCCGCCCCAGGCGATCTTCGCTTCCTTCCTGCCCAGCTCGATGTAATCAAGATCCTGTTGATACTGGTTGTTGTCGACCGCCGGCCCGATATCGGTGTCGGGCAGCAGCGCCGAGTCGACCTTCAGGCGCTCCAGGCGTTTGCACACGGCGTCGATAAACCGATCGTGGATGCCATCGGTCACGATCATGCGCGACGAGGCCGTGCAGCGCTGCCCGGTCTGGAAGAAGGCGCCGACCACGGCCGCCTCGACCGCACGATCGAGCTCGGCGTCATCGAGCACGACGATCGGATTCTTGCCGCCCATTTCGAGCTGAATCCGCGCACCGCGGTCGACGCAGGCGCGGGCAACGCCATTACCGACCTCGGTCGAGCCGGTAAAGCTGACGCCCGCGATTTCCTTCGCGTTGGCGATGCCGTCGCCAACGGTGGAGCCGCGGCCCATCAACAGATTGACTTCGCCGTTGGACAGGCCGCACTCGTGGAAGATCTCCATCAGCGCGTGCGCGCAACCCGGCACCAGGTTGGCGGGCTTGAGCACGACGGTGCAGCCATAGGCCAGCGCCGGCGCCATTTTCCAGGCCGGGATCGCGATCGGGAAATTCCAGGGCGTGATCATGCCGACCGGTCCGATCGGGATTCGATCCGCGCCCACGCTGATGCCCGGACGCAACTGCGGCATGACTTCCCCGCCCAGGCGAATGGCCTCCCCCGCGAAGAACTTGAAAATGTGTCCGGCGCGGGCCGCTTCGCCCACGGCTTCGCGTACCGGTTTGCCCTCCTCGCGGGCGAGCAATTCGCCGAGTTCGTCCTTCTGCTCGAGAATCCGGCGACCAATCGCATCGAGGATGTCCGCGCGATACTGCGCCGTCTGTCCCGACCACTTCGGGAACGCGTCGGCCGCGGCGCGACAGGCGTCGGCGACCTGCTCGCGGCTTGCCTGGGCGTAGGTGCCGATCACGTCGTTCGTGTCGGACGGATTGATGTTCTCGACTGCCGACTCACCCTCGACCCATTCGCCACCGATGAGATTACGATGGACCGAGCCTGAACGACTCGCATCTGTCTTTTTCCCCGCACGCGCTGCACCGGCCATCAGATCAGCTCCTTCTCGGTATCCTCGACTGCACGGGCCAGACGCGCGGCCAGGTCGTCAACCTGTTCATGGGTGACGATCAGTGGCGGCGAGACCGCGAGCACATCACCGAGCGCCCGGGTGATAAGCCCGTGCGGCTCCGTGTTGCGTTCCAGGACCTTGCCGGCACCGCGCGCCGGGTCGAAGAACCGCTTCTCGGCGACGTCCTCGACCAGCTGAACGCCAGCGATCAGTCCGCGACCACGCACATCACCGACGATCGGGCTGTTGCGCAGTTCCTGCAGACGTTCCTGGAAATGGGCGCCGACATCCTGAACATGCTTCGTGATGTCGAGTTCTTCATAGACGTTCAGCGCTTCGAGCGCGACAGCAGCACCGACGGGGTGCGCCGAGTAGGTGAAGCCGTGGCCGAACACGCCATTGTCACGGCTGCCGTCGGCCACGCCCTGATGGACCTTGTCGTTGATCATCAGAGCAGAAATCGGCACGTACCCGGCGCTGAAGCCCTTGGCAATCGTGATCATGTCCGGTTCCAGTCCATAGACCGTGGAGCCGAACATTTCGCCGAGGCGGCCGAAGCCGCAGATTACCTCGTCGGCAATGAACAGGATGTCGTGCTTCTTCAGCACGGCCTGTACTTTCGCGAAATAACCGGCCGGTGGCGGCACCACGCCGCCGACGCCCATCAGGGGCTCGGCGATGAACGCACCGATACGCTCCGGGCCGGTATCGACAATCGTCTGCTCCAGCTCTTGCGCCAGGCGATCACTGAACTGCTCTTCCGTTTCGTCCGGTCCGGCGTGTTTGTAGTAGTCGGGCTGACCAACGTGGATCACGCGCGACGTGGGCAGATCAAAGCCCATGTGGTTGCGCGGCACGCCGGTCATGTTGGCCGCCGCATGGGTCACGCCGTGATAGCCCATCTTGCGACCGATGATCAGCTTCTTGTCCGGCTTGCCGCGGGCGTTGTGGTAGTACTCCACCAGCTTCAACGCGGTATCGTTCGCTTCCGAGCCGGAGCAGGCATAGAAAACGCTCGCCATCGGCACCGGCGCGATCTTGAGCAGACGGTCGGTGAGCTCGAGCACCACGTCCGATACCCGATTCGAAAAAGCGTGATAACAGGGGAGGCGGTTCAACTGGCGCGTCGCCGCGTCAGCAAGCCGCTTGTCACTGAAGCCGAGGTTGGCATACCACAGCGAGGCGACGCCTTCGATGTAGCGATTGCCCTCGCTGTCGATCACGTAAATACCGTCGCCTTCCGTGATCACGAGCCGTTTCTCGTTCTCCAGCGCGTGCACGTTCGAATAGGGGTGCAGCATCCGGTCGTTTGTTCCCGGGGTCGTTGCCTTCGCTGTTGCGCTCATGGCGCCTCCTCAAACTTGACTAGTGGGCACATTGCAATCCCGGCTGCTTCCCTAATGAGCCGAGATAACTGCGCTCCGCCCGACAGGATGTATGTACCTCCGTATCAAGCCAGCTACGCACACTGGCATCACCGGTTCACGACCGGCGCTACTGATCAAACCATCCGCGCACGATCAGACTCGCCTGGTGTCCGGCCTGCCCGGGGCAGGCCACCATATAGCCGCCGGTCGCGCCGGAACCGTCGAGTCGGAGTTTCACGGCGTTTCGCCAGGTTCGTCCGGCACCAGACCCAGGCGCTTTGCCAGCCCGATTCGCTGCATCTTGCCGGTCGGACCTTTCGGGATTTCGTCGACCATCACGACATGACGCGGGACCTTGAAGTCGGCCAGCGACTCCCGGGCGAATGCACGAATGGCCGCCGCGTCCGGTGACGTACCCTCACGGGCGACCACGGCAACCGCGACCTCTTCGCCCAGCCTTGGATGCTGGACGGCGAAGGTGACCACCTGCTCGATGTCCGGATGCTCCATCAGGACATCATCGACTTCACGGGGCGCGATCTTCTCGCCACCCCGGTTGATGATCTCCTTGATGCGGCCAGTGATCCGGAGGTAGCCGTCGTCATCGAACACGCCCTGATCGCCGGTCCGGAACCAGCGGTCACCGCTGCCGTCGTCGAAGAAGGAGCTCGCATTCGCCGCGGCGTTGCCGGCATAACCCGGGGTGACGTTGGGCCCGCAAATCACGATCTCGCCTTCCTCGCCCGTGTCGAGGAAGCGGTTATCCGGGTCGGCCACGCGCACCTGCGGCCCGGCAGCCACGCCGACCGTGCCGGGCTTTTGCCGGCCCGTGCCCAGGGGGTTGGCGGTCATCTGATGGGTCGCCTCGGTCATGCCGTAGGACTCGACGACCGGACAAGCAAACAGCTCTTCCAGTTGCTTGAACACGGCCGGAGGCAAAGATGCCGAGCTGGAACGAAGGAACCGCAGTTCGGCCTTTCGTGCCGCCTCGGGCTGACGCGCCCCGCGCGCCAGGACGGCTTGGTGCATGGTCGGGACGGCCGTGTACCAGGTCGGCTTTTCGCTTTCGAGCCAGCGAAAGAACTGCAGGGCATCGAAGCCCGGCGTGCAACTGATGGACCCGCCTGCCTGGAGGGGCGCCAGACAGGATGCGATCAGGCCGTGAATGTGGAATTGCGGCATGACACTCAGGCACCGGTCCACTTCCGTCAGGACCAGCGATTGCGCGATGTGGGTCGCGGAGGCCGCGAGATTGGCCTGGGTGAGCGGAACAATCTTGGGACGAGAGGTGGTGCCCGAGGTGTGCAACACCAGCGCTGGATCCGCGGCCGCCGGCTGCGCAGGCTCGCCCTCACCCCCGGCACCACCCGTCAGTTGCAGCTGTCCGGCTCGCGCACCCTCCGGCACCTCTACAGTGAGGACGGGAATGTTGCGCTTGCGGGCGACGTTCGGGGCCGGGGTGTCATGACCGGCGCCCACGAGCAGGAGGGAGGCCTGCAGGTCATCAAGATAGAAGTCGAACTCGGATTCGCGATACCCGGGATTGAGCGGCGCGGCAACAGCATGCGCCGCAACGCCGAGAAACAGCGTAGTCATTTCCGGGCCATTCGGCATGACGATGGCGACACGATCCTGCACGCCGACACCGTTGGCCGCGAGAGCCGCACCGGTCGCATTCACTTGACTACGCAGGCCGGCGTAGTCGAGCGGCTCGCGCCCGGGCGCCCGCAGGGCGACCGCGTCCGATGCCCCTCGGCAAAGGAGGTCGCGGAGCGTATTCATGTCGCCAGATGACCGGGCTGCCGTTGCCATTTCTCCCCCACGACCTGCGCTGTATCGCCTTCCCAAACGGATATTCGTATTTGTGGATACAATTTATAGCATGCCGATCCGAATTGGCGCAAACAGGCAGGGCAGGCACGTCGGATCCCCGTTCTTCAGCGCCCACCGGAACCAGGCGTCAAGAAGCTTTTACAGGCCTCGCGCTCAAGGGCATCCCAAAAAGCGCGTAGCACGGCGGGCATATTCATTCACCGCGACATCCGGTGCAATCAGGCCAGACCGGAATTGGGCGCCGCCCAGTAGGGATCAGCGGTGAACACGACATCCAGCAGCAGACGTGGATGCTCGACTCTCACGGACCGCTCGATCCGCTCGCGCACGGCATCGAGATCACGCAGAGCATCGATCTGCCAGTCGGCAGGCAGCACCACGTGAACGATGACGTACAGGGTGCGCCCCGGGCGCACGAGGCGGACTTGGCGTTCGCGTACCGGCAGGCCCGCCAGCGCCCGGTCGACCGCGGCCGTCACCGGGTTGCGGATGTCGTCGCCCGGTGCCCGATTGAGGAGCTCGAGGATTGCCTGTCGAGCCATGCGCACCGGCACGCCAATGAAGATCAGCACCAGCGCGGCCACCAGCACGGGATCGACGTAAGCGGTCGCCTCATGCCAGCCGAGAACCTGCAACAGGGGTACCGTGCAGAAGCCGACGATGAGCGCCCCGGAGATCACCGCATTGAGCAGCCAGTTCGCGACATCCGCACGCACCAGCGGACTGTCGATGACCTTCGCGGAGCGCCGCAACACGATGGCGGTCGCGGAACAGGCCGCGGTCGCAAACACCGCATAGCCGATGGCCAGGCCCGAGGCGATCTCGCGCCCGCCGGCGAGGATCGCCATCAGCGAATCCACCAGTGCAATGAGCGATATCCCCAGAATCAGCAAGCCTTTCGCCGCATTGACCAGCGACTCGAAATAGGCGTGACCGAACGGGAAACGATCGCTGTCGGGCTGGGCGGCCAGACGCGCGACCCGTAACGTGAACAGCCCGACCAGGAAATAGATCGCGTTGTACAGGCCGTCGAGCAGAATGACGCGGGAGTGCGTCGCAAACGCCAGGCCGACACCAACCACGGCCATCAGCAACGCCACGAGCAGAGACAGCCAGAGTACGCCGCGTTCGGTCTTCATGAGTCAGGCCACGATCTCGCCAGTCGCGCGGCTGCGCGACCTCGCGCGCAGTATCCCATCCCGAACCCGTCTCCGGTCCATGGATTCCAGTGATTGCCGGCTGCGCCCGGCGAGAAGTGCTGCGTGAAATGACCAGGCGAGTGCAGAGCCCGCGGCTGGCGATTGGCGAGTACGCGGAGGACAGCCACGATAACCCACTGACTCAGAATGCGGGAGCCATGTCCGTGTTGAACAGCAGTGGTGTCAACACCCTCCTCCTCCGCCGCCGCCCCCACCGCCGGCACCACCACCAAAGCCACCGGTCTTGCGCTGCGGTGTCCAGCCCTTGAGACGTGCGATTGCAAACACAATCACGACGACCGGCACGACCAGGAAAACGTAATCAACAAAGCCCGTCTCGGCCTCCGGAAACGACAATGTCGCGAATATGAACGCCCCCGCTATCAGGCAGGCGGCGAGAATGAAGAAATAGCAGGCGAATGCTTCTCGCCCCCGGGCCGGTTCATGCGCTGCTCTTCCACTCATACTCCCCCCTCTATTCGGCACTACTCGACACCCTGCTCTGCACGCTCACCATGAAAACCCACGGTCCATGGCTCAACCGGATCCATGTTGCGTTGGCGCACTGGTTCGTCGCGCCAGCGCCCGGCCCGGCGGACCGGTTTTGATCGTATTTCCAACACCTTAGCGAGTCGGGCTGGTGAGCGCCATGATTCCCGCCATCGTTTTCTTCCGCGCGGCCAACGAAAACTTTGCGCCTGCGCAGTGACGGCGGCGGACGGGCGTGGCTTGACCGTAGTCAGGGAGTGTCGCGTCTGCGGAGTCGATCAATGGCGCCCACCGGGTGCCGCCTGCAACTTCTCAAGGAGCGCACGAATGTGTCGCGGTCGAGTGGGCCGATCGTCGCGGTCGAGGTTCACATGATCTCGTGTTTCGCCAGGTTAAAGCAGCGGCTGAAGGAGTCGCCCGCTGATCGACTGGCACGCTGACGGATGCGAGATTGACGCCTGGAGGCGATGGCGATCGGTCTTGAACCGGACGCCATCGACGTACGGACTATGTGTCTTCGTCGGGGCTGGATCGCGATCCAGGCTGGCAATCATCGGGGCGCTGGACGAAGGGGCAAGGCGCGATCGAGGGGTCGCCGGCGGCGGGCTCGAGCATTTCATCAAGCCAGCGATCCAGGCATTCGCGGTCGGACAGATCCCCGTGGAGATACTGATCCGAGCGTAGATCGCCGACGATCAGTTGCGGCGCCGAAACCATGCGCAGCTCCAGCGCTCGCTCCGGCTCGGTCATGACATCGACCGTCTTGATGGTTCGCGGATCCAGCCCGCGCGCATCGAGGGCCTTGCGGATATTCTCGCGGGCGCGCATCGAGCGCGGCGATTCGCCGTAGACGACCAGGATCAACGCTTTTCGCGTAGCGCCATTGCCACTGTCATGGCCCATGGCCCCCTCGCGCTGCCCGATGTCCTCGTCCATTGCGTAAATCTCGCTCCCGTCCCCGCGCCGCAATTGCCATGCGGACGTGGTCGGCAGCGTGCCCTCGCACGAGGTGCGCCTTCTGTGCGCTGGCGCACAGACGGGGGCAACGAACTCGCCGTCGACGCCGTTCACACCAACCGCCTTCTGGTCGTCGCGTGCAAGACCGCGCGCAACGGCCGTGATACAAGCGTGGAAGAGCGCGTCACGGAGCAAATGCCCGTGAGCGGTGACGCCGATGCCGGTGTCATCCTCATCCACCACCACGTCGACACCGAGACACCAAGATCGATCAGCGTTACGCCCGAGCGCTTCCGCGAGCGCACCGTCGCACTCACCTTCGATGACGCCTACCAGTCGGTATACGCGACCACTGGCTCGCGCGCATGGAGCACGAGATCGTGGCCGCACAGGACAAGCTGTCAGCCGCCACCACCGCCACTGCCACTAGTCGGGCCACCCCAACGCGTTACTACGTGGTCGCAGTACCGGCACTCGTAGGTTCTGTGAAAGGAGCCCTGGTCACCAATATCCAGCGCGAAGGACTGGCGGCATTGCGGGCAACGCTGGCGCCAGGCAAAGAATGTATAGACCAGCGACGCGGGAATGAAGAACGTGACCACCCCTTGTGCTGCCGTCGCTAAGTCCTGCCCAAAGGCGATCATGATGAACATCATCACGGGGGCTATAACAAAAAAGCCCAGCCGGAGATTTCGGCGCTGTTTTCGTTGTTTGTTATCCATTGGTCACGCGTCCACCCGTTGCACGGATACGCTATGTAGCGGCCTGATCAGTAATATCGTATCCAGAGATTCGAGGACAGTTTAACCAACTCCATACAAGACCTCGGCTTGCGCTGCCTGATCCAGCATCCGGGCCCTCATTCAGTCTGATTTCCGAACTGGAAATACCGGCCGGGCTGAGCCGTGATCAACGGAGTGCAGGCAGCGAACAACAGCCATGTGGCCGCCACTCTGTGAGTAGGCCGCACAATGTTTTAGCGGGGCCATGCCCGCAATCGGGCAGTGCGATTTCTACCGTTTGATTGCAGCGTGCCACATGTGTGCCACACAGAAGATTGGGACGCCTAGGGTGGGAAACTCGGCGCTTTATAACTATCGGAAAATACTGAGGAAATAATGGTCGGGGTGGCAGGATTTGAACCTGCGGCCCCTGCCTCCCGAAGGCAGTGCTC
>CAZJGZ010000021.1:23650-25031 GCA_964545695.1 uncultured Ectothiorhodospiraceae bacterium | reverse complement strand
CCCGTCGCCCAATCCCGTCGCCAAGGAGAAGCCATGTCCGAGACCACGTTGCAGCTGGACGCCGATCTGCAGGCGTATCTGCATGCCGTTTCCTTGCGTGAGCCTGCGCCCTGCCGAGCGTTGCGCGAGCACCCGCACAGCGCCGAGCAGGCAAACCTGGTCACTGCACCCGAGCAGACGCAGCTGCTCGCCCTGCTGCGCCGCCTGATGGGCGCGCGCAACATTCTCGAAGTCGGTACCTTCACGGGTTATACCGCACTCTGGCTCGCACTGGAGTTGCCGCTGGACGGCCGTATTGTCTGTCTGGACCATGATGATGACGCTGCCGCCGTGGCGCGTGCGGCCTGGGCCGAGGCCGGGGTCGAGGAGCGCATCGAACTTCGCCTCGGCCCGGCACAGGAGAGCCTTGCCGAGTTGTTCGACGAGGGCTGGGCCGGATCCTTCGACTTCGCCTACATCGATGCCGACAAGGAGCCGCTGCGGGGGTATTTCGAAGCCTGTCTGAAACTGGTTCGGCCCGGCGGACTGGTGGCGATCGACAATGTGCTGTGGCACGGGCGCGTCGCCGACGACCAAGCGGACGACGCGGCAACCCGCGCCGTGCGTGCGTTCAACGAATACGTGTTCGCGGACGATCGAGTCGATCTCAGCCTGGTGCCGATCGGCGATGGCCTGACCCTCGCGCGGCGGTGCGACTGAGGCGCAGCCGCGACGGCGCATGGCCTCGGTGCTGCCCCGGCGCTGACCCCGGCATGATCCGGCCGCCGTGCGCTCAGGCGGAGAGGCAGCTTTCCAGGTCCGCCGCGAGATTCCGCAGCAGTTCGAAATAGGCGTCCCGGCCGGGGTCGATGCGTGCGCCGAGCGGGTCGAGTTCGCCGGTGCGGACGTCGGTACCTTCGCGGATCACATTGATCACCTTCGGCTCGAACTGGGGCTCGGCGAAGATGCAGACGATGCCATCCTCATCGATGCGGTTGCCGAGTTCGTTGATGCGCCGTGCACCGGGTGCCCGATCCGGTTCGACGGTCACCGAACCGGCTGCCGCCAGGCCGTAGCGCCGCTCGAAATACTGATAGGCGTCATGGAAGACGAGATAGGGCTTGTCCCGTGCCATGTCGAGCTTGCCGTCGAGTTCCTCGTCGAGTGCCTGCAGACGCTCGACCTGGCTGTCGGCGTTGGCCCGGTAGCGCTCGGCGTTGGCCGGATCGACCTCGGACAGCACCTCCGCGGCGTGCTCGGTCAGACGGATGGCGTTGCGCGGATCCAGCCAGATATGGGTGTCGATGCCGCCGTGCCCGTGGTCATCGTGCCCGTGTTCATCGTTGTGCCCATCGTCGTGCCCGTGGCCGTCATCATGGGCGTGATCATCGTCATGGCCATG
>CAZJGZ010000021.1:22059-23550 GCA_964545695.1 uncultured Ectothiorhodospiraceae bacterium | reverse complement strand
TCGTCATGACCGTGGTCGTGGTCATGATCATGGGGCTCCCAGCCGCCACCCTCGCGAGCGTCATGCAGGATCATGCCGTCGATCGCGGCCATCCAGACGATCCGGGTCGTATCCGGTAGACTGCGCGCGGCACGCTCCAGGAAACCCTCGATCGTGTCACCCGCGCCGAAAATGATGTCGGCCCGGTGGAGCGCGCGCGCATCCGAGGTCGCGAGCGAGAACGAGTGCGGCGACTGTCCGCCGCGGACCAGCTGATGCGGTTCGGTCACACCCGCCGTCACGCCGGCGATCAGGGAGTGCACCGGCTGGATGGTGGTGACCACGGCCGGGGTATCGGCGCTCATCGAATCGGCGGCCATCGCAGGGGCCGGCAGTAGCGCGATCATGAGCGCCAGCGCGCCCAGTTGCGGCAGACGGATTGCCGGAGTGGTTTGATGCGTCCAGAACATGCGCGATCCTCGTTCCACGTACCGACAGGCACGCATTTAATGTTATGTTATACCAATCAGGTCTGGTGAGGGCGAATCATGCATACAGAAACGCCTGATGGCAAGGTTGATCGTCCGGCTACGCTGCGCCGGGCCGAAGCCGTCTGTCGCGAGCGTGGCGCGCGGTTGACGCCGTTGCGGCGGCGCGTGTTCGAGCTGGTGCTGGATGCTGGTCAGCCGGTCACCGCCTATGAGTTGCTGGGCCAGCTGGCGGTGGACGGGGGCAATCCGGCACCGCCCACCATCTACCGTGCGCTCGAGTTTCTCCAGGCCCACGGTCTGGTGCATCGCCTGGCCAGTCAGAGCCGGTGGGTGGTCTGTGATCATCCCGATGAGTCGCACGGCGGCCTGTTCCTGGTCTGTTCCGACTGCGGGCGCGCCGTGGAATGGTCGGATGCGCACCTGGCGCAGGCGGTCAATGCCTGTGCCCGCGAGGCGGGATTCCGCGTGGGTTCGGAGGTCATGCCGGAGGTCGAGGGAACCTGTGCCGACTGCAGTGAGAAGTGATGCCAGCGCGTTGCTGCGGGTCGAGAACGTCGAAGTCGCTTTCGGCGGACGCGCTGTCCTGCACGACGTCAATTGCGAGTTGCGGCCGCAGGAAATCCTGACCCTGATCGGCCCCAACGGTGCCGGCAAGACGACGCTGGTGCGCGTGATGCTCGGTCTGCTGCGGCCGCGACGCGGTCGCGTGGTGGCGACCTCCCGCCTGCGTATCGGCTATGTGCCCCAGCGCCTGCACATCGAGCCGACACTGCCGTTGACCGTGCGGGACTTTCTCGCTCTCGGCCATCGCTGTCGTCGCGAGGACTACCGCCAGGTACTGGTCGAGGTGGGGGTTGGGCATCTGCTCGACAGCCCCGTGCAGCAGATTTCCGGCGGTGAGATGCAGCGCGTCAGTCTGGCCCGCGCGCTGCTGCGCCGGCCCGATCTGCTGGTGCTGGACGAACCGGCGCAGGGCGTCGATGTCGCGGGCCAGCGCGAGCTCTACCGCCTCATCGGCCGC
>CAZJGZ010000021.1:0-21959 GCA_964545695.1 uncultured Ectothiorhodospiraceae bacterium | reverse complement strand
ACGCTGGCGCATTCGGCGCTGCTCGGCGTCGCCCTGGGCGTGATTCTCGGTACCAATCCGATGCTTGGCGTCCTGCTCGCCGCGATCGCTTCCGGTATTCTCCTGCTCAGCCTGCAGCGCTTCGCCGAGTTCGCCAGCGACACCATCCTCGGCATCCTCGCGCACAGCACGCTGGCCACGGGCGTGGTCGTGCTGTCCTTCTTCGAGCGCATCCGGGTTGATCTGTTCTCCTACCTGTTCGGCGACATCCTTGCGGTGATGCCGGGCGATCTGTTCTGGATCGCACTGGGCGGGGGTGCCGTTCTCGTCGGGCTGGCGTTGATCTGGCGCCCGTTGCTGGCCATGACGGTCCACGCCGATCTGGCCCAGGTCGAGGGTACTCGGGTCCAGTTGGTCCGCATCGCCTTCGTCATCCTGCTCGCCACGGTCGTTGCGGTGGCGATGCAGATTGTCGGCATTCTGCTGATCACGGCGTTGCTCATCATCCCGCCCGCCACGGCGCGCCGCCTGGCGCGCGGCCCGGTGCAGATGGCCGTGATAGCCGCCGGCGTCGCGATGATCGCGGTCACCGGCGGTCTGGCCGCCTCCCTGATCTGGGATACGCCGGCCGGGCCGTCGATGGTGGTGTCCGCCGCCCTCCTGTTCGTGCTGACTCTGGCAGGTACCGGACTCATTCGCGGACGCTGAGTAAGGGCCTTTCGGGATGATCCCGGATCATTCCCGGTCGACGGTCGCTGGCAGGCATACGCGGTCGCTGATGCATCGGTGGGCCTGCTCGGCGATGGCCCGGCGGTTGCCCGCGCCGGGATCCATCGGCGGCAGAACCTCCACCTCCAGGCGCACGCCGCTGGCACCGAGAAGCCGCCAGAGATTGCGCAGAAACGGCTCGCCACCGACAAAGGCCAGGTCCGGCCGGTTGTAGCGCAGGGCCACCGGTTGCACCGGCGCACCGGTGCGCAGGGCGGCGTCGAACAGCCGGGCATGGAAGCGCCGGACACTCGCGCCGCTGGAGGTCGTGCCCTCGGGGAAGACGGCCGCCCGGTTGCCGGCCTCCAGCCGTGCCACCATCTCGTCCACCGCAGCTGCCGCCGCGCCGCGGCCGCCCCGGTCAATGAAGATGGTGCCGCCCCGGCGGATCAGCAGTCCCAGCACCGGCCAGCGCTGCAGTTCGTGCTTGCCGATGAAGCCGGCGTCGATGACGGTCAGCAGCGCAGATATATCCAGCCAAGACACATGGTTGGCGACGAACAGCACCGGGCCGTGCGCTGCCTCGCCGCGCACCTGCACCTCGATCCCGAGCAGCGCCAGCGTGCGCCGATGCCACCAGCGCACAAGTCGCCACTGCGCCTCGGTCGTGGGCGGCGGGTTCTTCGGCATGCGCGTGGCTGCCAACCATAGACCATGCAGCAGGTGGGGCAGCAGGCGCGACAGACGGTAGAGGCGGCGCAGCAGGCGCATCAGTGACAATGGGCTTCCGATGGTTCGAGGCGCATGGATTGTAGCGGAATCCACCGGTGTCCTGTCCCGCGCGGCCCGCCGGGAATGCGCTCGAGTCGCGGGGCGGGGCACGGGCACTTCGCTGTGCTATGTTGCCGCCACCGACCCGATATTCAGCACCGGTGCGCCCGAAGCGTTCGGGTGCCCGCATGGCCGCCGGGGAGCCGAGCTTGTCGATGTTCAGTCGCGCCGCCCATCACCAGCGCTACTTCTGGGGCACCATCGGTCTTGCCCTGGCGATCAAGGTCGTCATTGCGCTGCTGCTGCCGGTAACCGGTGATGAGGCGTATTTCGTCCAGTACGCCCGCAACGTCGACTGGGGTGGGTTCTACGACCATCCGCCCATGGTCGGCTGGCTGATCTGGCTGACCGAGCGCATCGGCACCCATCCACTGTTGTTGCGGCTGCCGGCCATCGCCACCGGCTTGGTGCTGGCGCTCGGCCTGTATGTCCTGTTGCGCCCGGTGGATGAAGCCAAGGCCCGCCTGGTGGCGCTGATCATGCTGTTCAGCCCGGTCTACCTGGTCGGTGTGCTGATGACCTCCGACACGGGCCTGCTGGCCTTCGGTTTCCTGTCCGCGGTCTGCCTGCAGTTGGCCCTGCGCCATGAACGCCCGACGCTGTTCCTGCTGGCCGGTGTCCTTCTCGGTCTCGCCTTTCTGTCGAAATACTTCGCCGTACTCCTCGGTGTCGCCTATCTGGCGCTGATGCCGATCGCGGGTCGCCGCCATGCATGGGGGTTCGTGCTGCTGATCCTGGCGGCGCTGCCGTTCGGGCTGCTGAATCTGGCGTGGAACTACTGCCACTGCTGGAACCACATCATGTTCAATCTGTTCAACCGCACGGGAGGCGGCGAATTCTCGCTCGTCGGAGTGGCGGTGTACGCCTTGATACTGGTGTATCTGTTCGCGCTGCCTGCCTGGTATCTGTTGCGGGATCAGCGCTTTCTGCGGGGCGCACTGCGCTTTCGCGGCGTCGGAGCGCTGGTCCTGACCGGGCTGATTCCGCTGGCGCTGTTCGCGCTGCTGGCGCCGATGGTCGATATCGGCCTGCACTGGGTGCTGTTGTTCGTGCCCCTGGTGATGGCCGCCGGCATCATGCTGTCGCATGCGGATATTGCCGTCAGTGCGCGCTTCATGGGCTGGTTCGGGCTGGCCCATGCCGTTGTCGTGATCGCCTTGCTGACCGTGCCCGTGCAGTGGTTCGACGGCCGCGATATCGCCCGCGATGCGGTGTTCTATCTGGAGCCCGGTGCGTATACCGACGCGCTGGCGGAGTTCGATGCCGACGTGCACGCCACCGACAGTTATTCACGCGCGGCGGTTGCCGGCTATTACAGCGGGCACCACTGGAGCGTGTTCGGCACCGGCAGCCGCCACGCCCGCCAGGACGATACCCTGACCGACTGGCGCGAACATGATGGCGCCCGCATGCTGTTCTTCAGTCGCCGCCACGAAATCGACACGGCCGACCTCGAACCCTATTTCGACGCCATTACCGTAGAGCGCGTGTCCGTCAAGGGACAGGAATTCGAGGTCGCGCTCGCCGACGGCTTCGACTACGCGACCTACCACGACGAGGTGTTGCGCGACATCCGCGACCGTTACTACGCCATCCCGCCCTATCTGCCGGTGGGCGGCTGCCCGTTCCTCGAGCGCTATTTCGACGACGGCTCATCCTGATCGCACGATCTCGAACGCGAGATCCTGAGCGCGAGATCCTGAGCGCGTAATTCTGAATCGGGGGGCACAGGCCTCACGCCCGCCCCGGTGCTTGCCGTACAATCCTGCCCCATGCTGACCTATCCCGATATCGACCCGGTTGCTCTGCAGCTCGGGCCCGTCGCCATCCACTGGTACGGGCTGATGTACCTGGTCGGCTTTGCCGCCGCCTGGGGTCTGATGCGCTATCGCGCGCGCCATTCGGAGGGCCGCTGGACCGGCGAGCTGATCGACGATCTGGTCTTTTTCGGCGCCATCGGTGTCATCGCCGGCGCCCGCATCGGCTACATCCTGTTCTACCAGTACGAATCCTGGCTGACCGACCCGGTCATGCTGCTGCGGGTCTGGGAGGGCGGCATGTCCTTCCACGGTGGGTTGATCGGGGTCGTGCTGGCCTGCTGGTGGGTCGGGCGCAAATACGGCAAGAACATGGTCGATCTCGCCGATTTCGGGTTGCCCATGGCGCCGATCGGCCTGGGGGCCGGGCGCATCGGCAACTTCATCAACGGCGAGCTCTGGGGGCGCACCACCGATGTGCCCTGGGGGATGGTCTTCCCCGGCGCCGGTCCCGATCCGCGCCACCCATCCCAGCTTTATCAGGCCGGACTCGAAGGGCTGGCGCTGTTCCTGATTCTCTGGTGGTTTTCGGCGAAGCCGCGACCGCGCTTCGCCGTCACCGGGCTGTTCCTGCTGTTCTACGGCCTGTTCCGGTTCCTGGTCGAGTTCTTCCGCCAGCCCGATGCGCATATCGGTTTCATCGCCTTCGGCTGGCTGACCATGGGCCAGCTGCTGACGCTGCCGGTAATGCTGGCCGGGGCGGTCATGCTCTGGCTGGCCTACGGCAGAGCGCGCGCCACGGGGTAGTGAACGGAACCGGGCCGGGATGGCCCAGTGTATCGCCAAACGACGGAGACCGCCCGATGCAGCAATACCTCGATCTGTTGCGTGAAGTGCGCCATCACGGCACGCCCAAGGGCGATCGCACGGGCACGGGCACACGTTCGGTTTTCGGTCGCCAGCTCCGCTTCGATCTGGCCGCCGGCTTCCCGCTGGTGACGACGAAGAAGGTGCACCTGCCGTCGGTGATCCATGAACTGCTCTGGTTTCTGCGGGGTGACACCAACGTCGGCTATCTGCAGGACCATGGTGTGCGGATCTGGAACGAGTGGGCCGATGCCGAGGGCAATCTCGGGCCGGTCTACGGTGCACAGTGGCGCTCGTGGCCGGCCCCCGACGGCACCACGATCGATCAGCTGGCCGATGTGCTCGCGACGCTGCGCCGTGATCCGGACTCGCGACGCCTGGTGGTGTCGGCCTGGAACGTGGCCGACGTGCCGCGCATGGCGCTCGCCCCGTGCCACTGTCTGTTCCAGTTCCATGTCGCCGATGGCCGTCTGTCCTGCCAGCTCTATCAACGCAGTGCCGACCTGTTCCTGGGCGTGCCGTTCAACATCGCTTCGTACGCGCTGCTGACGCACATGGTGGCGCAGACATCGGGTCTCGCGGTCGGTGACTTCGTCCATACCTTCGGCGATGCCCATGTCTACAACAATCATTTCGCCGCGGTCGATGAACAGCTGACGCGCGAGCCGCGTGCACTGCCGACGCTCGCGTTGGCGCCCGAGGTGGACGATCTGTTCGCCTTCGATCATCATCACATCCGGGTCGAAGGCTATGACCCGCATCCGAAGATCACCGCGCCGGTGGCCGTATGAATCACACAATCAGTCTGATGGTAGCGATGGACCGTAACCGCGTGATCGGTGCGGGCGGCGATCTGCCGTGGCGATTGCCGGCCGATCTGCGCTGGTTCAAGCGCCATACCGTCGGCAAGCCGGTGATCATGGGGCGGCGCACCTGGTTGTCCATCGGCCGTCCACTGCCGGAGCGACCGAACATCGTCCTCACCAGCGACCCCGGTTTCCACGCCGAGGGCGTCATCGTCGCCCATGATCTGCAGGCCGCGCTCGCGGCGGCCGGCGATGCCGAGGAGGTGATGATCATTGGCGGTGGTGTGCTGTTCGAGGCCACGATCCATCTGGCCGACCGGCTCTACATCACCCTGGTGGAAGGCGAGTTCGAGGGTGATACCTGGTTCCCGCTGTTCGATACCAGCGAGTGGCGTGAGGTCGCCAACGAGCACCACGATGCCGACGATCACAATCCCTGGCCCTACACTTTTCTGATCCTTGAGCGCGTGAGCGGCTGACCGGACGCGGGCAGCGATCGCTCAATTCTTCCCCGGCGTCCGTCCGCCAGGGCAACCGATCTGCACCATGGTCTCGCCGTCGTCGAGATTGAGCGCGGTCAGCGCATTGCCGTACACGCAGCCGGCATCGAGGCCATGGACGTCGTTGCGGTGGACGCAGCCAAGCTGAGACCAGTGGCCGAACACAAGGCGTGTGCTGCCACGGGGCCGGTCGGGGTGATCGAACCAGGGCATCAGGTGGTCCGGCTGGCTGCCGGGTGGGCCGGATTCGTCGAAGTCGAGCGTGCCGTCCGCCTGGCAATAGCGCATGCGCGTGAAGGCATTGATGGCGAAGCGCAGGCGCTCGCTGCCAGTCAACCGGGGCGACCAGGTCGCGGGCTGATCGCCGTACATCCAGGTCAGCAGATCCGCGAAGTCGGGGCGGCGCAGGTGGGCCTCGATGTCGCGAGCGAGGCTGTGCGCGGTCAGCATGTCCCAGTGCGGATGCAGGCCGGCGTGGACCATGGTGAAGCCGAGCTGGTCATCGGTGTGGAGCAGCTGTCGCCAGCGCAGCCAGTCGAGCAATTCGTCGCGATCGGGTGCGTTCAGGACGTCATCGAAATTGTCCTTCGGTCGTGGCGCGCGCACCCCGACCGCCGCGGCCAGCAGATGCAGATCATGATTGCCGAGTATGGTGATCGCGCAGTCGCCGAGGCCGCGGACGAAACGCAGCGTGTCGAGGGATCGCGGTCCGCGATTGACCAGGTCGCCGACAAACCACAATCGATCGGCCGCGGGGTCGAAGGCGATGCGGTCCAGCAGGCGCTCGAGATCGTCGAGACAGGCGTGAACGTCGCCGATGGCCCAGGTGGTCATGATCGCGGGGTCACCATCCTGGTGGGTGGATCAGTGCAGCGTGCGCGGCGTGGTCAGCAGGAATTCGGGAATCGCGGCATCGAACTGCGTGCCGTGGTCGTCGATCATGCTGTAACGCCCGGTCATCGTTCCCATCGACGTTTCGAGCTGTGCCCCCGAGGTGTACTGAAACCCCTCGCCCGGCTTGAGGTAGGGCTGTTCACCGACGACGCCATCGCCTTCGACTTCCTGCACGTGGCCATTGGCATCGGTGATGCGCCAGTAGCGTGAGACCAGGCGTGCCGGCACGCTGCCTTCGTTGTGGATGGTGACCGTGTAGGCGAAGACGTAGCGATCCTCGGCCGGCGAGGACTCGCCATCCAGATATGCGGTTTCCACGTCGATGCGGATGCCGTCGCCGGGGTTATCGCCGACCATCGGTAAATCTCCTGCCAGTGTTTGTCAGCCCGTTGATGATAGCAGCCCCGAGCGGGGCTCAGGGCGCGGTCTGCTCATGGGTAACGCTGTGAGCCAGCGCGGCGAAGGCGGCAACGTCGAGCCGCTCGGGGCGCAGACCGGGATCCACCCCGCAAGCTTCGATGGCCTCGGCGGTCAGCAGCGGGGCCAGTGTCCGTCGCAGCGTCTTGCGGCGACCGGCGAAGGCGAGGCGCACGATCTGCGCGTAGGCGGCGGCCGCGGCGGGTTCGACCACCGGCGTCGCCAGCGGTACCAGTCGGGCCACGGTCGAGTCGACCCGGGGCGGCGGGCGGAATGCACCCGGCGGCAGATGAAACAACGCTTCCACGCGGCAGAACGCCTGCAACATCACCGATAGCCGTCCGCGCGCCGCGGACCCCGCCGGCGCGGCCATGCGTTCGACCACCTCCCGCTGCAGCATCAGGTGCATGTCGGCGATGTATGTGCGCTGTTCGAGCAAGTGGAACAGCAGCGGTGTGGAGATGTTGTAGGGCAGATTGCCGACCACGCGCAGTGGGGTGTCGCCAGCGATGTCGGCCAGATCGAAGCGCAGGGCGTCGGTCACGTGCACGTGCAGTTCCCGTCCCTTTGCCTCGGCCTGTGCGGTCAGTCCGGCAGCGAGGTCGCGGTCGATCTCGACCACATCGACGCGACCGGCCCGCTCCAGCAGCGACCAGGTCAGGACGCCCTCGCCGGGGCCGATCTCGAGGACATGGTCGTCTGCGCGCACGCCGATACTGTCGATGATGCGCCCGATCGCGTGGCGATCGTGCAGGAAATGCTGCCCCCAGCGCTTGCGTGGTCGGTGGCTCAAGGCGTCGGCGCCACGGCGGCAAGATCGACGGCGAGGTCGAACGCGGCAATCAGGCTGCCGGTCTCGGCCGCACCACTCGCGGCCAGATCAAGCGCCGTGCCGTGGTCGACCGAGGTGCGGATGAAGGGTAGGCCGAGCGTGACATTCACGGCGTTGCCGAAACCGGCGTGCTTGAGCACGGGCAGCCCCTGATCGTGATACATCGCCAGCACGGCATCGGCCTGCGCGAGCTGACGGGGCAGGAAGGCGGTGTCCGCCGGCATCGGGCCGGTGACATCCAGGCCCTCGCGGTGCAGATCGGCGAGCACGGGTTCGAGCACGTCGCGCTCCTCGGTGCCGAGGTGGCCACCTTCGCCGGCGTGCGGGTTGAGGCCCAGCACCAGCAGGCGCGGCTGGTGGATGCCGAAGCGGTGGCGCAGATCGTGATCGAGGGTGCGGGCGATGGCGGCGACACGGTCGGCCGTGATCGCGGCGGGGACCTCGCGCAGGGGCAGGTGCGTGGTCACCAGCGCCACCCGCAGGGTGTCCGCGACCAGCATCATCACCGGCAGCGCGCCGCTGTCACCGGCGAGATACTCGGTGTGGCCGCTGAAGGCGATGCCGGCGGTATTGATCACGCCCTTGTGGACCGGGCCGGTGACCATGGCCGCGAACGTGCCGTCCAGACAGCCGTCGCGGGCATGATCCAGCGTCGCCAGGACGTGACGGGCATTCGCCGGATCGAGCGTGCCCGGCACTACGGGTGCTGCGGTCGGTACAGCGAGAATGGCGATTTCCCCCGGGCCCTGCGCGCGCGGAGCGGCATCGGGCACGAATTCATAGGGCGCCAGGCGCAGGCCGAGGGCGTGGGCGCGTTGCGCAAGCACCTCGGGGTCGGTGATGGCGACACGCTCGACCGCGCTCGGACGCGCCGCGAGCGCGATGAGGATGTCCGGCCCGATGCCGGCGGGTTCGCCGGGCGTCAGGGCAATCCGGTGCTCAGCCGCCGGCACTCGCACCGTCCAGGCGCTTGTCGACGTAGGACTCTTCACGCAGTTCGCGCAACCAGCGTTGCGTCTCTTCCTGGACCTTCTCCCGGAACAGGATCTGTTGGGCCTGGGCGCGGCGATAGCGGGAGCGGTCGTCAACGCTGCGTCGCTCCTGGACTTCGGCGATGTGCCAGCCTTCCTCGGTACGGAATGGTTCGCTCAGCTCGCCGGTCGGCACATCATCGATCGCCTCGTGGAACGCCGGCGAGTGGTCACCGGGGCCGAACCAGCCGAGCTGGCCGCCATCGCTGGCGCTGGCCGGGTCATCGGAGTGTCCGCTGGCGAGGTTGTCGAAGGAGGCACCGCCTTCCAGCCGACGGCGCAACTCGACGATGCGATCCCGCGCCTGCTCATCATCCATGTCGCTGCCGTCGTCGGTGCGGATCATGATGTGCCGTGCCCGGGTCTCGGTAATGGCCTCGTCGACGCCACCCCGACGCTCGGCGAGGCGCAGGATGTGCACGCCATTCGAGCTCTCTACCGGGTCGGCGATCTGGCCCGCGCGCAGCGGTTCGAGGGCCTCCAGGAAAAGAGCGGGCAGACGATCGGGCGAACGCCAGCCCAGATCGCCGCCATCCTGTGCCTGCGGACCGTCCGAGTATTCCGCCGCCAGGGCGGCGAAATCATCACCATCGCGGAGATCCGCGACCAGCGCTTCGGCGCGTTCGCGCGCGCCTGCCATGGCGTCCTCGTCATCGCCGCGCACGGACAGCAGGATATGTTGCACGCGGTATTCGGTATCCTCGTCGGCTTCCTCCTGATTGCGCTCGAGGAAGTCCTCGATTTCCTGTTCGGAGACATTGACGTCGGCGTAGATGGCGCGTTGCTGGAGCTGCTGGACGATGAGCTGACGCCGGACATCGTCACGCACGGTGGCGAAGTCCACGCCCTGGCGCTGGAATTCCTCGCGCAGCCCCGTCAGATCCGTGTTGTTGTCGTCCGCGATTTGTTGCAACGCGCGCTCGATGGCGGCATCGCCGACGTTGATACCGAATTGGCGGGCGCGCTGCATCTGCAGCCGTTCGTTGATCAGCTGGTCGAGCAGCTCCTCGCGCAGCGTCGAATCCGGTGGTGGCTGCTGGCCCTGCTGGCGGATCTGCTGACGCGCGAGACCCACTTCCTCGTCGAGTTCGCTGGCGAGGATCACGTCATTGTTGACCACGGCCACAATGCGCTCGAGTGTTTCGGTTGCGGCCGCGCCGGAAAACGGGGCGAGCACGGCCAGCAGCAGTGCAGGGGCGAGCAGTGCTCGCGGCAGTTGGAGGCGATCGATCAATGTCTTGTACACCCAGGCCGGGACGGAAAACAGGTACCTGCCGAACCAATCAGCGCCTAATCATCGAGTTGGTTCACCATAGCCGAGAATAGCACGCTCGAATATGCGGCCGGCATCGTCACCCACGCCACCGAGGCCCCGCAGCACCAATTCGATGGATATCGAATTGGCGGTGTCCTCACCGTCGTTGGTGATGTACTCGCGAGCCACACCGCGCAGGCTCCAGCAGCAGCTGCGATACTCGACACCGCCGAGGGCCTCGAGGTTCCGCTCGGCCTCCAGCGAATGGTTGACGCGCCCGAGCAGACTCCAGCGCGGGTTGATCGGCCACGCGAAGGAGGCATCGATCTGGTTTTGCTCGATCGCGCCGTCCTCCGCGCGCCGTGAACGCCAGCCGAGATTCATGATGCCGCCATCGGCGCCGCGGTAGCGCAGGCGCGTGGAGACGCGGCGCGTCTCTTCGAGCTCGGGGTCCCACTGCACGGTTGCCTGCGCCTGCCATGCGCGAGTCGGGCTGACGGCGATCTCCGCGAGGAGGTCCGACGTCGAGCGTTCCTCATCCATGTCGGGTGTGAGCTGGACTTCGCGGTCGGCGAAGTGGCGGATACCACCGAGCCCGACCCGGGCAACCTCGCGACCGTCATGGCGATCGAGCAGGCGCGATGTCAGGGCCAGGGCCATACGGTTCTGATCGCCGATGCGATCACCGCCGGCGAAGCGGCGTTCACGGAACAGCTGGCTGAAACTGAAATCGAACGCACCGGTGTCGAACAGCGGGATATCATCTTGATCCTCGTGCGGTACATGGACGTAGAAGGCACGAGGTTCCAGGGTCTGGCGGAACCGGCCGGCGGGGCGGTCGAAACGCAGGCCGGCATCCAGTGAAGTGATTGGCAGCGTGCGGTCGATTGACTCGTCACCGGGATCGTTCTCGATACGGTCAAGGCGGTAGCTGGTGTGATCCAGCGCCAGGCGCGGGCGCAGGAACCAGCCCGGGCGTTCGATCGGTGCACGGACTGCCGGCGTCACACGCGCTCGGGCTCCCGTGGTGCTGTCGACTCGTTCCCACTGCACGGCCTCGGAGTCGATATCGAAGGCGAATGGGCCAGCCTGCTGATCACGGGTACCCAGCCGCAGCTGGGGCAGCTGTTCGTAGGGCCGATTCCCGCCCGGGATGGTCTCGTCGATGGTCTGGTAGGCCTGCACGCGACCCCGGAAGTAGGAACGCCCGCTGCGCCAGCGCAGATCGGCGCGACGCAGCAGGTGCGTCGTGCTGGTCAGATCGAGATCGGACCCGAGGTCGTCGAAGTAGCTCTCGTCGGAGACCGACGAGATATCCAGGTTCGTGCGCCAGTTGCTGCCGAGTCGACCATTGTGCTGGACCTGGGTCAGCATGCGGTCATCGCCGAAGCGGCGATCCTCCGGCAGGTACTCGTGATCCAGCTGCCACTCGCCCTGGCGGTTGAGCCAGCGCCACTGGGTTTCGAGCTGGCCGCCGCGGCGCTGCAGGTAGACCGGTGTGATGGTGGCGTCGAAGTTGGGCGCGGCATTCCAGTACCACGGCGTCGCGACCTCGAATCCGGAGGAGGTGGACGTGCCGACGCTCGGTGCCAGGAACCCGGTCATGCGCTCGTCGCCGAGCGGGAAGCGCAGCCACGGGGTATAGAAGATCGGTACCCGGTAGAAACGCAGGGTGACATCGCGTGCCGTCCCCTGGCGGCTGTCGCTGTCGAGGGTCAGCTGCCGGGTCGACAGGTACCAGTCCTGCTTCTGGCGGGGGCAGGTGGAGAAGGTCGTATCCTGGAGCCGCGTCACCGCCTCGCCGTCGCCGCTGATCGATCCCGCCACGCCTTGTGCGTGGATGCTGCGTTCGTGGTAGCGCGCGGCTTCCAGCTCGAACGCCCCGGTATTCGTGTCCAGCTGGCCGCGCTCGGCCTCGAGCAGCAGTTCGTTGGTGGTCAGGAATACGTCCCGGCGTAACTCGGCGGTTTCCCGTGAGCGGTCAATGCGCATGAAATCAGCGCCGGCCGCGCGGCCGGTCTGGACCAGTTCCGCATCGCCTTCCAGTTCGATGATGTCGCCGTCGCGGCTGCCGCGGTCGGCCGTGGCTTCCATGCCCGCCGGGTCTTCGGGGGCGGGGATCGTCAGGACTGCGGGAGGTGGTGGCGGCGGACACAGCCGGGCGCGGTCGCCGGCGGATAGCTGGCCACCCGTGACCTCCTCGTCAACGGCGAAAGCCGGCGCGGCCAGAGCCGCGGTCAGGGCGGCGGCGGCGAGGCTGCGGCCGAACCCGTGGTGCCGGCATGGGGCGGTCACGTTGTCACCCTGCGAGGTTCCACGGCATGGGCCTGGCCGGCGGGTTGGTGGGCATGGGGTCGACCTGTTGCGGCAGCGCGCTCATATGGGGCGAGAGCATAACCGGGATGGCGGGCGGGTGGCATGAGGCGTCTGCGAATTGCCCGGACGCGGGCCCGAGACGGTATACTCTCGCGTTTGTTCCCGCCATCAGTGAGAAGAAGCATGAATTTCGACCAGATCAGCGCAGGCAAGAACGTACCCGAGGAAGTCAATGCCGTCATCGAAGTGCCCACATACGGTGCACCGGTCAAGTACGAGCTCGATTCCAGCAGTGGTGCGCTCAAGGTGGACCGGTTCATGGGCACCGCGATGCATTATCCGTGCAACTACGGGTTCATCCCGCATACGCTGGCCGACGACGAGGATCCGCTCGACATCCTCGTGTTGACGCACGTGCCGCTCATGTCCAGCGTCATCATCCCCTGCCGCCCGGTGGGTGTGCTGCAGATGGAGGACGAATCGGGCGGGGATGCAAAGATTCTCGCCGTGCCGGCCGACAAGCTGACCCCGCTGTATCGTGAGGTCCGTGACATCTCGGATTTGCCGAAACCGGTGATCGATGAGATCGCGCATTTCTTCGAGCAGTACAAGGCGCTGGAACCCGGCAAGTGGGCCAAGGTCGATAAGTGGTGTGATGCCGCGACCGCGCGCGAGGAAATTGCCGCCAGCGTGGAGCGCTATAATCGGCAATGATACGGCGTAACAGGGTTCCTGCCGTGGCGTTGCGGGTCAGCGTGCAGGGACCGGTTGGCGTCGTTGAAGGACTCGTGCCGGCCGGGCCGACACCAACATCTGATGGGTACTGGCAGGATCGAGTCGATTCCGGCGGCCGGCCACAGACCGTCGATCGAACGCCGAGATGATCGGCAGGGGCATGAATGGGGCTTTCCGACCGGCTCCGCGATTACGAGAGCGAACAGCGCGTCTTCCAGACACGAGCATTGGTGGCCGGGGTCATTGTGAGCCTGTTGCTGGTCGTGGTCATGGCGCGTCTGGTCGTCCTGCAGTACATCGACCACGGCCACTACACGACGCTGTCGGATGACAACCGCGTGCGTCTGCATGCCGTGCCGCCGACGCGCGGCCTGATCCGCGATCGCGAAGGGCGGATTCTGGCGCAGAACCTGCCAAGCTACACCCTGGAACTCGTCCCCGAGCGCGTCAGCGATGTCGAGGCGACCATTGCCGGGTTGCGCGAGCTGATCGAGATCGATGATCGTGATGTCGAGCGCCTGCGGTCGCGCTGGCGCCGCGCCCGGCCGTTCGAGGGCCTGCCGTTGCGCTTCCGCCTCAGCCAGGACGAGGTGGCGCGCCTGTCGGTGAATCTGCACCGGTTCCCCGGGGTCGACATCGTCGCCGGCTTGACCCGGCACTATCCTCATGGTGAAACCGGCGCCCATGCAATCGGGTATGTCGGCCGCATCGATACCGCGGATCTGCGCCGCCTCGACAACAATCGCTATCGAGGTACGAATCATGTCGGCAAGGTCGGTGCCGAGTATCAGTACGAAAGCGTGCTGCACGGCGAGCCGGGTTTTCGCCAGGTGGAAGTCAATGTGCGCGGGCGCGTGCTGCGGGTGCTTGACGAACAGGCACCGAAACCCGGTCGTGATATCTACTTGACGCTCGACCTCGAGCTGCAGAAGGTCGCCGAGAAAGCGCTGGAGGAACAGGCCGGCGCCGTGGTGGCGCTGGATCCGAATACCGGCGATATCCTCGCACTCGCCAGTCAGCCGTCGTTCGATCCCAATCTCTTTGCCCACGGGATCGGCCGCGAGGTCTACGAATCGCTGCAGACATCGCCGCGGCGGCCGCTCTTCAATCGCGCGCTGCGTGGTGAATACGCACCAGGTTCCACGGTAAAGCCGCTGCTTGCACTCCACGCACTGGAAAATGATGTTCGGCCGCGTGAAGAGACGATCCATTGCCGCGGCTATTACCAGTTGCCCGGGGGTACGCGCCGGTATGGCGACTGGAAGCGGCATGGCCATCTCGATCTTGCCCAGTCCATCGAGCAGTCCTGCAACGTGATGTTCTACGATCTGGCCTACGAGGTGGGGATTGAAAACGTTGCTTCCGCCTATCGGGCGTTCGGTCTGGGCGCTCGCACCGGCGTCGACCTGCCGGGCGAGCGGACCGGTCTGGTGCCCGACCCCGACTGGAAGCGCGCCGCCCTCGGCGAGCCCTGGTATCGCGGCGAGACCATCATCCACGGCATTGGCCAGGGATTCATGACGGTCACGCCGATGCAGCTGGCGAGTGTGGCGGCGATATTCGCCAACCGGGGCCAGCCGGTGCGTCCGCGCATCTATCGGGAGACGGTGGACGATGGTCCGCCGCCGATCCGCGCCGAGCTGCCCGACCTGACGCCCATCAACAGCGTCGCCGATGATGACTGGGAGTACATTGTCGACGCCATGGTTGATGTCACGCGCGGAGAGCAGGGCACGGCCCGTTCCATGCGCTGGCGCAGCCCCAACGTGATTGCCGGCAAGACCGGCACCTCGCAGGTCTACTCACGCCCGGCCGGCACGGATGCGGTAGAGCATGAGGAGCAGATCTATCACTTGCGCAATCACGGCCTGTTCATCGCTTTCGCCCCGCCGGAGAATCCACGGATTGCCATTGGCGTGATTGTCGAACATGGCGGCGGGGGCGCTTCCGCTGCCGCCCCCGTGGCACAGGCGGTGATCGACGACTGGCTGGAGCGTGAGGAAGCCCGCAACGGCATGATACCCGAGCCTGCGGAACCCGAGCCCGTGGATCCGGAGGCGCCGATCGAACCGGCGGAAGTCACTGATGAATGAGGCGCTGTTCGATAACGATCGCACCGCACGGCCGGCTTCCTCGCGGCTGCTGTTGGCGTTGCGGCTGGATCCGCCGCTGCTGATCGGGATCCTGGCGATCTGCACGGTTGGGATGATGGTGCTCTACAGCGCCAGTGGCGAGTCGGTGGACACGCTTGTGCGCCAGGCCGTGCGTCTGGGTGTCGGCTTCGGACTGATGCTGGTCATCGCCCAGATTCCGCCGCAGAACTTCCGCTTGTGGACGCCCTGGATCTACCTCGTCGGTATCGGCCTGCTGGTGTGGGTCGCGGTTGCGGGTGTGGTCGGGCAGGGGGCCCAGCGCTGGATCGATCTCGGTTTTATCCGCTTCCAGCCCTCGGAGGCGATGAAGATCGCCGTGCCGATGATGGTGGCCTGGTTCATTGCCGATCGCGGATTGCCGGTGAGCCTGCCACGCGCGCTGGTGGCGCTGGCGCTGGCACTGCTGCCGGCGGCGATGATCGCCTCCCAGCCCGACCTGGGGACGGCGCTGCTGGTCGTGGCCGCGGGCATATTCGCGCTCTTCCTCGCCGGTCTGCGCTGGCGCTGGATCATTGCGGCCGCGGGGATGGCCGCCGCCGTGGCGCCGGTGGCCTGGATGTTCATGCGGGAATATCAACGCAACCGAGTGCTGACCTTCCTCAACCCCGAGAATGATCCGCTGGGCACGGGGTATCACATCATTCAGTCGAAGATCGCCGTGGGATCGGGCGGGCCCTACGGCAAGGGCTGGCTCAATGGCACCCAGGCCCATCTCGACTTCCTGCCCGAACGCTCCACCGACTTCGTTTTCGCGGTGTTTGGCGAGGAGTTCGGTCTCTTTGGCGGTGTCCTGCTGATTCTCGCCTACCTGTTCGTGGTCGGCCGTTGCCTGTACATCGCCGCCCAGGCCCAGGACAGCTATGGCCGGCTGCTGGCGGGCAGCCTGGCTCTGATGCTGTTCGTGTACGTGTTCGTGAACATCGGCATGGTAGTGGGGCTTTTGCCCGTGGTCGGTATCCCGCTGCCGCTGGTGAGCTATGGCGGCACATCAATGGTCACATTGCTTGCCGCATTCGGCATAATCATGTCCATTCGCTCACACAAGCGGGTATTCGCCCCATGACGACGCGGCGGAACTGTTCCTCCTCGGCCTGCCCCTCGCGCCGCGCCGATCCACTCAATGGCCGCTCCGGAGTCCATGACAGCATGACCAGCCTTGTCCGCCGCTACGCCGTGACGTCTGTTCAGCGAATGTTCGCCGTGCTGGCTGTCGTGTTCGCCTGCACGGTGCCCGTTCAGGCCTCTTTGCTGGATGTCGAGGGCGCGCGCGCCTTCATCGATGAAGTAGCGGAGCGACACGACCTGAATGCGGCGGAACTGCGCGGCATATTCCACGGTCTGGAACGCCAGGATCAGGTGCTCGCCGCGATTCGTGATCCGGCCGAGGCGCTGCCGTGGCACCGCTATCGACCGATTTTCGTGACCGATTCGCGCACCGAGGCCGGGGTCGATTTCTTCACCGAGCACGCGGACACGTTGCGGCGTGCCGAGGCGGAGTACGGTGTCGATGCCGAGGTGATCGTGGCGATCATCGGCGTCGAGACCCTGTACGGCGAGCGCACGGGCAATCACCCGGTGATGGCGACGCTCGCCACGCTGGCGTTCGAGTATCCGCCGCGCGCTGCATTCTTCCGCTCCGAACTGGAACACTTCCTGCTGCTGACGCGGGAGGAGGGGATCAACCCGACAACCGTGACCGGCTCCTACGCGGGCGCCATGGGCATGCCTCAGTTCATCTCCAGCAGCTACCGGCACTATGCGGTCGATTTCAGTGGTGACGGGCGCCGGGATCTGCTGGGTAGTACCGAGGATTCGATCGGCAGCGTTGCGGCCTATCTGGCCGAGCATCGCTGGCGTCCGGGTGGGCCGCTGGTCTCGCCGGCCGAGCGCGTCGGCGTCCCGAACGTGTCGCCGACTGCGTACCGGGCGCTGCTCGGCGATGGTCTGAGCCGAGACGTCAGTGGCTCGCAGCTCGAGAAGGTGGGCATTGTTGCCGAGCCGATGCCGGGGCCGGATGAACAGGTCAGTTTCATCGAGCTCGAAGGGGAAGAGGGCGCGGAACTCTGGATCGGCTGGAACAACTTCCAGTCGATTACCCGCTACAACCACAGCCCGCTCTACGCCCTGGCCGTAGTCCAGCTGGCGCAACGGATTGCCGAGCAGGTCGAGGCGGAATGATATCGGCGCGCCTGTGGCTGCTTTTTCCGCTGGCGTTGCTGCTGGCGGTCGGTTGTGCCGGGCGCATGCCCCATGAACGCGATGGCCCGCCGCCGGACGGTGCAGCGGACCTTGATGTCGAGGCGCTGCCGGCGACGGTCCCGCGTAACGAGCCGCTCAGTCCCTACGGCAATCCGGATAGCTACGAGGTGTTCGGCGAGACCTACCATGTGATGGACAGCGCCGAGGGCTATTCCGAGGAAGGCGTCGCCTCCTGGTATGGCACCAAGTTCCATGGCCGCCGGACCTCGAGTGGCGAGCCGTACAACATGTTCGCGATGACCGCTGCTCATACCTCGCTCCCGCTGCCGACTTATGTGCGTGTCACCCATCTCGAAAATGGCCGCAGTATCGTGGTCAAGGTGAATGATCGTGGCCCGTTCGTGGATAATCGCATCATCGATTTGTCCTATGCAGCAGCGCGTCGGATCGACATGCACGAGGCGGGCACTGCACCCGTGCGCGTTGAGGCGTTGCCGGGCGGTACACCCATCGAAGGGGGCACGACAGTGGCCGTCGATGATGCGCCCGCCCCGGATGCGGAGGCCGGTTCGGGCGGAACCGAAGAAGCGTTCGACGGTGATGCCTATATCCAGCTGGGCGCCTTCGGCCAGTTCACCAACGCCCAGCGCATGCGGGCAGAGGCGGCGGGCGCGGACATCCGCAACGTGTTCGTCAAGCGTGGCCGCGGCAATGATGGTGTGCGCGTCTACCGAGTGCGCATCGGTCCGCTGCGCGACAGCGCCGAGCGGGACAGTGTCATGGAACGACTCGAGCGCGCCGGTATCGAAGCGGGACGCCTTGTGTTTGACTGAGCGCCCGAGAGCGACGCCCGGTTCGCATTCGGGGTCAGTACCGGGCAGGCTGCACGGCGTGGGCCTGTTATAATCCGATGCGCCGTCGAGCCCTCCACGAACAGGAAGAAAGCATCCCATGAAGTCCTGCGCTACAAGCCTGATTGTCAGCATCGCCCTGTTGTTCGCCTCTGTGGCTGCGGCGTCCACGCCCGTACCCCGGCCGCCATCCATCGCCAGCGACTCCCATATCCTCATGGATGCGCATACCGGGCGGATCCTGACGGAGAGCAATGCCGATGATCGCCTCGGTCCGGCCAGCCTCACCAAGATCATGACCGCGTACGCGGTCTACAGCGCGCTGGAGAGCGGGCAGGTCAGTTTCGACGACGAGGTCGTAGTCAGTGAGGACGCCTGGCGCATGGGCGGCTCGCGCATGTTCCTCGAGGTCGGCACGACGGTGAACGTCGATGACCTGCTCGACGGCATGGTCATCCAGTCGGGCAACGACGCCAGCCTGAGCCTTGCCGAACACGTTGCCGGCAGCGAGGATGCCTTCACCGATCTGATGAATACCTATGCCGGACGGATCGGCATGGAAAACACGCAGTTCATGAACTCCCATGGCATGCCGCATCCGGAGCAGTACACCTCGGCACGCGACATGGCCAGGCTGGCGCAGGCGCTGATCGAGAGCTTTCCCGATCACTACAAACGCTACTCGCAGCGCGAATTTACCTACAACGGCATCACCCAGTACAACCGCAACCAGCTGTTGTGGAGCGACGAAACTGTCGATGGCGTCAAGACCGGTTATACATCTGAATCGGGGTATGCACTGGTGTCGTCGGCAGAGCGGAATGGCATGCGCCTGATCAGCGTGATCATGGGCTCGCCTTCGGTACAGCGGCGCACCAATGACAGCCGGGCCATGCTCAACTGGGGCTTCCGTTTCTTCGAGACGCACCGCCTGTTCGAGGTCGGTGAAACTGTCGAGAATGGCCGTGTCTGGGAGGGTGTGCGCGATGAGGTGGCGCTCGGGCCGGAACGGGATGTCCTGGTGACCGTGCCGCGTGGCGAATACGAGAACCTGACGGCAACACTGAGTTTCCCCGAGGCCATCGTCGCCCCTGTGAGTGCCGGCGATACCCTGGGTCGTGTTGTCGTGACGCATGACGAAGAAGAGCTGGACGATGTCGCCGTGGTTGCGCTCGAGGATGTCGAGCGTGCCGGTTTCTTTGGCCGTATGGCCGATCGCGTTCGCCAGTGGTTCGAGGATTGATGGATAACGACGAATCCCTGCTGGAATTTCCGTGCGACTTTCCGATCAAGGCTTTTGGTGCCGACGATGGTGAGTTCGAAGCAGCGGTGGTGGAGTTGGTGCGCACGCATGCGCCGGACGCCGCGATCGAGGCCGTCCACAGCCGTACCAGCCGGGCCGGAACCTACCGCTCGGTGACAGTGAATGTACGCGCAACCAGCCGCGATCAGCTCGACGCCATCTACCACGCGCTGACGGCGGATGAGCGGGTGCTGATGGCGCTCTGATGGCTGCCGATCTCATCGTTCGCCATCTCGGCCGGGTCGCCTACGAGCCGACCTGGCGGGCGATGGACCGCTTTACCCAGCAGCGCGACGCCACGACGACCGACGAGTTCTGGTGCCTCGAGCATCCACCCGTGTTCACGCTGGGCCGCGCCGCCCGGCCCGAGCATGTGCTGGCGGCGGGCGACATCCCGGTGGTGGCGGTGGATCGGGGCGGTCAGGTCACCTATCATGGTCCCGGGCAACTGGTGCTGTACACGCTCGTGGATCTGCGGCGCCTGGAGATCGGCGTTCGCAGTCTGGTCGCCGCGCTGGAGCAAGGCGTCATCGACACGCTCGCGGCGCACGGTCTGACGGCCACGGTGCGCAAGGGTGCGCCGGGTGTGTACGTCGCCGAACGCAAGATCGCCGCGCTCGGATTGCGCGTGCGCCGCGGTGCGGCCTTCCACGGCCTGGCGTTGAACGTCGATGCGGATCTGGAACCGTTCCGCCGCATCGATCCGTGCGGGTATCCGGGGCTGGTTGTCACGAGCACGCGTGCCGAGGGTATCGGCGCGGACCAGAACAGCCTGGCCCGGGATTTGATCGACCGTCTCGCCCGTCACCTCGGTTATCGCGAGGTCGTGACCGGCGCGACGACACTGGAGTCTGCATGACTGAATCGAATCGCTACACATCCCCCTCGCGGCTCGACCCCACAGGCCATCGGCGAGCGCACGACAAGGTGCGCACGATCCCGATCAAGGTGGAGAACGCGCAGCAGCCGCAGCGCAAGCCACGCTGGATCCGGGCCAAGGCACAGGTCCATCCGCGGGTGAAGAAGATCAAGCAGATCCTGCGCGAGAAGAAACTGCATTCCGTGTGCGAAGAGGCCGCATGCCCGAACCTCGGCGAGTGCTTCGCCAAGGGCACGGCCACGTTCATGATCCTCGGCGATATCTGCACGCGCCGCTGCCGCTTCTGCGACGTGGCCACCGGCAAGCCCAATCCGGTCGATACCAGCGAGCCGGTCCATCTGGCCGAGACCGTCGAGGCCCTTGGCCTCGACTACGTCGTCATCACCTCCGTCGACCGTGACGATCTGCCGGATCGCGGTGCCACCCAGTTCGCCGAGTGCATCCGCGAAATCCGTGCGCGCACGCCGGGGACGAAGATCGAGATTCTGGTGCCGGATTTCCGCGGCCGCATGGAGGAAGCGCTCGACATCCTCGATGACGCGCTGCCCGATGTCTTCAATCACAACGTCGAAACGGTCGAGCGCCTGTACAAGGCGGCGCGGCCGGCGGCTGATTACGACTGGTCACTCGATCTGATCCAGGCCTTCGGCGAGCGCCATCCGCACATCCCGACCAAGTCCGGTCTCATGGTCGGACTGGGCGAGACCATCGACGAGGTCGAGCAGGTCATGCGCGATCTGCGCGCGCACGATTGCGACATGCTGACCATTGGCCAGTATCTGCAACCGAGCCCGGCCCATCTGCCGGTCGCACGCTACGTGCACCCGGATGAGTTCGACCGCTTGGCGAGCGTAGGCTACGACATGGATTTCGTGCATGTCGCCAGCGGGCCGATGGTGCGCTCCTCATACCACGCTGACGAACAGGCGGCCGGCGTACTGGATGCGGCGGGTTGATCATCGAGGTCGGGCAGTCGCAGTACGCGCTGTGTCATAATCAGCCGTTCGTTCGAATCCATCTTTCCGTTGCCGGGAGCCCTGTGTGAGCGTCAAACCCGACCACTGGATCCGCCGCATGGCGGCCGACCACGGCATGATCGACCCCTTCGAGCCCGGCCAGGTCCGGGCCACGGAGCAGGGCAAGATCGTCTCCTATGGCACGTCGAGCTACGGCTATGACGTGCGCTGCTCGACGCACTTCAAGGTGTTCACCAACATCAATTCGGCCGTTGTGGACCCGAAGTCCTTCGACCAGGGCAGTTTTGTCGACATCGAAGCGGACGTCTGCATCATCCCGCCCAACTCCTTTGCCCTTGCCAGCACCGTCGAGTACTTCCGCATCCCGCGCGATGTGCTGACGATCTGCCTGGGCAAGTCCACCTATGCGCGCTGCGGCATCATCGTCAATGTCACGCCGCTGGAGCCGGAGTGGGAGGGCCACATCACGCTCGAATTTTCCAACACCACGACCCTGCCGGCGAAGATCTACGCCAACGAGGGTGTGGCCCAGGTGGTTTTCCTCGGTGCGGACGAACCGTGCGAAACCTCGTACGCCGATCGCGGTGGCAAATACCAGGGACAGCGCGGCGTCACCCTGCCGCACACCTGATCGCTGGCGCCCGCACGCTGATCCGCATCGGGTCAGA
>CAZJGZ010000020.1:15192-25180 GCA_964545695.1 uncultured Ectothiorhodospiraceae bacterium | reverse complement strand
AGCACCTTGCCTTCGAGGACCGTGACGGCGTGACGTCGGTGCTGCGCATCACGCTCTCGGTCCGTGATCGCCGCCACCTCGCCCGCATCATCCGCACCATGCGGCAGTTGCCCAGTGTCATGCGCGTACGCCGCGAACAGCCGTAGCGGCGGTGTGGGCCGGGGCATGCGCCGCATGCTCGCCACTGGTGGCGGACTGCCGGTACACTCGCGCCTCTGGCGAGGCTGTCCGTCGGCGAGCGTGGCCGACCCGCTGCCGCCAGATTTCGTCCCTGCCACACGGAGTTGTTCCATGACGCGCAAGATCATCCACACTGACGCCGCGCCGCAGGCCATCGGGGCTTATTCCCAGGCCGTCGTTGCCGGCAATACGCTGTATGTTTCCGGGCAGATCCCGCTGGTGCCCGAGACCATGGAAATCGACGCGGGTGACATCAGTGCGAAGATCCGGCGCGTGTTCGCCAACCTGATGGCCGTGGTCGAGGCCGCGGGCGCGACGGCGGACCAGGTGAGCAAGCTCAACGTCTACCTCACGGACCTGACGCATTTCCCGCTGGTCAACGAGGTCCTGGCGGAATACTTCGACGAACCCTTCCCGGCGCGCGCCGTTGTCGGTGTGGCCGAATTGCCCAAGGGCGTGCCGGTCGAGGTCGATGCCATCGTCACGCTCGATCACTGAACCGCACACGCGTCGCGACCGTGACCCCGCCAGCGGCCGAGACGACACCGGTCACGGACCTCAGTGGTGTGGGGCCGGCGGTGGCGGCGAAGCTCGAGCGCCTGGGCATTCGCACGATTGCCGACGCGCTGTTTCATCTGCCCCACCGTTACCAGGATCGCACCCGCATCACCCGGATCGGTGAGCTCGGGCACGGCATGGAAGCCGTGATCGAGGCCGAGGTGGAACATGCGGCCGTGGTCACGCGTCGGCGCCGCTCGCTGGTGGCGCACCTCAGTGACGGCACCGGCGGCCTGACGGTCCGGTTGTTCTACTTCGGCCGGCGCCAGCAGGACCAGTTCACCGCGGGTACGCGCATGCGCCTGTATGGCGAGGCTCGGCGTGGTCCGGCGGGCCTGGAGATGGTGCATCCGGAATACCGTGTCCTCGCCGGTGATGCCGCACCGCCGCTGGATGCCGCGCTGACACCCGTTTACCCCGCAACCGAGGGTGTGAGCCAGAACGCCCTGCGGCGGTTGGCGGCCAGCGCGCTCGACTGGCTGGCACGTACCGCCGGACTCGCCGATGTCGCCGGCCCGGCGATGCCGACCGGCATGCCGGAGCTGACCGCGGCGCTGGAGTTCGTGCATCGGCCGCCGTCGACCGCACCGGTACAGGAACTGATCGCCGGCACGCATCCCGCTTGCCGGCGGTTGGCGTTCGAGGAACTGCTGGCCCACCACGTCAGTCTGCGGCGGCTGCGTCACCAGGCGCGCAGCCAGCGCGCACCCGTCCTTGCCGGGGATGGGCGCCTGGTCGAGAGTCTGCGCCGCGAGCTGCCGTTCGCATTGACCCCGGCGCAGGAGCGCGTGGTCGACGAGATCACGGCCGATATCGGCCAGGGGCAGCCGATGCTGCGGCTGCTGCAAGGCGACGTCGGTTCCGGCAAGACGGTGGTTGCCGCGGTGGCGGCACTGACCGCCATCGAGGCCGGTCATCAGGCCGTGGTGATGGCGCCGACCGAGGTGCTCGCCGAGCAGCATCTGCGGACGCTGTCGGCTTGGCTCGAACCGCTGGGAATACGCATGGGCTGGCTCACCGGTCGGCTGACGGCAACGGCGCGTCGGCGCGAAGCGCAGGCGATCGCCGCCGGTCAGTATGACCTCGTCATCGGCACCCACGCCCTGTTCCAGCGCGATGTCACCATTCCGGAACTCGGCCTGGTGATCATCGACGAGCAGCATCGCTTCGGCGTCCATCAGCGCCTGGCGCTGCGCGAGAAGGGCGCCATTGACGGCCGCGTGCCGCACCAGCTCATCATGACGGCCACGCCGATTCCACGGACGCTGGCGATGACGGCCTATGCCGATCTCGATACCTCGGTGATCGATGCCCTGCCACCCGGGCGCCAGCCGGTCGAGACCGCGGTGGTCAGCTCGACCCGACGTGACGAGGTGGTCGAGCGCGTCGCCCGCGCCTGCGGCGCCGGTCAGCAGGTCTACTGGGTCTGCACCCGCATCGAGGAAGGCGAGGACGACGACAGCCACGCCGGCCGCGCGGCCGCCGAGGCCGCGAGCTGGCTGCAGTCGGCGTTGCCCGACCTGCGCGTGGCGCTGGTGCACGGGCGCCTGAAGGCGCAGGACAAGGAAGCGGTCATGGCCGGGTTCCAGCGCGGCGAGGTCGATGTGCTCGTCGCCACGACCGTGATCGAGGTCGGTGTGGATGTCCCCAATGCCACGCTCATGGTGATCGAGAATGCCGAGCGTCTGGGTCTTTCGCAGCTTCACCAGTTGCGCGGCCGCGTCGGTCGTGGTGCCGCGGCCAGCCTCTGCCTGCTGCTCTACGACGGCCCCTTGTCGGAGATGGCGCGCGCGCGCCTGACGACGCTGCGCGAGACCGCCGACGGTTTTCGCATCGCCGAGCGCGATCTGGAGCTACGCGGCCCGGGTGAAGTCCTCGGCACCCGCCAGGCCGGTGCGCTTACGTTCCGCATCGCCGACCCGGTACGCGACGCCGAGGTGTTGCCGCGGGTGCGCGAGGCGGCGGAACGACTTCTGAACACCGATGCCGACACCGTGGATCGCCTGGTCGACCGCTGGCTCGGCGCCGGTGAACGCTACGGTGAGGCCTGAGTGGCAGTCACCCGGACTCCCGCAAACGTGCCCCGGCAGCCGCGCTGGCAGGCGGCGGATCGCCTGCGCCGTGGGCGGCTGCCGCGCAATGTCCGCCATTGGCTGCTGGCTGCCGACTCGCTCACCGATCATCTGCAAGCGCACTGCCCCGGGCGGTTTCGGGTCCGGCCCTTGCGCCAGTACTGGCGGCCTGCGCGTGCCGACGAAGCCGCCACGCTCGATATCGCCGGTGCCAGCCGGGTGCGCGTGCGCGAGGTCGCCCTCTGCTGCGGCACCCGGCCCATGGTGCTCGCGCGCACGGTACTGCCGGTGACCAGCCTGCGGGGTCGTCAGCGCCGGCTGCTGGGCGCCGGTCGGCGCCCGCTCGGTGCCATGCTGTTCGCGGATCGCAGCATGCGCCGCGAAGCCTTCACCCTGTGTCGCACCCGCCTGGCCCAGGCGGGATTCCCGGTCGTCCTCGACCGTGACGGGCCGGTCCATGCGCGCCGCGCGGTCTTTCGCCTCGGCCGCGGGCCGGTACTGGTGGCGGAGTACTTTCTGCCGACGCTCATCGATGGCGTTGCGACATCGGTCACACTGCGACGAAAGGGAACATGCTAGCCTTGCAGAGGTCTGTAATCATGCACCGTGAAGAGGTCCTGCCAGTCGTGAAACGCAATCGCTCGACGATCATGCTACCCGTCCGCGGCTTCACCCTGATCGAGGTGATGGTCGTGGTCGCCATTCTCGCCATTCTCGCCGCGGTGGTGGTGCCACGGATCATGGATGAGCCCGGTGAAGCGCGCAAAGCGCGCGCGGCCCAGGATATTCGCGCCATCGAGAGCGCGCTCGACATGTATCGGCTCGACAACTATCGCTATCCCACCAGCGATCAGGGCCTGGAAGCGCTGGTCGAGCGACCGACCGGCGACCCGGAACCGCCGAACTACAAGGAAGGCGGCTACCTGCGCAGCCTGCCCAATGATCCCTGGGGCAGTCCCTATCAGTACGCCAACCCCGGCGAACACGGCGAAATCGACGTCTATACGCTGGGCGCCGACGGTCAGCGCGGCGGCGAGGGTGAGGATGCCGTGATCGGCAACTGGGATCTCAACTGACGACGGCCATGCCCGCGCGCGTCCAGGCCCGTGGTTTCACGCTGCTTGAACTGCTCGTGGTCGTGATCCTGATCGCATTGCTGGCGACCGCCGCGATCATCGCCATGCCGTCGACAAGTGTGCACGACCGGCAGCGCGAGGAAGCGCAGCGACTGCTCGGGCGACTCGATCTGGCGCATGAGGAAGCCATCCTGCAAGCCCGTTCCGTGGGGCTGTATGTAGCGCAGGATGGTTACCGTTTCCTCTGGTTCGAGGATGACGCCTGGCATGACTTTGCCGCCAATCATCCCTTGCGCCGGCATGAGCTGCCGGCCGACGTGCGTCTCGATGTTCGTGTCGAGGGCACGGAGATCGGACTCGGCGGCGGTGAGGATGATGATGACGATGAACGTGCGCCGCAGATCTATTTTCTCGCCGGTGGTGAAGTCCTGCCCGATTACGAGCTGCATGTCCTTGCCGACGAAAGCCGGTCCGACTTCCTGATCACTGCCGGTGACGAGACATGGTTCGAGCTCCACGAAGACCGCTTCTGAAGGCCGTTGGCGGTTTCACCCTGATCGAGGTCATGGTCGCGCTCGCCGTGCTCGCGATCGCCCTGTCCGCCCTGATCCAGGCCGGGGCCCAGCGCGCGGACAATGTCGGCCACCTGCGTGATCGCACCGTCGCCAACTGGGTGGCCACCGATCGCCTGACCGAACTGCGCCTGGAGCGCGAATGGCCGTCGGCGGGTGTCCGCGAGGGCGAGTACGACATGGGTGACCGCACGTGGTACTGGCGGGCGGAGATTCAGGAGACCGAGCAGGATCGCATTCGCCGTGTGGACATGGCGATCAGCAGCCGCGAGGACGGCGAACCGGTCAGCCGCATCACCGGTTTCATCGGTCATCCGGAAGACGCGGCCAGCGGCGGGGTGCTGCCGTGAGCATGCGGCGGCGGTACAACCGGGGACTGACGCTGATCGAGCTGCTGGTCGCCGTGGCCGTCTTCACCATCATCGCCGCTGCGGCCTATTCCGGCCTGATCGCCGTGCTCGAGACCCGCGAGCACACGGATCGCCGGGCCGATCGCCTCGCCGCTGTCCAGCGGGCCGTGGGCACGCTCGGCGAGGACCTTCAGCAGAGCCTGCCGCGAAGTGTGCGTACCGATCTGCGCGGCCAGGGCCACGCCCTGACGGACGGTCCCGATCCGCGAGATGTCGTGCGCGTTACGCGCGGTGGCTGGCCCAACCCCGCCGATCTTGATCGTTCCACGATGCTGCGCGTGCACTGGCAGCTGGAGGACGATGGGCGCCTCGTGCGCACCTGGCAGACGCGGCCGGATGCCGTGACCGGAACGCCGACCACGCGGCGTGTGCAACTGACCGATGTCGAACGGGTGGAGACGCGCTTCCTTGATGCCGATGGCCAGTGGCAGGAGCGCTGGCCGGTGGACCTGGGCGCTCAGCGCAGCGATGAACTGCCGCAGGCGGTCGAGGTGACGCTCGAGCTCGACGACTGGGGGGTGATCGAGCGTCTGTTCGCCCTGGCGCCGGATGCCTACGCGGCCACGGTGACGCCGCCGGCAGCGGACGAGGCGGAATGAACCGGGCCGGCAACAACGCTACCGGGCGCACGTTGCGTCGCCAGCGTGGCGTCGCACTGATCACGGTACTGCTGGTGGTCGCGCTGGCTACCGTCGCGGCCGTGCACATGACGACCCGTGATCAGCTCGACCAGCGCCGCACCGGCAATCGACTTGCCCTGCAGCAGGCGCACGAACTGGCGCTCGGCGGTGAGCGCTGGGCCGTGGCCGTGCTCGCCGAGGATCTCCGCGAGGGCGATGACCCCCTCATCGACAGTCGCGATCAGGACTGGGCCCGGGTATTGCCGCCAATCCCGGTCGAGGGTGGGCAGGTTGCCGGCCGGATGGATGATCTGCAGGGCCGGTTCAATATCAATACGCTGGTTCGTGGCGAGACCATCAACGCGGTTGCACTGGAACGCTTCGAACGCCTGCTGCAGGTCCTGGAGCTCGACCCGCAGATTGGCCAGGCGGTGGTCGACTGGCTCGACACCGACAGTGATACCACCTTCCCGGCTGGTGCCGAAGACGACTACTATGCCGCGCTCGACACCCCCCATCTTGCTGCCAACCGGCCGCTCGCCGTCGCCAGCGAACTGCGCATGGTGCGCGGCTTCGACGACGGCGCCTGGCGGCGGCTCGCACCCCATGTGACCGCGCTGCCCGCATTCGACACCGCCATCAACATCAATACCGCCACACCCGCGGTGCTGCAGGCCGTGGTCCCCGGGCTGGATGCCGCAGCCGCGACCGGTCTGCACGAGGCGCTGGCCGAGGAACCCTTTCTGGCGGTGGAGGATATCGCCAATCATCCGCTCATCCAGGCCAGTGCGGTCGCCGATGGTGACGATGAGTTCCGCATCGAGGGCCTGGCCGTGCGGTCACGCTTTTTTCGCACCCGTGTCGATGTCCAGCTGGCCGACGTGACCTACACGCTTTATAGCTGGCTCGAACGCGACGATAATGGCGCATCCCGGGTGCTGCGTCGCACCCGCAGCGCGAACTGATAACGGCATGACCGAGCGCATCCTGATCCGACCCTCGCCGCAAGCCGAGCGCTGTACCTGGCGTCTGCTTGATGGCGCCGACGATGGCACGGTCGGTCACGGTGATCTGGCGGCTGCCGCGGCAGCCGCCGCCGGTCGGCCGGCGACGGTTCTGGTCCCGGGTACCGAGACCTTGCTGACCCGGGTTCGCCTGCCGGTCAGAAACCGCACCCGTGCCCGCTCGGCGATCCCCTGGGCACTGGAGGATCGCCTCGCACAGGATGTCGAGGAGTTGCATTTCGCGCTGGGCAGCGTCGTCGACGGTGACTGGCCGGTCGCCGTGGTCGCGCGCCCGTATCTCGCGGACCTGCTGGAGCGTTGCGCAACGGCCGGTCTCACCGTCGATGCCGTCGTCCCCGAGCCGCTGGCGCTGCCGGAGCCGGCGTCCGGCCAATGGCAGGCGCTGGAAATCGGCGGGCAGGTTGTCGTGCGCATGGACGCGGATACCGGTTTTGCCTGTGAGCCGGACCTGCTGGCGGTCGTGGCCGCCGCCGAGACACCACCGGAGTCGGTCCATGTGCAGCGCGTTGCACACGCCGACCCGGCTGTCTGGCCGGACACGTTCACAGTAGCCGACGCCACGCCGATTGCCGGCGATCCGCTGATCGCCTGCACCGCAGTCGATCCGCCCCGGCTCAATCTCCTGCAGGGCGAGTTCTCACGGCGTGAAAAACGACTGGAACAGCTGCGCGCCTGGCGCCTGCCCGCGGCCGTGGCGGCCGCGCTGGTCCTGGTCAGCCTGGTCCAGGGCGTGATCAGCCATGTCGAACTGGGGCAGCGCCAGGCCCAGCTGGAAGAGCGCATCCAGGCGGTCTATCGCGATACCTTCCCCGATGCACGCGCCACCCAGGACCCGCGCGGGCAGGTGCGCAGTCGCCTGCAGGCGTTGCGTGGCGGCGGCAGCGACGACGAGTCCCGATTCACGGACATGATGCTCGCCGCGGGCGAGGTCATCACGGGCCGGGATGGTGCCCGGATGATGTCGGCGGAGTGGCGCGCCGGCACACTCGACCTGGAGGTCGAAGCGGACCAGCTGGCCGCCCTCGATGCCATTCAGCGCGGTCTGGGCGATCGCGGCATGAGCACGGAGTTGAGTGGCGTTGATCGTGACGGTGGGCGTGTATCGGCGCGTCTGCGCGTGCGCGAGGGGGAATCATGAAGCAATGGTTTCTCGGTCTTGCGCCGCGCGAGCGCATGACGGTTGGCGTCGGCGGTGGTGTTGTCGCCCTCGTCCTGCTCTACGTCCTCGTGGTCGAGCCGGTCGTCGGTAGTTTCAACGCGCGCAGCGAACGGATCGAAACCCTGGAACGCGACCTGGCCTGGATGCAGGAAGCGGCCGGCGAGGTGCGCGCGCTCCGGGGCATGGGTGTGGAGGCCGCGGATGTCGACGATGATCGCCCGGCCTATCTGGCAGTCGACAGTGCGGTCGACGAGGCCGGTCTGCGGCGGCCCGGGCGGCTCGAGCCCGAGGGTGAGGACGGCGCCCGCGTGCGCTTCGACGAGGTCGCGTTTGATGATCTCATGACCGCGCTCGGGCAGTTGCAGACACGCGCCGGCATCCACGTCGTGCGCGCACGCTTCGAACGGCTCGACGAGGGACGGGTGCAGGCGGACCTGACGCTGGAGCGGCAGGGACGGTGAGAGTGCGGATTCTCTGGCTTGGCGGTGCGGTGGCCCTCGGCCTGGTGCTGGGGGGGATCGCCCAGTTCCCGGCCGCCCGCGCGGTTGCGTGGGTGGACCCCGCCGGGGTCGATGTCGCGGGCGTGCAGGGGAGCGTGTGGCGCGGGCGCGCCGAGCGCGTGGAAGTGCCGGATGCGCCGCCGGCGACCGGCGTGAGCTGGCATATCTCGCCCTGGCAGTTGCTGCTGGGACGCCTCGCCGGGCGGGCAGAATTCGATATCGGCGGCGGCAGCGGCCACGCCCGGTTCCGGGTCGCGCGCGGTGGCGACCTGCAAATCGCCGATGCCGAGGTGCGGGCCACGGCCGCCGGCATCGCGCGCCACCTGCCGGTGCCGCTGTTGCTGGTCGACGGCGACATCACCGCGGTCATGGAACAGGGCGCGCTGCGCGCCGGCCGTCCGGTCGGCGTCGATGCACGCCTGCGCTGGGATCGGGCCGCGGTGCGCCAGCCGGTCGACGTACTGCTGGGCGCGGTGACGCTGGCCGTTGCCCCGGAAGCGGATGGTGGTCATCGCCTGACACTCGATGGCCGTAATGGGGTTGTCGACATCGATGGCGAGGGCGCGGTGTCGGCAGACGGCCGCTACAACGTCGAAATCCGCATCGAACCGACCGCGGACGCGGGCCCTCGGGTCACCGACATGCTCGCCAACATGGCGACCCGCCAGGGCGATGTCTACATCATCCGTGAAGCGGGCCAGCTGCCCTTCGGCAATCCCTGAGTACGGCTGCAGGGCGGGCGGGGTCAGGTCCTGCCTGCGCGGTCGCCGGTCGCGGGCGCGCCGCGCGGGCGGAGCAGTTGATCGAAATCCTCCACGGCGCGAAAGCCGGTCAGTGCATTCGCCGGGCGCTGCGAGTCCGGCCGGCTCACGCCCAGCACGTGGCGGACGCCCCAGTCGCGGGCGGCAGCCAGCACGCGCGGGTTGTCATCGACGAACAGCGTGCGCGCCGGATCGAAATCCTCCCGCCGCTGCAGGTCCGACCAGAACCGTGAATGTTCCTTCGGCGCCCCCAGCTCGTGGGCGCTGTGGATCGCCTCCAGATGCTCGCCGAAGGCAATGCGTTCAGCCTTGATGGCGAGGCTGCCGGGGTGGGCGTTGGTCGCCAGCACGCGGCGCTTGCCGGCCGCGGCGAGGTCGGCGAGAAAGGCCGGCGCATGCGGGCGCCAGTTGACCCGGTCGGCGACGGCGCGCTTGAGCGGTGCCAGCTCGATGTCGAGCTCGTGTTCCCAGTAGTCCAGGCAGTACCAGGCGAGCGTACCTTCGACGGCGCGGCAGCGGGCCGTGAATTCGTCGCGGACCTGCTCGACCGGCACGCCGCGCACCGTGGCCAGGTGCGTGGGCAGGTAATGGCCGAAGAAGTAATTGTCATAGTGCAGATCGAGCAGCGTGCCGTCGAGGTCGAGCAGCACGGTGTCGATGTCGGACCAGGGCACTTCGCAGGTGGTTGGAGGCACGGCGGTCAGCGGTGGCGCACGAGGCAATGTCGGCATTGTACACTTGCCGGCCGCGCGGCAAGCTGCCACGCTTCGCGGCTGGTCAGCGCAGGCGCCGCCGTATGCCCGACAAGCCCAGATCCGATAAACCCCGGATCCTCGATCGCCGTGTGCTCTGCCGCAGTCGGCTGTTCACCATCGAGGAGGTTGATCTGCGGTTCGCCTCCGGCGCGGAAGTCTGTTTCGAGCGTCTTGCGACCACGGATCGCGGCATCGTCATGGTCGCGCCACTGCTCGACGCCGACACGATCATCCTCGTCCGCGAATATGCGGCGGGCACGGATCGCTACGAACTGACGCTGCCGAAGGGGCTGGTGGATC
>CAZJGZ010000020.1:7340-15092 GCA_964545695.1 uncultured Ectothiorhodospiraceae bacterium | reverse complement strand
TATGCGGCGGGCACGGATCGCTACGAACTGACGCTGCCGAAGGGGCTGGTGGATCCGGGCGAGGACGCGCTGGAAGCCGCGGACCGCGAGTTGCGCGAAGAGGCGGGCTTCGGCGCCGGCCACTGCGAGTGGCTGACCTCGCTGACGGTGGCGCCCGGCTACAATGGTCAGGAGACGACGGTGGTCGTGGCGCGTGACTTGTTTCCGGCCAGTCTGCCCGGCGATGAGCCCGAGCCGCTGGAGGTCGTGCACGGCTCGCTGGCGAATCTCGACGAGCTCATGGCCCGGGAGGATCTGACCGAAGCGCGGACGATTGCCACCCTGTATCGGGTCCGCGACTGGATCCGCCGGCAGGACTACACCCATCAGGACAGAACCGATGATTGATGACGAACAGCTCCCGCAACTGTTGCCCCCCGTGATCGCGCTCGCCGCTGATGCCGGCGCGGCCATCCTGCGCGTCTACGGTCGCGAGGATTTCAATATCGAAAGCAAGGCGGACGCGAGCCCGCTTACGGCGGCGGACCTGGCCGCCCACAAGATCATCGTCGCCGGCCTGCGCGAGTTGCGCCCGGACGTGCCGATCCTGTCCGAGGAGTCGGCCGAGGTACCGTTCAGCGAGCGCAGCACCTGGTCCAGCTACTGGCTCGTCGATCCGCTCGACGGGACCAAGGAATTCATCAAGCGCAACGGCGAGTTCACGGTCAACATCGCGCTGGTGCGTGATGGCCAGCCCGTGCTCGGTGTGGTCCAGGCCCCGGTGCTCGGCCGGTTCTACTACGGCACCATCGTCGATGGTGCCTGGCGCCAGGATGACGGCGCCGAACCGCGGCGCATCGGCGTGACCACCGAGGCCGCCGAGCCCCTGCGCGTGGCGGGCAGCCGTTCGCACGCGGACGAGCGCATGGCCGCCTATCTCGACTGCCTGGGTGCGCACGAGCTGCGCCCCATGGGCTCGTCGCTGAAATCCTGCCTGGTGGCCGAGGGGGAGGCTGATCTGTATCCGCGTCTGGGCCCGACGTCGGAGTGGGATACGGGGGCGGCCCAGGCCGTCGTCGAGGCCGCCGGCGGCATGGTCACGGACACCAGCGGCCGGCCGCTGCGCTACAACCAGCGCGACTCCCTGCTGAACCCGGATTTCCTGGTGTTCGGCGATCAGCGGCGGGACTGGCTCTCCTGCCTGCCGCGAGGCTGAGGCGCGCATGTCCATGCTGCCCATGCCCGTGTGTGAAGGCTCGGCATGAGCCACGCCCACGGTGCCGTCGCCTGCGGCCATCCCGACACACGTGATGCCGCCGCCGCCATGCTGCGGGCCGGCGGCAACGCCTTTGATGCCGTCGCCGCCGGTTTGTGGATGGCCTGCGTGGCGGAACCGGTACTGGCGTCCCCCGGTGGTGGCGGCTTCCTGCTCGCGCAGCCGGCCGGCGAATCGCCACGCCTCTACGACTTCTTCGCGCAGACGCCGCGGCAGCGTCTGCCGCTGGATGAGGTCGACTTTCACCCGATCCACGCCGACTTCGGCACCACCGTGCAGGAGTTCCATATCGGCGTCGGCGCCGCGGCCACGCCCGGCATGGTTGCCGGGCTGTTCGCGCTGCAGCAAGAGCTGGGCCGCATGCCGCGCCGCGAGCCGCTGGAGCCGGCGATTGCCGCGGCCCGCCACGGCGTCACGATCAACGACCTGCAGGGCTACATCTGCAGCGTGGTGGCCCCCATCCTGCGGGCGACGCCCGAGGCGCGCGCGCTGTTCGCGCGGGCTGACGGCGTGCTCGCCGCCGGCGATCAACACGCGCCGCGTGAACTCGGCGACTGTCTCGACGCGCTGGCCCACGAGGGGCCGGACCTGTTCTATCGCGGCGAGATTGCCGCCAGCATCGCCGAAGCGTGTACGGCACGCGGTGGTCACCTGCGCCGCGAGGATTTCACCCGCTACCGGGTGGAACGGCGGCAGCCCCTCGCACTCGACTACCGCGGCTATCGCCTGCTGACCAATCCGCCGCCCGCCGCGGGCGGGCTGCTGGTTGCCTTCGGGCTGGCCGTGCTCGCCGAATCGCGATCACCGGCCGATCCTGCCGGCGCCGAGGCCGCGCTGCGGCTGGGTCGGGCGCTGGCGGCCACCGGCGAAGCGCGGATGCGCGAGGGTCTGGATGCCGGCGTGGATGCCGCGCTCGCCCGCCACCTGCTGGCGCCGGCCACGGTCGAACACTACCGCAGCTGGATCGCCGCGCATCCGCCGGCCTATCGGGGCACGACCCACATCAGTGTGATCGATGCGCAGGGCAATGCCGCCGCGGCGACCGTCTCCAACGGCGAAGGCTGTGGCTGGATGGTGCCGGGCACCGGCATGATGCTGAACAACATGCTCGGCGAGGCGGACCTGCTGCCGCGCGGCTTCGCCAGCTGGTCCACCGACCAGCGCCTGAGTTCAATGATGGCGCCGACGCTGGTCGAGGAGGCGGGTGGCGACTGGTTGCTGGCCATCGGCTCGGGTGGCTCGAACCGCATCCGCTCGGCACTGCTGCAGGTACTGGCTGCACGCCTGGATGCCGGCCTGCCGCTGGCTGCCGCGGTCGAGCAGCCGCGACTGCATCTGGAAGGGGAGCGGCTGGAGATCGAGGGCGGGTTCGGAGACGAGGCTGTCGCTGCGTTACGAGCCGCCTGGCCCGAGCATTGTGTCTGGCCCGACCGCAACATGTTCTTCGGTGGCGCCCATGCCGTCGAATCCGGCCCCCGGGGCTTTGCCGGCGCCGGCGATCCGCGTCGCGGCGGCGTCGCCGACATTATCTGAAATCCGCGCCAGGCCGGCCTTCAGCTGGGGATGGCGGTGCCGGCGTGGTCGAACAGGCCGCCGCTGGCTTCGACAGGGAGCTCGTCGAGGACCGCGAGCAGCCGCCGTGTCGATTCCGCCGGTTCCAGAATATCGCCGCCGCGTGCGTAGGGTTCACTCAAGGGTGTGCGCACGGTGCCGGGTTGCAGACCGACGCAGACGGCCTGCGGGTGGCGGAACGCGATCTCGATCGCGGCCGTGCGCACGATCTGGTTCAGCGCCGCCTTCGACGCCCGGTAGGAAATCCATCCGCCCTTGCGGTTGTCCGCGATCGAACCCACGCGTGCGGACAGCGTGGCGAAGATGCCGCGCTCACGGCGCGGAAGCAGGGGGGCAAAGTGCTTGAACAGCAGGGCCGGACCGATCGCATTGATGGCGAATGCCCGCGCCATCACTTCAGGATCGAGCCGGGCGATGGTTTTCTCCGGCGGGTGTCCGTCAATCGTCAGGGCCCCGGTGGCATCGATGATCAGTTGCACGCTACCGAGTTCGTCGCGAGCCCACTCGGCCGCCGTGCGCACGCTGTCTTCGGTGTCCAGGTCGAGGGCTGGTGCGGACTGACGGGAAAACGTCAGCATGCGCGCACAGTGTGGATCATCTGACAAATGGTCGGCGAAGGCGGCGCCGATCCCGCCCGATGCACCGATGACAATGGCGTGAAAGTTCGAGCCCAGTGACTTCATCATGCCGCTCCCATGCGCCGCAGCGAATCATTTGTGCGTTGAGTTGTTAACAAGTAAATTCTCGTAAAGACGTTATGGCCGATTTCTGGCGCAGATTTTGCTCCGAAATTGGTCCGGGGAAGCCGAGTGGGCCTGCACCGACGTTGTGGCCCGGATGCGGTCAGCATATTGGGGTGATCACGTGAGCAAGGAAGAAGATAGCCGCCTGGTTCCTGTCGATGTCCTGTGCAAGGGGCTGTACATCGCCGAGCTCGATCGTCCGTGGACGGAGACACCCTTCCTGTTTCAGGGGTTCGAGCTCACCGACGATGACGAGCTCGCCATCCTGCGCAGTTACTGTCGCAAGGTCTACATCTATCCCCAGCGGTCGGACCCCGATGCGGTGGGCGAACTCGAAGCCCGGCTCCGCTCGGCCGCGAAGACGCCGTCGGCGAAGCCGCGCAACTGCGATCCCCAGCGCTGGGCGCAGGCACACACCTCGACTGCCGAAGTATTCGGCGCCAAGCGTCGCCCGGATGGTGCGCGCTTCCGTCAGCGCATCCAGCATGCCCAGGCGCTGCGCAGTGAGGCGCGCGAGGTCATCGCCGATGCACTGGAGGACATGCGGCTCGGCCAGATGTTGAGCTCGCCGAAGGTGCGGGGCGTGATCGACTCGCTCGTCGATACCATTGCCCGCGATGCCCGCGCCGCCCTGTGGTTGACCAGTCTCAAGCAGAACAGTCAGTACACGTCCGTGCATTCGGTGCACGTGGCGATTCTGTCCCTCGCCTTCGGCATGCATCTGGGCATGGATCGCGCGGCGCTGATCCGTCTCGGCATGGGCGCCCTGCTGCACGACGTCGGCAAGGTCCGCATCCCGCAGGAAATCCTCGACAAACCGGGCCCGTTGACGCCGGATGAGATGAAGATCGTCCAGCGTCATGCCGAGGACGGGTATGAATTCGTCGCCAAGAGCGGCGGTGCACCACCCGAGGCGCTGCAGATCATCCGTCTCCATCACGAGCGCTGCGACGGCAGCGGCTACCCGCTCGGCCTCTCGGGCGACCGGATTCCGCTGCACGTGCGCATCGTGGCGATCGCCGACACCTATGATGCCATGACGACCGATCGCCCCTATCGGACCGCGATGGATGCCGATCGGGCGTTGCAGATCATCCAGAATGAATCCGCGCACGAGTTCGGTGCCGACCTGGTGCAGGCCTTCGTGCGCTGCATGGGCGTTTTCCCCGAGGGCAGTCTGGTGCAGTTGGATAATGGCTCGATCGGCATTGTCGTCTCCAGCCCGCCCGATGCGCGGCTGCAGCCCGTGGTTCTGCTGGTGCAGGGGGCGGACGGCGAGCCCTACCAGAAGCGCATGCTCCTCAACCTTGCCGCCGCAGCCGAGGAGACGAAAACCGAGGTGGAGGAAGTGCCGCCGCGGCGTATCGCCCGCGCGGTCACACCGGCTGCGTGCAATGTCGATGTGAGTGACATCATGGCGCGTGAGTTCGGAATGATGGCCACGGGCTGACTGCCGGCGCATCGTTGATCTGAAGGCACATCCATGTGCCGAGGGAAGGTGCGAATGGATCGTACCTTTCTAGAGTTCCGGCACGGGCCGGCCGGGGCGCCAGTCGTCGGCCAGCGCTTGCACGCGCTCGCGCTCGTCCGCATCCAGGCGCTGCCCCAGGGCGTCGTCCAGTTCCTCCCACAGTGCATCCCAGCTGTCGTCCAGTGCCCCGCGGTAGGGCCTCGCCGCCTGGACCCAGAACCACGCCGGCCGGACCTCCGGTCCGTGCGGATTCCATGTCACCAGCCAGCGCGCGTAGGCGAGTTGTACGTGGGGCTCGCCAATGCGGGCGCTCGTCGCCAGCAGGTCGCGCGCCCGCTCGAAGTCGGATTCCACGAACCGGTCGTCGGAGAGCGCCATGGCCAGCATGCGGGTCGCGCGCTCGTGGCCGAGTTCGTGTGCACGCTGCAGGCTGTCGATGGCTTGCTGCGGTTCCGCTGCGCCGCCGATGCCCTGGAGCTGCATGCGCCCGAGCATGAGCCAGGCATCACCCAGGTCACCGGCGGTGGCCTGTTCGGCGGCCCGGCGGGCGCCGGCCGGGTCGGCTTCTTCCAGGCCCTCCCCCGACTCCAGCAGCTGCGCCAGCATCATCGCGGCCTGCGGGATCTCGGCGGCCGCTTCGCGGGCCCATTGTGCCGCCAGTGCGCGATCACGCGGCACGTCGCGACCGGAGAAATGGATCACCGCCAGATCCCAGGCCGCCCGCGGGTCACCGGCCGTCGCCGCCTGATGCAGGAGCGCGCGGCCCTCGTCCGGAGCATGAAACGGATCACCGTGGTCGAATGACAGCAACCGCCCGAGCCGCCAGTGCGCGTCGACATCGCCGCCTGCGATCGCCTGTTCGTACAGTTCGCGCGCCGCCTGCCAGTCCTGCTCGACGCCGTCGCCGCGCTCATGCCGCAAGGCCTCGGCGGTGAGTTCGGCAGGTTCGAGGGTCTCCGCAGCATGACTCACACTCGCAGACGAGAGGAGCAGGATCAGAGCGCCCATGGCGGCGGGCAGGGCCCGGGTTGCGACGCGCGCAGGCAGCAGGGTGCGCAGGGCTGCGCTGGCGCGGCGATGACAGCGATAGCATTCGGCAGACAAGAGACCCCCGGGTGGCGCACACCGCGATCGTTTGGATGGGAGTATGGCGGACTCCGTTAGACGGTTCGTGTGGCCGCTAGAACCGGATGGCGAGGTCCGCGCGGCTGATGTCCGCATCAAGGCGATGACGCATGCCGACGTAGAGTGGGCCCAGGTGGATGCCGATGCGTGCCGTCCGATCATCGATGAGTTCGTTCGGATCCTCCCGCACGGCCACGGTCGCCATGGTTCTCGTGGCCAGACGCAGACGGATGCCGGCATCTGCGGCCCAGTCGGTGTCGGACTGCGTCGTGCCGGTGCTGCGGACCGTGCGAGCATAGGCGGCGCCGACCGTCGCGAACAGGGTCAGGCGATCGGTCCCGGCCTGGCCGCCGACGCCCAGATAGGCCTCGCCGAGTCCATCCTCGTCGGCCCCAACGGGGATGTCGGCCGAGAGTTGGGTCGCCCAGTGGGTGGCCCCGGGCCGAGTGGCAGCTGCGCTCCGGTAACCCTCGAGATAGATGCCCTCGAGGCCGCTGCCGCCATCGGACTGCTCCTGGCCGTAGAGGCCGAAGTGATCGAAGTGGTGCATCCATGCAGTATCGCGTTCTTCAGCTGGGGCACGCGCGGTCCCGGCACCTTCCTCTTCCATCTGTTGCTCGACCTGTGCCGCCGGATCGGCGGCGGTGTCAGTGTCCCGGGTCTCGCCTTCCGGTCCGATGCGGATCGTGTCTTCGTAGGTATCGTCGAGCCCGTCGGTGCCATCCGGCCCCGTGCCCGTCGCTTCTTCGTCGGGAGACTGCGCGTCGGCGGGGATGTCCTCGGATGATGCGGGTGCCTGATCGGCTGGTTCAGCGTCCACGGGCGTGCCGGTTTCGCGGTCTGGCGCAGGCTCGGCACCATCCGCCGATGGCAGCTGGTCGGGGTCGTCTGGTGGTTCGATGCGATGGGTATCCTCGTAGGTGTCACCGAGCATGTCGGCCCCCACCGGCAGCCCGTGCAGCAGCGCCGGCAACAGGATCAGGGCAATCGCATTCGCGTTCGTGAACGGGCGCGTCATTGACGGAGCGCTCTCAAGGTGTCCGGGCGAGGGTAAAGGTCATGCTTCCGCTGGCAAAACCTCCTGCTGCAACCGACATGGCCGCAAGCCGGCTTACTCTGCAGGTCGCCGGACATAGCGCCAGTGCCACGGTTCGAAGGCGATGCCGTAGGGGTTGTTCTCCGGGTAGGAGAGCTCGAAGCAGTGGCGGGCGGCGTTTTCCTGCAACCAGGCATACGCGTCGGTGTCCGCGAACGCCTCCACGAGGTTGGGTACGGCAGGCGTGGCGATGTCGATCGCGTCACCGGTGTGGTGTTCACTGAAACCGGGCGGCATGCTGGTGCGCAGCACTTTCGCAACGGAATCGCCGCGGGCGAGGCGATGGTGGATGATCCAGCGCTGGTGCGTGGGGCTGCGATACGCCGACAGCGGAATCAGATCCACACCGTCGGCGTACGCCGCGGCCTGCATGAGGATCCATGCCCATGCGGCATCCGGGCTCATCGCGAGCATGCCGCGGTTGGCATCGATCGAGATCGGCTGCAACACCTCGGCATTCGGTTGCATGCGCAAGCCGGCACGTTTCAGG
>CAZJGZ010000020.1:0-7240 GCA_964545695.1 uncultured Ectothiorhodospiraceae bacterium | reverse complement strand
GTCGACGCCCGCGAGAAGCTAGCAGACTTTGCGGCTCCCTGACCATCGAATATGGTTGTCCGTCAGGGGCGACGGGACATGGCGGTTCGTGGTCAGGCGCCCGACCGGTTGCCGAGGCGGACCGCGATGTTCTTCGTCTGCAGGTAGTTGTCCAGCGCTTCCAGGCCCTTCTCCCGGCCGTAGCCGGAGCGGTGCATGCCGCCGAAGGGGGTTTCCACGCCGCCGGCGAACCATTCGTTGACGAAGACCTGGCCGGCATCGAGCCGACTGGCCGTGCGCAGCGCACGGTCGAGATCGCGGGTGAACACGCCGGCGACGAGTCCGTAATCCGTGCCGTTGGCGATGTCGATGGCCTCGGCGGTGTCGCGGAAGGTCATCAGGGCAATCGCCGGGCCGAATATCTCCTCGCGAGCGATATCCATGTCCGGCCGTACATCGGTGAAGACGGTCGGCTGCATGAAATACCCGGGGCGATCCATGCGCTGGCCCCCGGTGAGGGCCGTGGCACCGCTGTCGATGCCGCTGCGGCACATGGCCTCCACGCGGTCGAGCTGGGCGCCGGATATCAGCGGTGTCAGGTCGGGGTTGTCGAGTCCGTGGCCGATACGCAGGCCTTCGGCCTGGCTGCGGATGGCCTCGGCCAGGGTGTCATGCAGGGATTCGTGCACCAGTACGCGCGCCATGGCCGAGCAGACCTGGCCGGCATTGAAGAAGATGCCGCTGCGGACGCTGGCCAGGACGGTGTCGATGTCGGCATCGGCGTGCACGATCGCCGCCGACTTGCCGCCCAGCTCCATGACGCAGGGCACGATGCGATCGGCGGCGGCGTGCAGGATGCTGCGCCCGGTGGGCACGGAGCCCGTGAACACGATCTGGTTGACCAGCGGGTGTTCGACCAGCGCGGCGCCGGTTTCATGCCCGTAGCCGCTGACCAGATTCACCGCGCCCGCCGGCATTCCGGCGCGTTCGCAGGCCTCGGCCAGTATTGCCATGCCCAGTGGCGCGATTTCCGGGGATTTCATGACCACGCAATTGCCCGTCGCCAGCGCCGGCGTCAGCGAGCGCGCGGCGATGCCGACCGGGAAGTTCCACGGCACGATCTGGGCGGATACGCCGAGGGGCTCGCGTACGGTCCAGTCGACATAGTCCGCGCCGAGCGGGATCGACCGGCCCTCGATCTTGTCCGCCATGCCGCCGTAGTACTCGAAGTAGCGCGCGGCTTCGTCGAATTCGCCGCGGGCGTCGTTCAGCGGCTTGCCCGATTCGCGGCAGAGCAGATCGGCGCCCTCGTCGGCCAGCTTGCGGATCTCGGTCGCGGCACGGAGCATCAGCTGCTGGCGTTCCTCTGGTGGTGGTCCGGTCAGCGCGCCGCTGCGGTGGCAATCGGCGGCGGCACGGACTGCGGCATCGACGTGGTTGCGGTCGGCGAGCATGACCTCGCCGACCGTCTCGCCGTTGCCCGGATCCTCGACCCGCAGGCGCTCCCCGTCGTACAGCCACTCACCGCCGATGAAATGGCCGGCGAGGCGTTCGTTCAGCGTGTGCGCTGCCGTCATCCGGTTGCGACCTCCTGCAGATCGGGTGTCGCGGTGAATCGCCGCGCGACCCACTGGTGGAAATGGTGGGTCGGGATATCCTGCACCGGCGAGAATACGCCGCCGTGGTATGCCGGTGAACCACGCCCGCGCTGCATGCCTTCGACCATGGCCACGTCCTCCTCGAACACGGTCTTCCACGACTGCAGTGCCGAATCACGGGCGGCGGCATGTTCATCATCCACGGCGGCATCGCCGACAAACAGCAGGCGCACATGTTCGCGCGTGTGGCTCTCGCTGATCGGCTCGAGCAGGACCGCGAAGAAGTGATCCGCCTGCAGCCCGATGAGCAGGTTCGGGTAGAGCGACAGGTATTCCGCCTCGCGCTCCCGATCACTCGGCCACTGCGACAATTTGGGCAGCGAGATCCCCGCCACCTCGGCCAGATTGTAGACGCGTGTTCCCTGGCCGGCATACGACTCGCCATCCTCGTCGAGCACGATGTAGTGGTCTTCCAGGCGCGAGTAGCTGTTCAGTCCCGGATGGACCCACGGCAGGTGGTAGGACTCACAGTAGTTTTCCACCGCCAGCTTCCAGTTGGACGCGACGTCCAGCGTGATCCGGCCATCCTGTCCGGCGGGACGCAGTTCCTCGGGGCCGTGGTCGCCCCAGTACTGGCGCCAGCGGTCCATGACCGGGGCGATGAAATCAGCGAAGGGCTCCGCATCGCCGGACAGATTGATGAAGACAACGTCGCACCAGACCGCCGAGGGTACCTCGCGCAGGCCGTGCTGGCTCTTGTCGAAGCCCGCGCAGGAATGCACGTTCATGCCGCCGATATGCGGCGTGCCCTTGAGTGCGCCATCCAGGCCGTAGTGCCACGAGTGGTAGGGGCAACGCAGGCCGGCCTCGACCTTGCACGGCGCGTCGACGAGCTGACGGCCGCGATGGCTGCAGACGTTGTGAAATACGCGTACCTGGTCCTGGCGGTCGCGCAGCAGGATCAGCGGCAGCCCGATGAGTGTTATCGGCTGCACATCACCACGCTCGGGCACGTCGCTGGCGAAGCCAAGGGCCGTCCAGGTGGTCGCGAAGATCCGGTCGCGCTCGGTTGCCAGCGCACTCGGCTCGACATAGAGCTCGTTGGGCAATCCGTTGGCGCTGCCGGTGTCCTGCAGTACCGCTGCAATGCGGTCCGGGGAAATGGTGGTGGACATGATGACCTCCTGCCTGTTCACGAGCCATCGGCTGATGGCGGCTGATGATGATCAGTAATGTAGTCATCAGCGGAATGCCGGCGCAAAGCATGATTTTGCATCATGGGTATGCAATAAACTCATGGGTGGCGTACGCTCGACGGAGTCGTCGAAAGTGTCCGGAGATATGGCCGATGATGCGCAAGCCCGAACCGCTGCCACCGCTGCAACCCCTGCGTGCGTTCGAGGCGGCAGCCCGCCTGGCGAGCTTTACCCGTGCGGCGGCCGAGCTGAATATCACCCAGGGCGCGGTGAGCCGCCAGGTGCACAACCTCGAGGACCGGCTCGGCGTGCGCCTGTTTCGCCGTGCCGAGGGCGGCATCGCGCTGACGCCGGTCGGTCAGCGCTATCGCCAGGCCGTACGCGAAGCGCTGGACCGGATCGCCGGAGCGACGGCGGAGCTGAGCATGCGCAGTGGTCTCGGGCCCGTGACCATCGGGGCCACCAGTGCGCTGGCCTCGCTCTGGCTCATGCCGCGGCTGAATGCGTTCCGCCAGCAGGAACCGGACCTCGCCATACGGGTGCTGGCGTCGGATCACGACCTCGACGCCGCCACCAGCGATGTCGACCTGCTGATCACCTACGTACGCAATCCGCCGGCTGATGAGTCGGGTTCCCCCCTGTTCAAGGAGGTGGTGTTTCCCGTATGCGCGCCGGATTACCTGGCGGCCGCGGACGTGCCAACCGACCCCGCAGATTTGCTTGCACGAACGCTGCTGGTGCTGGATGACGATCATCCCGACTGGATTGGCTGGGACACCTGGTTCGCCCGGCAGGGGGTGGTCTACCGCGAGCCGCAGCGCTCGATCCGCATCAATTCCTACCCGATGCTGTTGCAGGCTGCCGCCGCGGGGCAGGGGATCGCGCTCGGCTGGCAGCACCTGGTCGATGATCTGCTGACGGCGGGCAACCTGATCGCCCTGCCCGTGGAGCCACTGGCGACCGAGGGCATGTTCTATCTGCGCTCGTTGCAGCCGCTACCCGATGACAGCCCGGCCGGGCGTCTGCGCACATGGCTGTCGACCTCGGCGCCCCGGCAGACCGGGCAGGACTGATCTCCGCGAGGCCCGGGCGGATGGATTGCGAGCCGGCGCGGCATCGGGCAATCTGACGCCTCGTTCCCGCATACTCGCGGGCAGACGCATGGGAGAACGACTTGGACGTCACCGCCGTCTATCCGGGTACCTTTGATCCGATCACCAACGGCCACGCCGATGTAGCGGGCCGCGCCGGGCGCATGTTCCACCGTGTGGTCATCGCCGTGGCGGCGAACCCCGCCAAGCAACCATTCTTCAGCCTGGAAGAGCGTGTGGACTTTGCCCGCCAGACCTTTGCCGATCGCGCCAACGTCGAGGTCCACTCGTTCGATTGCCTGTTGGTCGACTTTGCGCGGCAACAGGGCGCCGGTGCCATCCTCCGCGGTCTGCGCGCCGTGTCCGATTTCGAGTTCGAGGTCCAGCTCTCCGGCATGAACCGGCGCCTGGCGCCGGAGATCGAGACCGTGTTCATCGCCGCGGCCCAGGACTACGGCTTTGTCTCCTCCAGCCTCGTCCGCGAGATTGCGTCGCTGGGCGGTGACGTCTCGGAATTCGTCAGCCCGGCCGTGCATCGGGCCCTGGTCGAGCGCTTGCGCCAGCAATGAGCTTGCGTCGGGCGCCGCGTGTGAGTCTCTGGCAGGCGGCCCTGTGTGCTGCGCTTGTGCTGCTGTCTGCCGCCAGCCAGGCCGACGAGCCGGGCTACGGGATTGCCACCCCCCACCCGCTGGCAACGCAAGTGGGCGAGCGGATACTCGCCGATGGCGGCAATGCCTTTGATGCCGCGGTGGCCGTCAGCGCCGCGCTCGCCGTGGTCGAGCCCTATGGCTCCGGCATGGGCGGCGGCGGTTTCTGGCTGCTGGAGGACGTGGTTGACGATACCGCCGTCATGATCGATGGCCGCGAACGCGCGCCGCTCGCGGCGACGGCAGACATGTTCCTCGATGCGGACGGTGAGGCGGATCGGGATCGAGCGTTGAATGGTCCGCTGTCGGCCGCCATTCCCGGCCAGCCCGCAGCGTTGGTGCATATCGCCGAGAATCATGGCACCCGCGAACTCGCGGACCTGCTCGCTCCGGCCATCGGTCTGGCGCGCGAAGGATTCGTCATCGACGACCGCTACGAGCTGCTGGCGGGATTCCGTGAGGACGTGCTGGCCGACTGGGGCGAAGCCGGCGAGGTGTTCCTCGTCGATGGCCGGGTGCCGGAGCCGGGCCATGTGATTCGCCAGCCCGAACTCGCCAACACCCTGGAACGCCTGGCGCGCCAGGGCCGGTCGGGGTTCTACGACGGCATCGTCGCCCAGCGCATGGTCGATGCGGTGCAGGAGGCCGGTGGCATCTGGAGCCGGCGTGACCTGCGTCAGTACACGATCGTCGAGCGCGAGCCGATCGCCGGCGAAGTCGACGGTCTGGCCTGGCTCGCCGCGCCTCCGCCCTCATCGGCGGGCATCGCGCTCGGCCAGATCCTGCACATGCTGGCGGAATTCGACCTGGAGTCGATGGCGCCGGCCGGGCGCATCCATCATGTCGTCGAGGCCATGCGTCGCGCCTATCATGATCGCGCCCGCTTTCTCGGCGATATCGATCACGTCGACGTGCCCGTGGAACGCCTGACGGATCCGGCCTATGCAGCCGGGCTGGCCGCCACCATCCATCCGCGGCGGGCCACGCCGAGCGAGTCCTTTCCGGGGCCGCAGGCGGAAGCCGAGGGCGCCGATACGACGCACTTCTCCGTGATCGATGCCGATGGCAATCGCGTGGCGGCCACGCTGTCGCTGAATTATCCATTCGGCTCGGGATTCATGCCGGCGGATACCGGGGTCGTGCTGAACAACCACATGGATGATTTCACTGTGCAGCCGGGCGAGCCCAATGCCTATGGTCTGGTGCAGGGCGAGGCCAACCGGATCGCGCCCGGCAAGCGCATGCTGTCGAGCATGGCGCCCACGCTGCTGGCTCACGAGGGCCGCCTGGCCGCGACGGGAACACCGGGCGGCAGCCGCATCATCACCACCGTGCTGCTCGCGGCCATGGAATTCCATCGCGGGGGGACGGTCGAAGACATGGTCGCGCCGGATCGCTATCATCATCAGTATCTGCCCGACGTGATCGAGTACGAACCCGATGGCCTGGCACAGGATGTGCTGGAAGAATTGCAGGCCATGGGCCACGAGCTTGAGGCGTTCAGCCGCACCTGGGGCAATAGCCAGGCCGTGATCGTTGACCGCGATGGCAGCTTCTCCGCGGCTGCCGATCCGCGCGGCGTCGGCGATGCGGCGGCACGCGGTCGGGTTGGAAGCCGTTGATGGCTCCAGTATATTGATTCCGTCGAGCGGGCCGCGATGGCTTCCGGTATCACTGCGCGCCACTGACGTACTACACGAAACGCTGGGGGGTACAGCATGAAGTCGGAAACACGGAGCCGCGTCCGCGGCGCGAGTCTGCTGGGGGTCGGTGCGCTGCTGTTCCTGTTTTCGAGCGGCTCCGCAGTGGCCAGTGAAGCAGAACTGTTGCGCAGCATCAGCGGGCCGGGTGCGAGCGTCGACTACACCAAACTCGATAGCGAGGGTCAGCCGCTCACGAACCAGGACGCGATTTACACCATCGAGCCCTGGTCATGCGTGCGCGATAACGTCACCGGCCTGATATGGGAAGTGAAAACGATCGACGGTGGCCTGCGCGACCAGGGCAACGAGTACACCTGGTACAACCCGAATCCGCAAGAGAATGGTGGCGCACCCGGCCGGCGCGATGGTGGTGATTGCGAAGGCGGCATCGATTGCGACACGCATTCGTACGCCGCGGCGGTGAATGAGGAGGGCCTGTGCGGATTCAACGACTGGCGCATGCCCACGCGTAACGAGCTGCGCTCCATCGTGGATTACCGCGCCGAGTTTCCGGCCATCGACCAGGGGCATTTCCCGAACACGATGGCGCTGTCCTACTGGAGCGCGGACCCCAATCCGACCTATCCGAACTACGCCTGGCACACCGACTTCCGCTTCGGCCTCGCCAACTACTACTACTTCAAGGAAGGCCCCAAGCCGGTCCGCCTGGTCCGCGACGCCGACTGATGGTCGTAGCCGTGGCGAACTGATCGCTCGCAGAGACGCTGAGCCCGCGGAGGCAAATCATTCTCCGCGAACTCTGCGCCTCCGCAAGAGATTGATACCGCAGGATGGTCCAGCGGGGAATATTACCTCTCGCAAAGACGCGAAGCCCGCGAAGAAAGGAAAAATTCTCTTGGCGTTCTTCGCGTGCCTGGCGTGATATTTCCAGTTAGGCACGGTATGGATGGCGCACTGAACAGCAATCTCGCGGAAGCCGCAGACTTCGCAGAGGAAAATCCCCTCCGCGCGCTCCGCGCCTCTGCGAGATATTATCCCTCCGCCGGGTGATCCGACGCCGGTAAA
>CAZJGZ010000019.1:2582-25829 GCA_964545695.1 uncultured Ectothiorhodospiraceae bacterium | reverse complement strand
GTAACATTTCATGCTAGCGTTTCGGCATGAATGAGCGCGGCACTGATCCGCAGCACGGGCGACTCGATCGGGTAATCCTGCTCTTCCTGCTCGCCCTGTTCCTGTTTGCGTCGCCCTTCACGACGTGGTGGGCGCATGCGCAGCCGCCGTGGTACTTCCCGTTCCTGCTCTGGGCCGGCCTGATTGCCCTGGTCGCCCTGGACCGCATCCGCCGACGCGACGACCATGACGGTTGAGTTGTGGCAACTGTTCGGGGTCGCCGTCAGCTATCTGGCGCTGCTGTTCCTCATCGCCTGGCTGGCAGAGCGGGGTTTCCTGCCCGAATGGATCGCACGCCACCCGCTGACCTGCGCGCTCTCGCTGGGGGTCTACGCGACGTCCTGGAGCTTCTACGGCAGCGTCGGCTTCGCCCACGACTCGGGCTTCAATTTCCTCACCATCTACCTCGGCGTCACCATCGCCTTCCTGCTCGCTCCGGTCCTGCTCGATCCGATCCTGCGTCTGGTCCGTGAATACCAGCTGACCTCGGTGGCCGACCTGTTCGCATTTCGCTATCCCGGTCGACTCACGGGCTTCGTGGTCACCACATTCATGCTGCTGGGCATCCTGCCCTATCTGTCGCTGCAGATTCATGCGCTGACCCAGTCGGTCGAGGTTCTGACGCGCGAGCCGGCCCACGATTTTCTGGCGCTCGTCTTCTGCGCCATGCTGATCGTCTTTTCGATCCTGTTCGGTGCCCGCCACATCAGCCCGCGGGAAAAGCACAGCGGCCTCGTCGTGGCCATCGCATTCGAGTCCGCCGTGAAGATGGTGGCGCTGCTCGCCGTCGGGATCTTTGCCGTGTTCGGTGTCTTTGGCGGCTTCGGCGAGATGGAACAATGGGCGGGACGCAACCCGGAAGCCCTGGCAAGTCTGTACGAGCCGATCACCACGGGGCCCTGGCTGGCGTTGACGGTCCTGGCGTTCGCTGCGGCTTTCCTGCTGCCGCGCCAGTTCCACATGGCCTTCACCGAGAATCTCGACCCGCAGGGCCTGCGAACGGCCGGCTGGCTGTTTCCGGCATTCCTGCTGGTGCTCAATCTGCCCATCATCCCGATCCTGTGGGCGGGCATGGCGCTGGATACGTCGGGCAGCCCCGATTTCTATGTCCTCGGCATCACCCTCGACCACGCACCGGCCTGGTTACCCATCCTCGCCTTCGTCGGCGGGATCTCGGCCGCGAGCGCAATGATGATCGTGTCCACCATTGCACTCGCGGCCATGTGTCTGAACCACCTGATCCTGCCCGCGCGCTTCCTCACGCCGCGCCCGCAACCTCAACTCTACAACTGGATCCTGTGGGGCAAGCGCGGCCTGATCGCACTGATCATCCTCGCCGGCTACGGCTTCTACCGGGTGATGGTCCATCACGAGGGCCTGGTGCAGCTCGGTCTGGTCTCGTTCGTCGCTGTCGCCCAGCTTCTGCCCGGGGTTGCCGGCGTCCTGTTCTGGTCACGCGCCACACGCACCGGGTTCGTTACCGGCCTTTTCGCCGGGACACTCGTCTGGTTCGTCATGCTGGTACTGCCGCTACTCGGCGAGCCGGCCGTGCTCACCGGCGAGACACCGCTGGAGCAACTGATCCGGCCGGCAGGCGGTGATATCTGGACCATCGCAACGTTCTGGACGCTCGCGATCAATACCCTGTTCTTCGTGCTCGGCTCCCTGCTGACCGCACCCAGCGAGGGCGAGCAGCGAGCAGCGGCCGCCTGCACCGAGCAGCGTCTGACCCCCCTCGCCGGCCGCGTCGAGGCGGGATCACCCCGGCTTTTCGAGCACAACCTGGCGCGCCTGATTGGTGAAGACGCCGCCGAGAACGAAGTAGCCAAGGCCCTCGATGAGCTCAACATGTCACCCGACGAACTGCGCCCGGCCGAACTGCGCATGCTGCGCGAACGCATCGAGCGTAATCTCTCGGGCCTGGTGGGGCCGGTGCTGGCGCAGTTGATCGTCGATGACCGTCTGCGCCTGGAGCATCGTTCGCACGTCGCCCTCGCTGATGGCATTCGTTTCATGGAGGAACGTCTGGCCACCTCGCGCGATCGCCTGCGCGGCGCCGTGGCCCAGTTGCAGTCGCTGCAGCGCTACCACCGTGACGTGCTGCAGGAACTGCCGATCGGCGTCTGTTCGGTCGCGCCGGACGGCGAAATCGTGATCTGGAATCGCAGCATGGAAGAGCTCTCCGGCATCGAGCGCCGCGAGGCGACCGGCAAGCCCCTGGCGAGCCTGCCGTCGCCCTGGGCCGACGTGCTGCAGCAGTTCTCGCGCAGCGGCGAACGTCGCCAGACCAAGGCCTCGATCACCGGCAACGACGGCAGCGAACGCTGGGTGAACCTGCATCAGGCGTGGATCGAGAATCCCCATCTGCGTGATACACCGGGCGGTGGCAGCCTGGTATTGCTGGTCGAGGACCGCACCGACGTGGAGACGCTCGAGGCCGAATTGCGGCACAGCGAGCGCCTGGCGTCGATCGGCCGACTGGCCGCCGGCCTCGCGCACGAAGTGGGCAACCCGCTGACCGGGATCGACAGTCTGGCGCAGAATCTGCCCTACGACGCCACAGACGCAAGCCGCCAGGCGACGTCGCAGGCCATCCGTGAGCAGACGGCCCGTATCTCCGCCATTGTCGAATCACTGCTTGCGTTTGCCCGCAGTGGACAGCAGCACCGGGGCTCGCACGAGGCCATCGCGCTGCGCGAACTGATCCACCAGGTGATCCGGCTGGTCGCCCTCGGTCAGAAGGACAAGGTGATCGAATTCCACAATGAAACGCGGGCGGCAACACTGCTGCACGGCGACGCGCAGCAGTTGCGCCAGGTATTCGTCAACCTGCTGTCGAACGCAGCCGATGCGTCCACGACCGGTCAGTCGGTGGTGGTTCGTGAAAGCCGCGAAGGCAGTGAAGTCGTCATCAGCATCATCGATACCGGTTCCGGTATCGAGCCGGACCATGTCGAGCGCGCGTTCGATCCGTTCTTCACCACCAAGCCGGTCGGACGCGGCACCGGGCTCGGGCTCTCGCTGAGCCATGCGATCATCAGCGAACACGGTGGCACGATCACGCTGGCGCAGAATCATCCGCAGGGCACGATCGCGACCGTGCGCCTGCCCGCCGACACGCAAGGAGTCACTACTGCATGAGCCGAATCCTGGTCATCGACGACGAGCGCGTCATCCGTGACGCGCTGCAGCGCGTGCTGGAACATCATGGCTACCGGGTGCGCACCGCGGCCAGCGTCGATGAAGCCCGCGAACTGGCCCCGGACAACTTCGATTTCATCATCGCCGACCTGAAACTGCCGGGCGCATCCGGTATCGATATCATCGATCATGCCGGCAACGTCCCGGTGCTGGTCATGACCAGTTATGCCAGTGTCGACTCGGCGGTGGAGTCGATGAAGCGCGGCGCGCTTGACTACATCGCCAAGCCGTTCGACCACGACGAGTTGCTGCTGCAGATCAAGCGCGCCCTGCACGAGCGTCGCCTGTCGCGCCAGAACGCCGCGCTCAAGCAGGATATCGAACGCGATTACCCGATTACGGGCATGGTCGGCGAGGGCCCCGCCATGCAGGCGGTGCGCGAACGTATCGGGCGGGTGGCACCAAGCGAACGAACGGTGCTGGTGCTGGGTGAATCGGGCACCGGCAAGGAACTTGTGGCTCGCGCCATCCACGAGCAGAGCCCGCGTGCATCAGGTCCGCTGATCGCGGTCAACTGTGCGTCGATCCCCGAAAGCCTGGTCGAGTCGGAGCTGTTCGGACACGAGAAGGGTGCCTTCACCGGCGCCTCCAATCGCCGCACCGGCCTGGTCGAAGCCGCCAACGGCGGCACGCTGTTTCTCGACGAAATTGGCGAACTGCCGCTCCCGGTCCAGGCGCATCTGCTGCGCGTGCTCGAGGAAGCGGAGGTTCGCCCCGTCGGCGCATCACGCGGGCGCGCCACTGACGTGCGCCTGATCGCGGCGACCAATGCCGATCTGGAAGCCATGTGCGCCGAAGGCACGTTCCGCAAGGACCTTTATTATCGGCTGCGGGTGCTGGAAATCTGCCTCACGCCGTTGCGCGACAGGCCCGAGGACTTGGCGGAACTGGCCGCCTACATGCTGGAAAAGAGTGCACACAGCGTGAACCGCGAGGCACCGGTACTGGGCAAGGAGGCCATCGCAGCCTGTACGCAATACAGCTGGCCCGGCAACGTGCGCGAACTGGAAAACGCCATCGAACGTGCCGTCATCCTCTGCGACGGCCCGGAAATCAAGCCCGAGCACCTCGGCCTGCCCGGCTTTGACGACGAACCTGCAGCATCGGCGTCGGAGGGGCATGCCTTCGATCTCAGCCTCGACGAATACTTCCGCCAGTTCGTCCTGCGTCATCAGCAGGACCTGACCGAGACCGAGCTGGCCCGTCGTCTTGGCCTGAGTCGCAAGGCGCTATGGGAGCGGCGACAGCGCATGGGCATTCCCCGGACGTGATCCCGGGCGGGATGCCGCCCGGGCGCTACCTTGCGTCGGCGTTACCTTGCGTCACGAAACAGCGTGCGTTGGCGTTACGAATCGTGACACCGCGCCGACCGCAGAACCGCCAAAATCCATGCAACTATCTGATCCAAAGGGAATTACGCTGCTGGCACAACTCTGGCATGACGAATTTGATGATCCCCGCAAACTCACGCGCATGAGACGATTGGCACCATGAGTGCAGACCGACCTAGTGATCGCGAACGAATTGCAACTTCCTCGTTCTGGCAGTCCGTGGACGAGGGCATGCTCGATACGCTGCTGGCCAAGGGCGAGATCGTCGAGCTGGCCGCCGGCGAACCGTTGTTCGAGGCGGGTGACGCCTGGCAGGAGCGCATCCATGTGCACCTGGAGGGCGACCTGGAACAGGTGTCGGGGCGCGGCGACGAGCGCCGTGCCGATCCCGGCGATGTACTGGGCCTGGCCAACTATCTCGACGGCGCGGATTACCGCTCGACCGCACGCGCCGTCAGCGACTGTCGCGTACTGGCACTGCCGGCCGCCCTGGTAAAGCGGCTGGAGCAGGAATCCGCGGGCTTCTACGAAGCCATCAACCGCGCACTCGCCGCCCGCATGCGCAAGGCGCGGCAGGTACGCGAGAGCGTGCGCGGTACGCTCGCGCGTCCGGTGCATCAGTTCATGCGCACGGGGCTGACCACCTGCAAGCGCGACACCACGATCGCCGAAGCAGCGGCGACCCTCGAGCGTCGCCAGATCGGCAGCCTCGGCGTACTCGACGACGATGGCCGTCTGTTCGGATTGCTCACCCCGCTCGGCCTGTTGCGCGCCATCACCACCGGTGCTGGCGGTCCCGATGATCCAGTGGACAAGAGCGCCTGCCAGGAGCCCTGGAGCGTAGCGCCCGACACGCCGCTGTGGCAGGTCGAGGACATCCAGCAGCGCCACCAGGTCAAGTATGTCGTGGTCGTCGATGACGACAACACGCCCATCGGCATGATGTCGCAGACGGATCTGGTGCGTGCGCTGGCAACCCCACCCCAGACGCTCGATGCCGACATTGCCGCCGCCGAGGATGTCGACACCCTGATCGAACTGCGCACGCGCGTGCCCGTCACCGCACGTCGGGTACGCGAAACCCATCGCAGCGCGGGCACGGCGGTGCGTGCGCTGACCGAGGCCCACCTCGCCATCCAGCACCGCCTGGTCGAACTGACCCTCGCGGCGATGGAATCCGACGGCCATGGGCGGCCGCCGATCCGTTTCGCGCTGATCATCATGGGTTCGGGCGGCCGCGGCGAGATGCTGCTGCATCCGGATCAGGACAATGGCCTGATCCTCGAGGATGACGCCGACGATGAGACGCGCAAGTGGTTCGCCGAGTTCGCCGATCGCTTCAACACCGACCTCGACCGCATCGGCTACCCGCTCTGCCCGGGCGGCATCATGGCGTGCCGTCCGGATTTCTGCCACACGCTTCAGGAATGGAAGGATCGCGTCTCGGGGCTGGTGCGCAATCCCAAGGCCGCCGGTGCGCGCTGGTCCACGATCGTGTTCGACTTCTCGACCCAGTACGGCGACGATCGCCTCACAGTCGAGCTGCGCAACCACGTCAACCGCGAGATGCAGCGTGGCAAGGGTTTGCTCAAACTCATGGCTGAGGACGATGCGGAGGGTCGCCCACCGCTGGGCCTGTTCAACCGCCTGTTGACCCGAACGCATGAGGGCGAGGAGACCATCGACATCAAGCGCAATGGCCTGCGCATCATCACCGATGCCGCACGGATCTATGCCCTCGCCCGCGGTATCAACCCGGTAAGCACGCACGAACGCCTGACCGCCCTGAGCCGACTGGGCGTGATCGACCGCGATTTCGTCGAGAGCCTGCGCCTGGCCTTCGAGGAGCTGCAGGATCTGCTACTGGCCCACCAACTCGACCAGGTCGAGCGTGGACGCACACCGGATCCGCTGCTGCGCATCGATCGCCTGACGAGCCACGACCGCGAGCGCCTGCGTGTGTCGCTGCGCGCAGCCCGGCGCATGCAGGACCGCCTGCAGGGGCATTTCGGCGTCGGCGGAGGGTTCTGACATGGCCGCTGACCGGCCACTTGCGGAACTGGCGGATCGCCTGCGGGCGAGCTACAACCGGCTGCTCAAACCGGCAACGCTGGCCGAGCGCCGCGAGCTGCTGGATCGCTGCGCCAACTTCGACCGTGGCCAGCTCATGGCGACGCCGATCGCGGACGCCCGCTTTGTCGTCATCGACACGGAAACCACCGGGTTCAGTGCCTATGCCGGCGACGAGATCGTCCAGGTCGCGCTGCTCGAATATCGGGGCCTCGAGCCCACCGGCGCCGAATACGTCTCGCTGGTGCGGCCCGGATGCGCGATCCCCGCTACGAGTACCGCCATCCATGGCATCGATGACACCATGGTCAAGGACGCACCCAAGATCGATGAAATCATTGATGATATCGTTAATTTCATCGATCATGCAGTCATCGTCGGCCATCATGTAGCATTTGACATGCGCTTCCTGAATCGCGTCATGCATCGCTGCCTGTACTGTCGATTACCGCAACCGACAGTGGATACCATGTTGCTGTATTTGGCTTATACGGGCCGTTTCGGCCACTATGAGCTGGAAGAGATCGCGACGGCCTGCGACATCGGCCTGACGGGCCGCCACGACGCCCGCGGTGACGCGGTCATCTGCGGTGGCGTTTTCGCCCATCTGACGCCGATACTGACGCCCGAACACGCGACCGTCGCGGAACTGCTGGCGGCGATCCGCGCAGCGGAAGATGACCGGCCAGACGATCAGGCCGCGCTATAGACGCGCCACTCGCGAGCCTGTAGCGCAAATACCGAGTTTCAACAACCTGCAGGGGGAGAGCCCGATGGCACAGAATCTTGAATCGGTACTGAAGGAAACCCGTGTATTCGAACCGACCGCGGAGTTTGCGCGCGCGGCGCGGATTCAGTCCGCCGATCTGGAGGATCTCTATCGCCGCGCCGAGGCGGATCACGAGGGCTTCTGGGCTGACCTCGCACGCAGCGAAATGCAGTGGGACAAGCCCTTCACGCAGACCCTCGACGACAGCGAACCGCCCTTCTTCAAGTGGTTCACCGACGGCGAGCTGAACGTATCCGTCAACTGCATCGACCGCCACCTCGAAACGCGCGGCGACAAGACCGCCATCATCTTCGAGGGTGAGAACGGCGACGTCGCCCAGTACACCTATCGCGACATGTATCGCGAGGTCTGTCTGTTCGCGAACGCGCTCAAGGCCCGGGGCGTCGAGCACGGCGACCGCGTCATCATCTACATGCCAATGATCCCGCAGGCGGTCATGGCCATGCAGGCCTGCGCTCGCATCGGCGCGATCCACTCCGTCGTGTTCGGCGGCTTCTCGCCGGACGCCCTGCGCGATCGCATCAACGATTGCGAGGCCAAGGCCGTGATCACCGCCGATGGCGGCACCCGGGGCGGCAAGGTCCAGGCGACCAAGAGCGGCGTGGACGACGCCCTGGCGGGCGGCTGCAAGACCGTCGAAACCGTGTTCGTGTATCAGCGCGCAGGCAACGACGTGCAGATGGAATCCGGGCGTGACGTCTGGTGGCACGAGATCACTGCCGAGCAGAGTGCCGAATGCGAACCGGCGCGGATCAACGCCGAGCATCCGCTGTTCCTGCTCTACACCTCGGGCTCCACCGGCAAGCCGAAGGGCATTCAGCACTCATCGGCCGGCTACCTGCTGAACACCATCTGCACCACCAAGTGGGTGTTCGACATCCAGGACGAGGATGTCTTCTGGTGCACCGCCGACGTCGGCTGGGTGACGGGGCATTCCTATGTTGCCTACGGCCCCATGGCCTGCGGTGCAACGCAGGTCATGTACGAGGGTGCGCCCACCGTCCCCGATGGTGGACGTTTCTGGAAGCTGGTGCAGGATCACAAGGTATCGGTGTTCTACACCGCACCGACGGCGATCCGTGCCCTGATGAAGCTGGGCGACGAATTCCCCAACGCCCACGATCTGTCCTCCCTGCGCTTGCTGGGCACGGTCGGCGAGCCCATCAACCCCGAGGCCTGGATGTGGTACCAGAGCGTCATCGGCGGTGACCGCTGCCCGATTGTCGACACCTGGTGGCAGACGGAAACGGGCGCTCACATGATCGCACCGCTGCCCGGCGTCACCCCGATGAAGCCGGGCTCGTGCACGCGGCCGCTGCCCGGCATTGCCGCCGACGTGGTCGATGAGGACGGCAACTCCATCACCAACCCGGAACAGGGCGGCTACCTCGTGGTGAAGAAGCCCTGGCCCTCGATGCTGCGGACCATCTGGGGCGATCCGCAGCGCTACAAGGACACCTACTGGCCCAAGTTCGACGGCCGCTTCTACCTCGCCGGCGACAGTGCCCACAAGGATGCGGACGGCTACTTCTGGATCATGGGTCGCATCGATGATGTGGTGAATGTGTCCGGCCACCGTCTCGGCACGATGGAGGTCGAGTCAGCGCTGGTGGCCCACGAGCGCGTCACCGAGGCAGCCGTGGTGGGCGTACCGCACGACGTCAAGGGCGAAGGGATCTTTGCGTTCGTCGTGCTCAAGGGCGAGCGCCCCGAGGGCGGCGTGGACGAGACGTTGACCCGCGAACTGACCGACTGGGTTGCCAAGCAGATCGGCCCGATCGCCAAACCCGAGGACATCCGCTACGCGGACAACCTGCCGAAGACGCGCTCGGGCAAGATCATGCGTCGGCTGCTGCGCTCGGTCGCCAAGGGCGACGAGATCGAGGGCGACACCTCGACACTGGAGAACCCGGCCATCATCGACCAGCTCCAGGGCAAGGTCTGACGCGGCGCGGGCGGGCACACTCCCCTGCGCGGGGTGTGCCCGCCCTCGGCCTACGGCCGTTCCAGCGTCGCGATCCCGGCCAGTGTGTCGCGAATCTGATCGAACTGCAGATGCGGCGCCCGCCGGCTGCGGTCATACGAACACACCATCTCGTGAACGGCCGGCTGATCCGGCGAATAGAGCGTTACCCGCGTATGGTGGCGCACGTAGGAGACGAAGCTCCCCCCGCGCAGGCTAGACGCCACTCGCAGCTGTCCATCCGGCTCCAGGCTCGTGACCTCGCGCCGAGTCCGATAACCGCCCACCTCGAAGGTGTCCGGCTCGATCGCCTCGACATCACTGCCCGCCCCGCGCAGGCGGATGCGGCAATGCGGTTCGAAGCGATTGATCGCGCGGGGGTCGACCTCGCGTCCCTGCTGCACATGGGCATGGCCGCTGTACGAGGAGATGCGGATCGGCTCCTCGACCACCAGGCGTGAACCGTCGGCAATGCCGTCGACGGCCCAGCGTTCCTGCTGCGTCGTACTGCAGGCGGCGACGAGGGTTATCGCCACCCCGGCGACAATGAGGGTGTGGATTGCTTGCATGACTCCGACCTCGCGGTTTCCCGTTACTCCGACCACACATTCGCGCCGAAACTCCCGCATGGCCCACTAGCGTCAGCGCGCGGCTACCATTTGCGCGGGCGATTGGCCCGGTCACGGGCGGCATCGGGATCCGGCACGGCCGTCACCGCCGTGATCCGGCTGACGTAGGAGGCCGGCAGCGCATGATGCCGCGCACCCTGCGTGACGAGGTCACGATACCAGTCGAACGGCCAGCCGTGACCGGTCCAACCCGGGCGTGCCTTGTAGGTAAAGGCCTGTACGGTCTCGTCTTCCGGGGTGATGACGGTGATATCGATCCGCTCGTACCCCTCACCCTCGGCCTCGTCCAGGCGCCAGAGCTCGGTCGCATCCATGCAGTAGGCGACGCCCCAGACTTCGTCGTCGGCATCCTCGACGATACTGCATTTTGCCGAGCCTTCTCCGCCGATCTTGTTGAAGGCCAGGCGATAACCCGGCAGCCGGGCAACGGTTCGGGGAAACGCCGATGGCACGCGTTTCTGCATCCGTCTCAGGTAGAGGTTGGATCCGTAGGCGAAATAGAGCAGCTCGCCAACGGCATCCCGACGGTCGACGGCTGGCTCCTGGTCGTCGGCCTCAGTGGTCGACATCGGCATCAACAACGTCGGGTTCGAAGGTCAGCGCCACGGAATTGATGCAGAAGCGCAGTCCTGTCGGATCCGGACCGTCCGGAAACACATGGCCAAGGTGCGCCTCGCACTGGCTGCAGTGCACCTCGGTCCGTTCCATGCCGAGGCTGACATCGCGATGCTGCCCCAGCGCCTCCGGGCGCGCGGGCTGGAAGAAGCTCGGCCAGCCGGTCCGCGAATCGAACTTGGACTCCGAGCGGAACAGATCCTGGCCGCAACAGACGCAGTGAAAGGTGCCCGCGCGTTTCTCCTGCAGCAGCTCGCCGGAGAAAGGCGGCTCAGTAGCTGCCTCGCGTGTCACTCGGTACTGCTCCGGGGTCAACTGTTCGCGCCAGGTGGCCTGGTCATCATTCCGGGTCGTCATCGCACACCTCCGGTCATCGCGCTACACTCCGCGAGCCATTTTTTCGTTCGGGCCGGGCGCGCGGATGTCGCCCGTCGACGCCATTATGCCACGCCCCGCCACCACTACCGCCAATCGGGAGTGCCCGTGAGCACGCAGGCTCGTGCCTATATCTATGCCGGCCTGGCCATCTTCCTCTGGTCGACGGTCGCGTCCGCGTTCAAGCTGTCGCTGCGCTGGCTGGATCCGTTGCAGCTATTGCTGTTCGCCAATGTCGTGTCGGTCATGGTGCTGTTTACCGTGCTCGCGTGCCAGCGCCGCCTGCACCACCTCAAGGCCTACGGGCGCGCCGACTACCTGCGCCTTGCCGGCCTTGGCGTACTCAACCCGTTCCTGTACTACGTGGTGCTGTTTCAGGCCTACGACCTGCTGCCGGCGCAGCAGGCCCAGCCGCTGAACTACACCTGGGCAATCACCCTCGCCTTGCTGTCGATCCCCCTGCTGGGCCAGCGCATCGGCCTGAGGGGCTTTGCCGCGCTGATCATCAGCTATGCCGGCGTGGTCGTGATCGCTACCGAGGGTCGGCCCTTCGCGCTCGAATTCGTCAGCCTCACGGGCGTCCTGCTCGCCCTCGGCAGCACCATCATCTGGGCCCTGTACTGGATCTACAACACGCGTGATACCGGCGATCCGGTTGCCGGTCTGTTTGTCGGTTTCTGCTGCAGTCTGCCGCTGATCTTCATCACCACGGCGCTGTTCTCCGAGCTCGCGCTGCCACCCTGGCAGGGTGCTGTCGGTGCCGTCTACGTCGGCATGTTCGAGATGGGGCTCGCGTTCGTGTTCTGGCTGCATGCACTGAAGCTGTCATCGACCACGGCCAAGGTCGGCAACCTGATCTTTCTCGCGCCGTTCCTGTCGCTGGTGTTCATCCACTTTCTGGTCGGTGAAACCATCCACCCGGCCACGTTCGTCGGTCTGATCTTCATCGTCGCCGGCAACATCGTCCAGCAGTGGCCTACCCGACGATGACGCCCTGAGGCACCCCTGATTGACCAACGCGGCAATGCGCTCATGACTTTCGCGCCACCAAACGCGATCAACCGGCAGCTTGCACCGGAACCAGGCGATCATATTCGCCTTTAATGACGTCATAACAACCGCAGGAACGCGCCTCCAGTGACGCACGATCAGTGACAGTGATGTGGCCGCGGTGATACTCGATCAGTCCTTGCGTCTGCAATTCTCGGATCGCGTCGCGTACGAGTTGATGCCAAACGCCACGTGAGTTGCAGAGCTGCGCGCTTGGCATCATCAGCTGATCATTGCGCAGGCGATCATGGCTGAGCAATAGCCAGCGGCACAGTTGCTGATCCAGGGTGTGGCGGGCATTGCAGGCCGCAGTCATCGCCACCTGGTGCAGAAGGGCCTGACTGTAGCGCAGCAACACTGTCTGCATCGCCCCACCACGAGAAAACGCTTCTTCCGCTATATGGGCCGGTAGCCGATACGCCTGACCACTGGACTGGACGACCGCGCCCATGGGTGTTGACCCTCCACCCCAAAACAGCGCTACGCCAATGGTGCCTTCGCAACCGATCACGGCGACCTCCGCCGTGTCCCCATCGGCCGTCGAACCCAGTAGAGCGACGGTGGAGTCCAGGAGGAAGTAGACATGCGTCATTTGGACATTCGGTTCACACAGTAAATGTCCAACGGGCAGATCCACCAGCTCGAGCGCGTCCTTGAGCACTGCCAGTTCCTCGGGCGGCAGTATCGCGAGAAGTTGATTGTCGCTGGGTGAACGTGGTGCATCGGGCATGGCCAATATGGTAGACAAAGGAATATTACTCCTTACGCGGTTGCTCCCGAGCCGCCAGCCCAGGGGCTGTTTAACCTCTTGATCATTTCGCGCGAACGACGACGGCGGATGCGAAAGAAATGACCGCGCGGTTTGATTGGACCGAAGCGTATCCCATCCAAAATATGGACGCGGAGAACGGTCGGTTGAACACCCTTCTCACTCAAGAGGAAGAGTACGGTACCCCGATGATGCACAGCGTATCGAGGTTGCCCGGTTCAAGACGCTCCAATTGCATGACGAAGTGAACGGGCAAGGTTGCTACACCCATCCCGAAGTCCCCGAACGGAGGGACCGTCCGCGAAGCGAGGAGGACCTCTGTGTGATTGTCGGGGTCTCGTCTATCAACCGTGGCACCAAACCGCTTTCACGCACGGCTTCGCCAGGGGTCGCATCTCGTTCGTACATCCAGAAAGCGATAGTGAGCCAAGTTTGCCTATCCACGTCGCTGGCCAGTCCACTTTCCAGCAAAGCATTCTGCGCTTCCACATCGTCTTTGTAGTGCTTGTACGCAGGTCTCGACCTCATGATCATCTCCCATCAGGTGACTGATAGCAGTTGTAGAGAGACCGGGCACTGATGCCAGCGTCAGCGGCAAGGCATTCGAGCTTCCAGATATGGAGTGGTTCCAGGATCTGTTTGAACCGTTTTCGTGGCGCCCTTCTTCAGTGATGTAAACGGCTCCTCGGTGCGTCTACGGGCTGAGTATGCCGTGTCTTGACCAGTGCGTGTCTGTGCGCTGCCGCACATTTCCCATTCGCTTGTCGTCCTCCACCCCACCCAGGGGCTCTGCCCCTGACGCAGGACCTGATGGATCTACCTGACCAGGATCGATCTGCGTATCATGCTCGCGAAGGCGGAGCAGCGGCAGGCCAACCCATCCGGACGTCCTGTACAGAAGGATTCTTGAAGCGCTGCTTCCATTTTGCTGTCATGAGGGACGTAACACTTATAAGGCGCTGTTTTTTGGCTTTTAATCCCTGGATTATCCGCTGTTTGGTCGGTGACACCATCCACCCGGCCACCTTCATCGGCCTGATCTTCATCGTCGCCGGCAACATCGTCCAGCAGTGGCCTACGCGGCGACGCACCGGAGCGAACCCGTGAGCCACGATGCACCGGTCTTCCGCCCGCCCTTCTGGCTGCGCGGCGCGCATGCGCAGACGCTCGCCCCCTTTCTGTGGCACCGACGCGTCCGCCTGCCGTGGCGCCACGAGCGCCTGGAACTGCCGGATGGCGATTTCGTCGACCTCGCCCACATCGATGGCCTGACCGGACCCCGCGTGTGCCTGTTCCACGGCCTCGAGGGCAACATCGACTCGCATTACATCGGTGGCCTCGCCCACGCGCTCGTACTGCGCGGCATGCCGGTAACACTGATGCACATGCGCGGTTGCAGTGGAGAACCCAATCGTCTGCCACGCGCCTACCATTCCGGTGATACCGGCGACATGCGCGTGCTGTTCGATCGCCTGCGCGATCCCGACCGTCCGCTGCTCGCGGTCGGGTTCTCCCTGAGCGGCAACGCGCTGCTGAAGTACCTTGGCGAAGCGCGCGGCGACACCCCACTGCATGCGGCGGTCGCGGTTTCCGTCCCGTTCGATCTCGCGGCAGCCGCCAGTCACATCAACCGGGGCTTCTCGCGCATCTACCAGGCCCATCTCGTACGCCGCATGAAGGCATCGACCCGCGCGCGCATCCGTCGCCTGGGCGACCTCCCCATCGACCACGAGCGACTGGCGAGGGCACGATCCTTCCGCGAGTTCGACGATGCGGTGACCGCCCCCCTGCACGGCTTTGCCGGCGTCGACGATTACTACACCCGCTCGAGCTGCCGGCCCTGGTTGCGGCGCATCGAGATCCCGACGCTGGTCGTCCACGCCCGCGACGATCCGTTTGTCGGCCCCCACGCGATTCCGTCGCGTTCGGAAGTCGGTCCCGGGGTCGAGCTGGCGATATCGGCGCACGGCGGCCATGTCGGCTTTGTCGCCGCGCGTGCCGGCCTGCGCCCCTGTCGCTGGCTCAATCACCGGATTCCGGACTGGCTGGCAACCACCGCCCCGCACCGACGGCCGGCGAACCCGGCAACGGAGAAACACGCATGAGCTCGCCGGACTCTTTCCCGCGCCTGGTTGCGGGTCTGCGCGATCCAGCTGCCTATCCGGAACCGGTCACCACCGTGGAAGAACGCGAAACGCATATCTCGCATGTCTTCCTCGCCGGCGATTTCGCCTACAAGATCAAGAAGCCGCTGGATCTCGGTTTCCTCGACTTCTCCGCGCCCGAAGTCCGCGCGCACTATTGTGCCGAGGAGGTCCGGCTCAACGGACGTCTGGCGCCGGGCATCTATGTGGACACGGTGGCGATCACCGGCACGCCCGAGTCTCCGCGCGTGGGAGGTGACGGCCCGCCACTGGAAACCGCCGTACGCATGCGCCGCTTCGACGACCGACAGCGACTGGACCACGAGCTGGCAGCCGGGCGTGTGGATGGCGCGATGATCGACGTCATCGGCCAGCGCCTGGCCTGCTTCCATGAGACAGGGGCCTCGGCGTCACCGCCGGCGGAATGCGGTACCCCGGCGGCGGTACTGGCGCCGATGCAGGAAAACTTCGAGCAGATCCATGCCGCCATCGACACGAGCGCCCATGATGCGCGCCTGCGCGCGCTCGCCGAGTGGACGCGGGAACGTGGTGAGGCGCTGGCGGAAACCCTGACGGCCCGACGCGAAGCGGGCCGTGTACGCGAATGCCATGGCGACCTCCATCTCGGCAACATGGTGCGCATGAACAGTGACGTCGCCATCTTCGACGGCATCGAATTCAACGCCGCGCTGCGCTGGATTGATGTCGCCAGCGACCTCGCCTTCCTGATCATGGACCTGGACCGCCTCGAACGGCCCGACCTGGCCGGGCGCGTCCTCGACGAGTGGCTGGCCGGCACGGGGGACTATCAGGCGCTGATCGTATTGCGTTTCTACCTGGTGTATCGCGCCATGGTGCGGGCGAAGATCCACGCCATTCGGGCCGCCCAGGCCGACACGGCCGATACGCGGGCCGAGTCCATGGCGGCGTTCACTCGTCATCTCGATCTCGCTGCCCGCTACACCGACTCATGGGCACCGGCCCTGCTCATCACCCGCGGCATCTCGGGCACGGGCAAGAGTACGGCGGCGCGTGCACTGGTCGAGCGCATCGGTGCGGTGCGGCTGCGCTCCGATGTCGAGCGCCTGCGCCTGTTCGCCGATGCCGCTCCCGCCGAACGCTACAGCGAGGCGGCAAGCGACACCGTGCACGAGCGCCTGGCCACACTCGCCGACCACGCCCTCGGCGCCGGCTGGCCGACCATCATCGATGCAACGCTGCTCGAACAGCGCCGCCGCACGCCCTTCTTCTCGCTGGCCGAGCGGCACGGGGCGCCCATCCGCATTCTCGATCTGCATCTGCCAGCGGCGTTGCGGGACGAACGCCTGCGCCGCCGTGCAGAAAGGCAGGACGACCCCTCGGAGGCCGATGCCGAGATCGCGGCGCGCCAGGAGCAGGCGCTGGAACCATTGACCGAGGCGGAAGCCCGGGTGTCCATCCGTGTCGACAACGACGGCGCCGGTCCACGGGTGCCCGCGACCGGGCTGCGCCATGCCCGTGGCGAAGCCACTGATACGGAGCCGGAATCATGACCGCAGATGACGGGGTCTTGCGGACTCGCTCGGCGGCAACGTGCCGCCGGCAGGTCGGGATGAATCGGCCTAGCAGCCTGTCGGACTTAGGGCATCGTCGCGAGGCGGGTGGGAATCGAGGACAGATTTTCGATCATCCGAGGAGAATCGTGGTGACGATTTGACGAGGAGGATCGGAAATATGGACCGATTCCCACGCGCCGCAGTCGATGAACCTAAGTCCGACAGGCTGCTAGGCGCCCAGATCCAGCCACCAGCCAAGGATGAGCAGTACGGCGGCGACCAGTGCAACGCTCGCACCCGCAATCCACATCACGGCGCGTCCGCGCGCCCCGACCAGCGGCCCGGATGGATCATCCTGCCGCCGTCCGGCCACACTGTCGACGGCCTCCGGGCCATGTTCATCGACCGCGCGTTCATCGACATCGCGCCGCGCCGCCTCGAAGCGTTCACGGCCCTCGGGGGTGTCCATATCACGCATGGCAGCAGGCAGCCAGTCCGGACGATCGGAGAGGCGCACCCAGGTATAGCCATCGGGGCTGAGCTGATCGCTCAGGCGCACGCGCCCGAGCAGGATGTAGCGTTCAAGGTCCTCGACCCCGTAGGGCCCGAGAATCTGCGATCCACGGCGGACATACCAGCGCAACGTGACTGCCGGGTCACTCATGGATGATCCCATGGGTTGTCCGCGCGATGACCGCGCGCGATGACTCCGCGCAACGCAATGTGAACAGCATGGCACTCCCCCTGCGGCGGCCGCCCTTTGCGGGTCTGGCCGCTGCGCATTATGCCTCACCAGGGGCCTGCCAGGCACATGGGCCGCCGGCACCCGGCTTGACCGACGCGCCGTCAGCCCTTGACGCGTTCGCGCTTGGGGTCCTGGAAGGGCCGCAACGACAGCCTCGCAGGCACCTGCTCGGCAGCGACCTCGATCGTGAATCCATCCTGCTCGAGAAACGCCGCATCGATGGCCTCGCCATCCGGATGCTCGACCCAGCCCAGTGCAACCGCCGCGCCCAGCGCATGACCATAGCGCCCGGAGGTCGTGCGCCCGACGATCCGTCCCTGCAGCCGGATCGGCTCGTCATGGAACAGCAGCGGCTCGGGATCCTGCAGGCAGATCGACACCAGCCGTCGGCTACGGGGCCGTGCACGCAGCTGATCGACCGCCTCACGGCCGAGGAAGGCCTTGTCCCGGGCCACGGCAAAGCCGAGGCCGGCGGCGAGCGGATCATCCTCGTCGGTGATGTCATGGCCCCAATGGCGATAGCCCGACTCGGTGCGCAGCGAGTGCAGCGCGTGGAAGCCGGCAAGCCGCGGTGGTGGGTCGCACGCCATGATGGTGTCGAACACACCGACGGCAAACTCGGTCGGCATGTAGAGCTCCCAGCCGAGCTCACCGACATAGGTCATGCGCACGGCCCGCACCCGGGCATGGCCGATGTCGAGCTCGACAAAGTGGCCGAACGGACAGTGCTCGTTCGACAGATCCTGCCCACTGAGCTGCTGCAGGAATTCGCGCGAGCGCGGACCCATCAGCCCGAGGACCGACTCCGCCGAGGTCATGTCCGTGACGGTCACCCGGAGATTCCGGTCGAGGTGCTGTTGCAGCCAGTAGTAGTCACGCCGCTGGGCGGTGGCCGGTGAGACCATGAGAAACCGTTCCGCATCGAGGCGCGTGATCGTCACGTCGGACTCGATCCCGCCGCGTTCGTTCAGCAGCAGGGTATAGATCGAACGACCGGGCGCAACGTCAACGTGGTTCGAGCACACCCACTCCAGCGCCTGCACCGCATCCGGCCCCTGGATGAGGAATTTGGCGAATGCGCTCTGATCGAACAGCGTCAGATCCTCGCGGGTGGCCCGATGCTCGGCGGCGTGCAGATCGAACCAGCCGGGGCGGTCAAAACTGTAGTCGTATTCCGGCGTTGTGCCGGCCTCGCCGAAGAAGTCCGGCCGCTCCCAGCCGGCCGCCTCGCCGAAGGCCGCGCCGCGTTCGGCCAGCCGTTCGTGCAACGGTGAGCGCCGTACATCGCGTGCGGTTTCGTACTGGCGATACGGCCAGTGCATCGCATAGAGCAGACCCAGCGCCTCGACCGTACGGTCATGCAGGTAGTTGGCATTGTTCTGGAAGCGCTGCATACGCCGGATATCGACATCAGCCAGATCCATCGGCGGGTGGCCGTCGACAATCCAGTCCGCCAGCACCCGGCCGGCGCCGCCGGCCGATTGCACGCCGACGGAATTGAACCCGGCCGCCACGAAGAAGCCTTTCAACTCCGGCGTCTCGCCGAGGAGATAGCGGTCATCCGGGGTGAAGCTTTCCGGACCGTTGAAGAAGAGCTGGATGCCCGCCTCGCCCACGGCCGGCACGCGCGTCATCGCGGCCTCGAGTTGCGGCGTCAGGTGCTCCCAGTCATCGGGAAGCTGGGTAAACGAGGTGTCGTCGGGAATCCCGTTCATGCCCCACGGCTTGGCGACAGGCTCGAACATGCCGACGAGCAGCTTGCCGGCATCCTCCTTGATGTAGATCGCATGATCGGGATCGCGCAGCACCGGCAGCGCGCCGGGCGGCTCGGGCAGATTCTCGGTGACCACGTAGAAATGCTCGGCCGCGTGCAGCGGCACATCGACCCCGGCCCGGCGCCCGATTTCGCGCCCCCACATGCCGGCACAATTGACCACATACTCGGCCTCGATCGGCCCCTGATCCGTCTCTACCCCGGTCACGCGGTCGCCATGGCGCAGGATGCCGCGCACCGGCGTGTGCTCACGCACACGCACGCCCATCTGTCGCGCGCCGCGCGCCAGCGCCTGGGTCAGATCAGTCGGGTTGATCTGGCCATCACGCGGCAGCCAGATGCCGCCGCGAACGCCCGTGAGGTCCGCCAGTGGCCAATGCTCCTGGATAGCTTCCGGCGCCAGCAGTTCCGTCTCCAGACCGAAGCAGTTCGCGGTCGAGTGCGCCCGGCGAATCTCGTCCATGCGGCCGTCCGAGCTGGCCAGCATGATGGATCCCCGCTGGAGAAAGCCGGTCGGTTGGCCGGTTTCCGCTTCGAGAGCGCCATAGAGCTCGGTGCCGTACTGCGCCAGACGCGTCATGTTGGGCGTCGCCCGCAGCTGGCCGACCAACCCTGCGGCGTGCCAGGTGGTGCCGCTCGTGAGCTGATCGCGCTCCAGCAACAGCACATCGCGCCAGCCACGATGGGCCAGATGATAGGCGACGGAGCAGCCGACCGCGCCGCCACCAATGATGACTACCTGGGCTCGTGGGGGAAGGGATTCGGACATGGGTGTGCCTCGCGTGATGAGCAGAGGTGGCTGGGGGGACCGTCCGGTCGTCGCCCAACGCACTGGAGGCGCTGCTGCGAGGCATGCGTCCCTGCGCCCCGACCTGCCGGTCTCATGGCAAGTGAGCGCGTGCGGCATTGATGGACGTGAAAATATTACCAATATTTTCACGTCCATGGCAACTCGATGAATTGCGTTTCAGAGGCTGCAATCACATCGTAGTGTGGTGCGGCCGGCTGGACGTCGACGTTCGGTCGGAGCAATGGCAGACAAAAAAATAGCCACCATGGGGGGGATGGTGGCTGAAAGGGGGGGCGGCGCGTCCGTGCGCCAGGGGGGCGAATCCTTTCGTGACTGCAGGATGCTGATACCGGACACGGAATACTGTGCGCTAGCGCACGTTCGTGCGATTCAGTACGTGCGTATGGAACGAGGGTATGGCTTCACCCGCAGGCGATGAACACGACTCGTGGAATCCGCAGTGTCCGCTTCCTGCGGCGGGCACAGGCGGTCACGCTGCCCGGACCGGGGCTGCGCTGCGAAGATGCCTTTCGGGATTGATATCGATGCAAGGGAAATGGTGGAGCCAGGCGGGATCGAACCGCCGACCTCCTGCATGCCATGCAGGCGCTCTCCCGGCTGAGCTATGGCCCCACGAACACTGACTGAAAACGGCCTGGAACGCCGATTCCAACCAACTACGAGAGGCTGCGTAGGCTAATGTTGTGGGCCGGCCGCGTCAAGACTCGCGCGGCCGATTGTTTCGCGCCGGTTACGCCGCTGCCCGCGCCACACCCAGCGCGCGTTCGATCCGGCTGAGAGTACGCTCGCGACCGAGCAGCTCCAGGGTGACGTCGATCGGCGGCGACACCGCCCGCCCGGCCACGGCAACGCGGATCGGCTGTGCCACCTTGCCCATGCCCAGGCCCTGAGCCTCGGCAATGTCGGCAACGGCGGCGTGGATCGGCTCCGCCCGCCAGTCGGTCAGTTCCGTCAGCCGGGCATGCGCGGCCTCCAGCGGCGCCACGGCAGCGGCGCCGAGGTGCTTGCGCGCGGACTTCTCGTCATATTCAGCGAATTCCTCGTAGAAGAAGCGGCTGCTCTCGGCCATGTCGACCAGCGTGATGCTGCGCTCGCGTAGCGCCGGCACCAGCGCTGCCGGATCCGGGCCGGCAGCCGGATCGAGGCCGGCGCGCTGCAGGTAGGGCCGCAGGCGCTGACCAAGTTCCTCCGCCGGCATCGCCTTCATGTGCTGCTGGTTGAGCCAGTTCAGCTTCTCGGGGTTGAACGTCGAGGCCGAGTGGCTCACTGCGGCAAGGTCGAAGTGCTCGATCATTTCCTCCGGCGTGAACACTTCCTGATCGCCATGCGCCCAGCCGAGGCGGACGAGGTAATTGACCAGCGCCTCCGGCAGGTAGCCATCGACCTCGTACTGCATGACGCTGACGGCGCCATGGCGCTTGGACAGGCGCTTGCCGTCCGGCCCCAGGATCATCGGCACATGGGCGTAGATCGGGGTCTCCGCACCGAGGGCGTGCAGCATGTTGATCTGGCGTGGCGTGTTGCTGACGTGGTCATCGCCGCGCACGATATGGGTGACGCCCATGTCGTGATCGTCGACGGCCACGCAGAAGTTGTACGTGGGCGTGCCGTCGGTGCGGCAGATGACGAGATCATCCAGTTCGCGATTGGAGATCGTGACGCGGCCACGGATGAGGTCATCGAAGGCGACGTCGCCGTCGAGCGGGTTGCGGAAGCGGATGCAGGGGGTCACACCGGGCGGTGGAGTCTCGTCGCGGTCACGCCAATAGCCGTTATAGCGTGGCTTTTCGCCACGCTCGCGCTGCGCCTCGCGCATCGCATCCAGTTCCTCGCGCGTGCAGTAGCAGTAATAGGCCTTGCCTTCCGCCAGCCAGCGATCCAGCACCTCGCGGTAACGCTGCATGCGCTCGGTCTGGTAATACGGGCCGTCATCCCATTGCAGTCCCAGCCAGCGCATGCCATCGAGAATGGCCTGCACCGATTCGTCGGTGGACCGTTCGCGGTCGGTATCCTCGATGCGCAGAACGAAGCGGCCACCGACGTGGCGCACGTGCAACCACGCAAACAACGCGGTGCGTGCACCGCCGACATGCAGATAGCCGGTGGGGCTGGGGGCGAATCGGGATACGACGCTCATCAGGGACCTCCGCTTGCGGGGCGCGCATTCTACCCTGTCGTGATGGCGGGCGACCATGTCCGACGCCCATGGAAACGGCGCGGGCACGACCGCGGCCCTGTTGCAGGCAATTCTCTCTGCTAGGCGGCCTCTCCACGGAAAGGATATCGGCGCCAGGCGGGTAGATCGAACACGAAATCTCTGATCCCTCTGCTACCGTGAGCGCCACGTTGCGGGCGCTACCAACACCGTTGTGGCGGTAGCGGCCCCACCCACGTCCGGCCACGCTCACGTTGCCGGATGTCCGTATTCCATGCTCGGCAAACCGGGTACAGCGGGAGAGTCAAAATGCTTGTTGGCGTACCGAAGGAAATCAAGACAAACGAGAACCGGGTCGGCCTGATTCCGGCCTCCGTGCGCGAGGTCATCTCCCACGGCCATCAAGTCGTGGTCGAGACTGGTGCGGGTGCGGGTGTCGACTTCGACGATGATGCTTTTCGCGAAGCCGGTGCGGAGGTTGTTGATTCCGCCGCCGAGGTATTCGAGCGCGCGGAGATGATCGTCAAGGTCAAGGAGCCGCAGCCCAGCGAAACGGCGATGCTGCGCGAGGACCAGGTGCTGTTCACGTTCCTGCATCTCGCGCCGGATCCGGAACAGACCGATGGCCTCCAGCGCTCAGGCTGCACCGCGATCGCCTACGAAACGGTGACCAGTGACCGCGGCACGCTGCCACTGCTGGCGCCGATGTCGGAGGTCGCGGGTCGCCTGTCGGTGCAGGCCGGCGCGCGCTGCCTGGAGAAGATCATGGGCGGCCGCGGCCTGCTGATGGGCGGCGTCCCCGGTGTGGGACCGGCCAAGGTCAGCATCCTCGGCGGCGGTGTAGCGGGCAGCAACGCCCTGCGCATGGCGACGGGCATGGGCGCCGAAGTCACGGTGCTCGACAAGAACGTGGTGCGTCTGGCCCAGCTCGACGACCAGTACGTCGGCCGCGTGAAGACCTGGTACTCGACCGAGGAAGCCGTCGAGCAGGCCGTCACCGAAGCCGATCTCGTCATCGGCACCGTACTCCTGCCCGGCGCGGCGGCACCGAAGCTGATCAAGCGCGACATGATTCGCCGCATGAAGCCGGGTTCGGCGATTGTCGACGTGTCCGTCGACCAGGGCGGCTGCGCCGAAACCACGCGCGCGACCACCCACCAGGATCCGACCTACATCGTCGACGACGTCGTGCACTACTGTGTGGCGAACATGCCGGGCGCGGTGGCGCGCACCTCGACCATGGCGCTGAAC
>CAZJGZ010000019.1:0-2482 GCA_964545695.1 uncultured Ectothiorhodospiraceae bacterium | reverse complement strand
GTGCGGGCGATGTCGTTCACCGGCTCCACCGAGGTCGGTCGCATCCTGATCGAACAGGGTGCGCAGACGGTCAAGAAGATGTCGATGGAGCTGGGCGGTCACGCGCCCTTCCTCGCCTTCGGCGACATGGATCCCAAGCAGGCGGCGGAAGCCGCCGTGGCGGCGAAGTTCCAGACCACCGGGCAGGACTGCCTGGCCGCCAATCGCATCTATGTCCAGCGCGGCATCTACGACGAGTTCCTCAAGCACTTCCAGGCGGCGACCGAGAAACTGAAGGTCGGCACCGGCTTCGAGGAGGGGGTCGATCTGGGCCCGCTGATGAACCAGGGTGCGGTCGACAAGTGCCAGAGCCACGTCGATGATGCCGTCGCCAACGGCGCGCGCCTGCTCACGGGCGGCGGCCTGCACGAACGCGGCGGCCTGTTCTATCAGCCCACCGTGCTCGCCGACGTCACGCCCGAGATGAAGATCTCGTGTGAAGAGACCTTCGGCCCGGTGGCATCCGTGGCGCCGTTCGACAGCGAAGACGAGGCGCTGGAGCTGGCCAACAACACCGAGTATGGGCTGGTGGCCTATCTCTACACGCACGACAACAGCCGCATCCTGCGCCTGTCCGAGTATCTGGAGTACGGCATGGTGGCGGTGAATTGCGTGAAGATCACCGGCGCGCCGATCCCCTTTGGCGGCTTCAAGCAGTCCGGCCTCGGCCGTGAAGGCGGCCACGAAGGCATTACCGAATTCACCGAAGTGAAATACGTGTGCATGGCGTTCTGACGCCGGCATATCCAAGGAGAGCATTCATGACCAATTCCATTCCGAACGATCTGAGCCTCGAAGAGCTGGATCGCCAGACGGTGTTCCATCCGTCCACGCATCTGAAGAACCATGCCCATGGCACGGCCGGCTCGCCGCGCATCATGGACCGCGGTGACCGGATCCACGTCACCGACACAGAGGGCAAGCGTTCGCTCGATGCCTTCGCCGGCCTGTACTGCACCAACGTCGGCTACAACCGCCAGGAGATTACCCAGGCCATCACGGCGCAGGCCGAGAAGCTGGCGTTCTATCACTCCTACGTCGGGCATTCGCACGAGCCGATGATCCGGCTATCCGAGCGCGTCATCCGCATGGCGCCGGAAGGCATGAGCAAGATCTACTATGGCTCGTCCGGCTCCGACGCCAACGAGACGCAGACCAAGATCGTCTGGTACTACAACAACATCCTCGGCCGCCCCGAGAAGAAGAAGATCATCGCGCGCCAGCGTGGCTATCACGGCTCCAGCATCGTCTCCGGCTCCATGACCGGGTTGCCGACGTTCCACAATGCCTTCGATCTGCCGCTGTCGACGATCAAGCACACGACCACGCCACACTACTATCGCCAGCATCAGCCCGGCGAGAGCGAGGCCGAGTTCTCGCAGCGCTGCGCCGATGAACTCGAGCAGATGATCCTCGCCGAAGGGCCGGAAACCGTAGCGGCCTTCATCGCCGAGCCGGTGCTCGGCACAGGCGGCATCATCCCGCCGCCGGCCGGCTACTGGGAGAAGATCCAGCCCGTCCTGCAGAAGTACGACGTGCTGCTGATCGCGGACGAGGTGGTGACCGGCTTCGGTCGTATCGGCACCAACTTCGGCAGTGACTTCTACGGCATCAAGCCCGACCTGATGACCGTGGCCAAGGGCATCACCAGCGGCTATCTGCCGCTGTCCGGCACCATCGTCGGCGACAAGGTCTGGCAGGTGCTGGAACAGGGCGCGGAACAGATGGGTCCGTTCGGCCATGGCTACACCTACTCCGCCCATCCGCTGTGCGCGGCGGCGGCCAATGCCAACCTCGACATCATCGAACGGGAAGATCTGGCGGGGAACTCACGCGATACGGGCGCCTACTTCCAGGAACAGCTGCAGGCCCATTTCGCCGAGCATCCGCTGGTCGGCGAGGCGCGCGGCGTGGCCCTGCTCGGTGCCCTCGAGTTCATGGCCAACCGCGAACAGCGCATCCCGTTTGATGCCGGACTCAAGGTCGGTGCCCGCGTGGCAGCAGCCTGCGGCGAACGGGGCCTGATCGCCCGCGCCATGCCGCACGGCGACATCCTCGGCTTTGCGCCGCCGCTGGTGGTCAATCGCGAGGAAGTCGACGAGATCATCGATCTCACCCGCCAGGCCGTCGATGCCGTCACCGACGAACTGGTCCGCGAGGGCAACCTGCAGGCCGCGTGAGCCGGGGGAGCCGGGGCCATGGCGCCAGCCGTCACCATTACGGCCATCGAGGAAGCGCGGGCACGACTGCCGGCGGACGTCGCGCCGAGCCCGCTGCTGCGGGCCCCGTGGCTTGACGTCCACGCCGGCGGCGCTCCGGTCTGGCTCAAGGATGAGACCTGGGGGCCGACGGGCGCGTTCAAGATCCGGGGCGCGACCAACGCGGTGGCCGCCCTGGCGCCCGGGGCCCGGGCCCGGGGCGTGACCACGGCATCGACCGGCAA
>CAZJGZ010000018.1:9345-27967 GCA_964545695.1 uncultured Ectothiorhodospiraceae bacterium | reverse complement strand
CCGCGGCGGCTGTCCACCAGCAGCACCGTGCCGACCAGGATGCGCCGTTCGATCAGGTAGCGCGACAGCAGATCCTGCCACTGCTCGCGGGTGTCGCGCGAGACGCGCGCGTAGCCGTATCCCGGCAGATCGACAAGACGGCGATCCGCATCCACATCAAACAGATTGATCATCCGTGTGCGCCCCGGCGTCTTGCTGGTGCGAGCCAGACCGCGGCGTCCGGTAATGGCATTGAGCGCGCTGGACTTGCCGGCATTCGAGCGCCCGGCGAAGGCCACTTCGCGCCCCTGCTCGGGCGGCAATCCGTCGAGGCGGGTCACGCTGTCGCGAAAACGAGCCTGGGTGTAGCGTTTCTCAGCGGGCGTCAAGGGCCGGTACTCCATGGCTGTAATTGAAAGCGGGGGACACTCTGGTATAGTTTTCGCGCTGTGGTCGTCATGGTGGCAAAAACCGTCATCAGTGAGCGCCCGCCGAAGTCCCGGCATTCTACGGAGTCAAGCGAACATGAAGAAGGCGGCATCAATTGTTGCGTTGTGGATGCTGATCGCATCGGCGCCGGCCGTGGGCTCGGACGACCACCCGTTCATCGACGGCGACCCCGAGCGCGGGGAGGAACTGTCGCAGACGTGCATTGCCTGTCACGGACCCCAGGGCAACAGCGAGGAATCCGAGTGGCCGAACATCGCCGGCCAGCACGCAGGCTACACCTACAAGCAGCTCAAGGACTATCAGCGCGGCGAAGAACGGGCCAACGCGCAGATGGCGGGCATGGTTGCCGGCCTGAGCGATCAGGACATGAGGGATCTTGCCCTCTACTACGAGGAACAGGACCACAAGGTAGTGGGCGCCGGTGACGACCGGGACGAACTCGTCGAGCGCGGACGTGTGATCTACATGGGCGGCATTCCAAGCGCGGGTGTCGCCGCGTGCATCGCCTGTCACGGGCCGCAGGGCAAGGGCAACCCCGGAGCCGACTACCCGATCGTTGGCGGTCAGTGGGCCGCGTATCTGCGCGACCAGCTCGAGCAGTACCGCTCCGGCGAGCGCGCCAACGATCCCGAGGGCATGATGCGCAGCCTCGCCGAGAATATGAGCGACGAAGACATCGAGGCCGTGTCGGAGTACATGGCCGGATTGAAGTAGTAGCCGCGTAACCGGCGGCAGCGGGTCCGCCGCCGTCTGCCAGCCGTTGATCACAGTATGCGCCCGAGTCCGTGAGCGCCGGCGTCAATGAGTACCGGGGCGCCCGGCCCTGAGATCGTTGGTCCTGCCAGCCCGCATCCGGCTGCGCCGCGCGGGTCGAAGGATTCACGGCATCAACGGTGGTTCCACCTCCCTACGACTTGCCAGCAGGTGCAATGAGCGCGCGACCAACCCGCTTGCGATTGGTGACCGAGTTCCTCGGTTCCATGAACCTCGCCATCAGCCTGCTGTTGACGCTGGCGGTGGCGTCGATCATCGGCACCGTCGTGGACGAGACCAAGACCTATTCGGAGCACACGGCCGATTACGGCTCGTTCTGGTTCGAGGTCTTCCGCGTGCTGGGCGTCTACGACGTCTATTCCACCGGCTGGTTTCTCGTCATTCTCGTCTTCCTGCTGGGTTCGACGGCCGTGTGCCTGGTGCGCAATGCGCCATCGATGCTGCGCGAACTGCGCAGCTGGCGCAGCAACGTCACCTACAAGTCGGTCAAGCACGGGCGTCACCGCCAGGCCTGGACGGCGGCCGCCGAGCCGGACGAGGCCGCGGATACGCTGCGGGCGGGACTCGCGCGTGCCGGCTATGGCACTCGCGTCGACGCTGGTGATGATCACACGCTGATCACTGCCCGCCGTGGCCGCTGGAATCGTCTCGGCTACATCTTCACCCATGCGGCCATCGTGATCATCGCGGTTGGCGGCCTGCTCGACAGCAAGGTGGCCATCAAGATTGCCCATCTCGCCGGCGCTATCGAGACGGAAACCCGCAATCTGCGCGCTTCGCAGATTCCCGAGGAGAGCTGGTTGCCGGAGTGGAACCACTCCTTCCGCGGCAATGTCACGGTCCCCGAAGGCACGGCCACCGACGTGGCGTTCGTCAATCTGCATGGCGGCTACCTGGTGCAACCGCTGCCGTTCCGGATCGAGCTTGAGGACTTCCGCATCCAGCGCTATCCGACGGGTCAGCCGAGCGAGTACGAGAGCGATGTCGTGGTCCACGACCCCGAACTCGACGAGCCTTTCGCGACCACCATCTCGGTAAACAATCCATTGCGCCACCGTGGCTACTCGGTCTATCAGGCCGACTTTTCCGACGGCGGCTCGGAGCTGGAACTGACGGCGCTGCCGCTCGAGCCAGGTCGTGATTCCTACGCCTTCACGGCCAGAGTCAACGAGCGCGCGGCGTTCACGGTGGACGATCGCGTCCGGATCGAATTCGAAGACTTTGCGTTGTTCAATGTCACGCCGGTGACCGGTGAGGACGGCGGGCGGGTCACCCGCAACTTCGGACCCAGTTTCGACTACACCGTCCGCTGGCGCGATGGCGACTCGCGCGACTATCGTACCTACATGCTGCCGGTCGAGCGTGATGGTCGGGAGTATTTCCTCAGCGGCATGCGTGGCGGACCCGACGAGGACTTTCGCTACATCTACATCCCGGTGACCGACGATGGCAGCACCGATCGGTTCTTCGCGTTCCTTGCGTCCCTGGACGACGCCGACAGCGTGCGCACCACGGCGGAGACCGCGGTGGCCGATGCCGTGGCCGGCAGCGAACTCGATACCGAGGAGGGGCGGGCCGGGCTCGTCGACACGGTGGAGCGCCTCGTGGCCCGCTTCCGTACGTCCGGCTTTGACGGCGTCCTCGATCATGTCGAGGAGCGGGTGCCGGCCGAGCGTCAGGAGCAGGTGTTCCAGGCCTATTTGCGTGTGCTGCAGGCGGTGATGGCCGGGCTGTACGAGGATGTGCTCGCGGACGACGGCATTGACCGGCCCGGCGAGGCCGAATGGGCCTTCTTCCGGGACGCGCTGACCGCGATCAATGGCCTCGATCCCTACCGCGCCGACTGGATCCTGCGCCTGGACGGCTTCGAACACCGCGAGGCCTCCGGCTTCCAGATCGCGCGTTCACCCGGCCAGAACATCGTCTATTTCGGGTCGACGTTGCTGATCATCGGCCTGTTCCTGATGTTTTATCTCGATCACCGCCGCCTCTGGTTCTGGCTTGAGCGCGAACAGTCGGGCACTGGTATTCTGATGTCCGGCAATTCCGCGCGCGGAACGCTGGATTTTGCGCGCCATTTCGACGGCCTGGCCGAGCGGCTCGCGCGGGTCACGGGCGGCGAACTTCGGAGCAAGACCTGATGGCTGTATCCCCCGAGAACATGTCCGACAATCTGGACTCGGCCTTTGGCAAAGGCTTTCTGGCGCGCCGGAGTCCGGGTGACTGGCTGTGGGCGGCTGGCGTGCTTGCCGCCACCATCGGCGTGCTGTGGATGTATGCCGAGACCATGGCACGCGTCGAGATCGCCATCCTGCTGGGCACGGCGGTGGCGCTGCTCGCCCTCGGCTGGGCATTCCGGCCGTTGCGGCTGTTCGCGACCGCGGTCGGCGCCGCCAGCCTGCTCGCGATCTGGCTGTACGGCGGTAATCTCGCTGCTGCCGAGCAGAGCTTCCTGCTCAACTATGTGCTCGCGAGCCAGTCCGCCATCATGTGGATGAGCGCGCTCTATGTGCTGGCCACGGTGGCGTACTTCTCCGGCCTGTTCACGCGCTCGGGCTGGATTGCCGGCACGGGTTCGGCGCTCGCCTGGGTGGCGACCGGCATGGGCTTTGTCGGTCTGCTGGTGCGCTGGCGCGAGACCTACCTGGTCGATCCGGCGATCGGGTACATCCCGATCAGCAATCTCTATGAGGCCTTCATCCTGTTCTGCGTGGTGACCGGTCTGCTCTGGCTGTTCTACGAGCACCGCTACCAGGCGCGTCATCTCGGCGGTTTCGTGCTGTCCATCATCACCCTCGCCGTTGCCTTCCTGCTGTGGTACAGCTTCGAGCGCGCCGGCCACGAGATCGAGCCGCTGGTGCCGGCGCTGAACAGCTACTGGATGAAGATCCATGTGCCGACCAACTTCGTCGGCTATGGCGCCTTCGCCCTCGCCGCCATGGTTGGCGTGGCCTATCTGTTGCGCGAGCGCCTGCAACGCACGCGGCCGGACAGTGCGGTCCTGGGCCGCCTGCCGGCAACGGCGGTACTCGACGATCTGATGTACAAGTCGATCGCCCTCGGTTTCGCCTTCTTCACCATCGCGACCTTCCTCGGTGCGATCTGGGCCGCCGAGGCGTGGGGGTCGTACTGGAACTGGGACCCGAAGGAGGCGTGGGCACTGATCGTCTGGCTCACGTACGCCGGCTGGCTGCACATGCGCCTGACCAAGGGCTGGCACGGGGCGCCGATGGCCTGGTGGGCGGTCATCGGGCTGCTGGTCACTGCCTTCTGTTTTCTCGGCGTGAACATGTTCCTCTCCGGGCTGCACTCGTACGGTGAACTCTGAGGGCCGATCCGGGTCGGAATGCAGGAATCCGAGTTGAACATGAACAGCATCCCGGGCCCGCTGGCCGAATCAGGGGATTCGGATATGGGGATTGCTGCGAACAATAATCGTAAAGGAACTGGATCATGAAGCCGACACGCCACTTCGCCGCATTGCTGTTCTTTGCCCTCGCCACCCTGGCGCTGCTGCCGGCGACGGCCGCCGCCGATGAGGACGCCGGAGAACGGGCCGACGTCGAAGTCATCGAGTTTTTCTGGTATGGCTGCCCGCACTGTTACCGGTTCCAGTCCGAGCTGCACGACTGGCTGCCGGACACCCCGGATCACTACGATTTCCAGATGGTGCCGGCGTTGATCGCCGACGGCTGGGAGGTGCATGCGCGCGCGTTCTATGCCGCTCAGCTCCTCGGTGAGCTGGACAACTTCCACTTGCCGTTCTACCAGGCACTCCATCAGGACAACCGGCGTCTCAACAGCGTCGAGGGCATCGCCGAATTCGCCGGCGAACTGGGGATTGACGAGGAACGCTTCGCCTCGACCATGGAATCCTTCGCTGTCGAGAGCCGCCTGCGCCGGGCGCGCGAGCTGAACCGCGAGTACGGGCTGAGCGGTACGCCCTCCATGGGCGTTGACGGCAAACTCGTGTCCCCGCGTGATGCCGGGAGTTTTGCGGAGATGCTGCGCATGGTTGACGACCATGCAGCTGAAGCCGGCCGTGACGAAGGCTGAAGCCGAGCACGAGCCGCTGCCGCAGAAGGGCGGGACGTCGCCGGAAGACCGTGATGCGGCAACGTCGGCCACAGAACCGCAGCGCCTGCGCCTGCTGTCGTACAACATTCAGGTCGGTATTCGCACCTCGAATTTCGGCGACTACGTAACCGGCAGCTGGCAGCACCTGCTGCCCAGTCGTGCGCGCAAGGACACGTTGGGTGCGATCGCCCGCCAGATGCGCGGCTACGACCTCGTCGCCGTGCAGGAGGCGGATGCGGGCAGTCTGCGTAGCGGTTTCATCAATCAGACCGAGTATCTCGCCAAGATGGCGCGATTCGACTGGTGGACGGATCGCACCAATCGCCGCCTGGGCCGGGTGGCCCAGCACAGCATCGGCGCGCTGGCGCGGACACGTCCGGACACCGTGGAATCACTGGCGCTCCCCGGTCTGGTACCCGGACGGGGTGCGTTACAGCTGGGCTTCGGTACCGCGGCGCAGCGCCTCGAGGTGGTCGTCGTGCACCTGGCGCTGGCCCGCGCCGCTCGGCGCGAGCAGCTGGCGTTCATCGCCGAGCGCATCGCGGACGCCCCGCATGCCGTGGTCATGGGCGACTTCAACGCACCCCACTCGGCCCGCGAGATGCAGGTATTCTTCCGCCGCACGGGACTGGTCGAGCCAGCAGAGCGCCTGAATACCTGGCCTTCGTGGCGCCCGGCGCGCAATTTCGATCACATCCTCGTGAGCCCGGACCTCGACGTGGCCAACCTGCTGGTGCTGGATGACAGCCACTCGGATCACCTGCCCATTTCGCTGGATGTTGCCCTGCCGCGGGCGGCCGGGCAGATCATCGTCCCGGGGCGGTAGCCGTCAACGCCGGACCAGGTCGGCGATGCGGCGAACGCTCGCGTAGTGGATATCGACGATGTCATCGATGTCGGGCGCGTAGCCGCCACCCATGACAATGACCGCCGGGGCCGCGTGATGGGCGCAGCGCGCGGCCACCCGGTCGTCGCGCGTCGCCAGCCCGGCCTTGGTCAGCGCCAGCCGGCCGAGGCGGTCGCCGACGAAGGGATCGGCGCCGGCGATGTAGAACACCAGATCGGGCTGCGCGGCCGCAAAGGCCTCATCGAGTGCCGCATCCAGCGCCTGCAGATAAGCAGCATCGTCGGTGCCATCAGCCAGCGGCACGTCCAGGTCACTGGTTTCCTTGTGTGTCGGAAAGTTCTTCGCGCCGTGCAATGACAGCGTGAATACCGTGTCATCCCCGGCGCAGATCTGCGCTGTGCCATTCCCCTGATGGACATCGCAGTCGATCACCAGCGCGCGCCGGATCGTGCCTTCGGCCACAAGCACGCGCGCGGCGATGGCGCAGTCGTTGAACAGGCAGAAACCCTGCGCCGCCGCGATCTGCGCATGATGGGTGCCGCCGGCGAGATTGCCGGCCGCACCGCGGATCAGCGCAATCCGCGCCGCGCTCAGCGTGGCACCCGAGGACCGGCGTGAGCGCTCGACCAGTTCCGGCGACCACGGGAAGCCGAGCGCCCGAACCTCGCGCGGGTCCATGCGGCCATCGCTCACGCGCTCGATATAGTCGCCGTCGTGGGCAAGTGCCAGCTGCGCGTCCGTGGCCGCCGGTGGCTCGTGCAGGGTGAATCGCGCATCGGCTGAAGCCCGCTCGCGCAGTCGCGCGTACTTGCTCATCGGGAACCGATGCTCGGCGGGCAGCGGCAGGACAAAGTGATCCGAGTAGAACAGGTCCAAGGTGCGCTGCCTCCGATGCGACGGGTTATGCAGCCGGCTCGGGATCGTTGCGGTGCACCAGCATGTACAGTGCCGGGATCAGCACCAGCGTGACCAGCGTCGACACCAGCAGGCCGCCAATCACCGCCCGCGCGAGCGGCGCCTGCATCTCGCCGCCTTCGCCGGCGCCGATGGCCAGTGGCAACAGCGCGAGCATGGTCGTCGTCGCGGTCATCATGATCGGGCGCAAGCGCCGCCTGCCGGCCTCGCGCAGGGCGTCGATGATGCGCTCACCAGTGGCCCGTAGCTGATTCGTCTGATCCACGATCAGGATGGCATTGTTCACGACCAGCCCCACGAGAATCACGCAGCCGATCAGCGATTGCGCATTGAGTGTGGTGTTGGTCACGAACAGTGCAAGTACGACGCCGATCAGCGCCAGGGGTACGGTGCACATCACGATCAGCGGGTCGCGCAACGATTCGTACAGACTGGCCAGCACCATGTAGACCAGCGCCACAGCCAGTAACAGGGCCAGGGTCAGCGAGGTGAGCGCATCCTCCTGCTCGTCGTAGTCACCGCCGACGGCAATATCGTAGTTATCGGGTTGTGGAATACCCCTGATGGCCGCGCGCACGTCGTTGACCACGGAACCGAGATCACGCCCCTCGATGTTGGCATAGACGGAAACCAGTCGGGTCTGATCCTTGCGATCGATGATCACCGGTCCGGTCGCGGTTTCCAGATTGGCGATGTTGCCCAGTCGCACCATGCCGCCATTGGCCGAAGGCACACGCAATTCGAGCAGTTGTCTCGGTGCGAGCGTTTCGGCGCCGGCCAGCTGGACGCGGATGTCGACCTCCTCGCCGGCATCGAGAAAGCGCGAGGCAACACGCCCGGCGATGGCGGTCTCGACCGTGTCGGCGATTGCCGACATGCGCACACCCTGGTCGGCGGCCCGTCCGCGATCGACCCGGATCAGGCGCTGAGGTTCGCCGGCGTCACGCGACAGGCGGATGTCGGTAATCCCTTCGATGTCGCCGATGGCGACCTCGACCTGCTCCGCCAGTGCCTCGAGCTGGTCGAACTCGAAGCCGCGTACCTCGATGTCGAGATCATCACCGCCTTCCCCGCCCAGGATGCGCATGAAGAAGGGCTGGCGGACGCGCACGCGGACATCGGCGCCGGCAATGGCGTCGAGTTGCTCGCGCAGAACGGCGGCGACCTCTTCGCTGCTGCGCTCGGCCTCGCCGCGGGGCGGCAGGCCGATGCGAATACTGCCACGAGCGGAGTCGGACGGTCGCCAGGACGAGGCACCGATACTCTCCACGGTGGCTTCGCGCTCGGGGACCAGTTGTTCCACCTGGGCCATGAGCTGCCGGGTCTTGCGATCCACCGTTGACAGGCGCGTGCCCGCCGGCATGTCGATGCTGACCCGTACCTCCCCTTCGTCGGTGGGTGGCATGAACTCGGTGCCAAGTTGGGGGACCGCAGCCGCGGCGGCGACCAGGCCGAGGAGCGCGATGCCGATCACGCGCCACGGCCGTGCCAGTGTCAGGTCCAGCGCGCGACTGTAGAAGTTCTCGACGGCGCTGAGTGCACGCCCGATGGCATCGCCCATGCGGCGCAATGGTCTCGGGGCCGCCGGTGCATCGGCACGCAACAGGCGGCCGCCGAGCATCGGCACCAGGGTCAGCGCGGCAATCAGCGAGCAGCCGATGGCAAAGGCCACGACCCAGGCGAGTTGCCCGAAGAGCTGACCGGCCAGATCCTCGGCAAAGAACATCGGCACGAAGATCGCGATGGTGGTCAGGGTGCCGGCGACAATCGCCGCGGCCACCTCCGAGGCACCGGCGGAGGCCGCTTCGGTTGCGCTTTCGCCATTGCCCTGGAAGCGGCGGAAGATGTTCTCCAGCACCACGATGGCACTGTCGACCATCAGGCCGACGCCGAGCGCCAGTCCGCCCAGCGTCATCAGGTTGAGGGTGAAGCCGCCGAAATAGACCAGGGCGAACGTCGTGATCACCGATACCGGGATGGCGGTGGCGATGACCAGCGTGGCGCGCAGATTGCGCAGGAAGAACAGCAGCACGGCGGTAGCGAGCAGGGCTCCGAAGACAATCGCCAGGCTGGTGTTGGCGATCGAGCGCTCGATGAACTCGGACGTGTCGAACAGCGGATTGAAGTCGATTTGCGGATAGTCGGCGCGCAGCCTCTGCAGCGCCCGGTGCACATCGCGCGCGACCTCGACGGTATTGGCCTCGGCCTGTTTGCGCACGGCCATGCGGATGCCGGGCTCGCCGTCGATGCGGATAATGCGCGTGACCCGCTTCTGCGTGTCCTCGACGCGCGCGACCTGCCCCAGGCGGATGACCGCGCCGTCACGGACATCGATGACGGTGTTGCGGATTTCGTCGAGGTTCCGGAAACGTCCGGGCACGCGCACGGTGAACTCGGAGTCGCCGCGTTCGATGCTACCGCCGGGTCGGTTCAGGTTGGCCTCGCGCAGCAGCTCGCGTGTTTCCGCCAGCGACAGACCCAGTGCCGTTACCTGCAGCGGATCGAGGCGCACCTGAATCTCGCGCTCGGGACCGCCCCAGACATCGACCGCGGCAACCCCGGCGACCTGCTGCAGGCGGTAGATGATGCGGTTGTCGATCAGTCGGCGCAGCTCGACCTGGTCGATCCCGCTTGATGCGCCGATGAGCATGATCGGCATGGCCGAGGGATCGAACTTGCGAATCGAGGGTCGGTCCGCCTCGTCGGGGAGATCGTCGAGCACGCGGTCGAGCCGTTCGCGCACATCGTTGGTCGCTTCCAGCAGGTCGGTGCCCCAGGCGAAACGCAGGCTGATGTTGGTCGTACCCTCCGCCGAACTCGAGGTGATCTCCTCCACGCCGGCGACCGCCGCAACCGTGCGTTCAATGGGCTGGGCGACCAGCTCCTCCATTTCCTCCGGGCTGGCGTTGGGGTAGTTCACCGCGACCGTCAGCGTGGGAAACTCGATCTCCGGCAGCAGATCGATGGGCAGGCGCGCCAGGGCGACCAGGCCAAGGGTGACGGCGATCAACGCCACCATGGCGGTCAGCACGGGCCGCCGCACGCTGAATGCGGGCAGGTTCATCTGCGGGGCTCGTCGGCGATGCGGATGCGGCCCCCATCCTCGAGCAACTGCTGGCCGAGGGTGATCACCTGGCCGCCGAGATCGGGCTCGAGGATCTGGGCGTAGTCGTCACCTTCGATACCGACCTCGACCGGAACGAACCGCGCCACATGGCCCTCGCCGTCCGGGTCGTCGGCCACCTGGTAGACGCCGGTCTCGCCGCTCAGGCGGGTCAGCGCGGCGATGGGTACCAGGGTGGCATCATCGGCCCGCCCGACCTCGATGCGTACGGTGATGAACATGCCCGGCTTCAGCTCGCGCCCGGCGTTGGGCACGCGGACCTCGACCCGCGCCTGGCGCGAGCCTGCGTCGAAGCGGGGTGCCAGACGGGCGATTTCGCCGTCGTACACGCGCCCTGGCAGCGCGTCGGCGACCACGGAGGCCGGCTGGCCGCGCGACAGTGCCGCGTAGTCCCGTTCCGGCGCGAAGATCACGGCTTTGAGCGGGTCGATCGACAGCAGTGACAGCATCGCTTCGTTCGCACTCACGGTGTCACCGCGGCTGACCATGCGCTCGCCGACCACGTACTCCCGATCATCCTCGGGCCAACCGGCGCGCACCTCGGTGTAGGACAGACGCACGCGCGCACCCCCCAGTGCGGCCTCGCGCTCGCTCACCCGCGCCTCGGCGACGGCCACGCGCGAACGCTCGGCACTGGCCTGTGCGCGGGCGGTATCGAGATCCGACTGCGAGGCGAGGTCGCGACCGGCCAGCGTGCGGGTGCGCTCGAACTCGCGCTGGGCAAGGTCGGCGTCGCTGCGGGCCTGATCCAGCTCGGCGCGGGCGACCAGCAACGCGGCATTGGCCTCCGCCACGGCTTGCCGCGCTTCATCGTCATCCAGCTCGACCAGTACGCTGCCGCGCTCGACCGTGTCACCGATGTCCACATGGATACGTTCGATGCGGGCGCTGATATTGGGCGCCACGCGGAAGGCGTTCTGTGGCTCCAGCGTGCCGGTGAGTTCGCGGGTGTCGGTGATCGAACCGGTCTCGATGGCCTCCACCGCGACCGCCACACGCCCGCGCTCGCGGTCCTGGTCGTCGGGCATGACATCGTCGCGACTCACCCAGATGACGGCGATCACGACGGCCAGGGCCAGGCCGATGCCCGCGATGCGAAAAGGCGACTTCATTGCGACTCCCGGGAGGATGGGAAGGTACTGACAGCGACTTGGAGAACACCGGGTACGGGACAAACCAGGCGCTGCGAAACGTCAGGTCGTCGCACAATCATCAACGCGGGCTGTCTGCATGCTTCGTATCGCTGCGAGTTTCCATGCGCCATGTTTTAGTCAGCCATCAACAAACTTCGTTCCGACCCATGGTCGGGTTTCGCAGCGCGCGCGGTTGCCATGCGCTATTCACGGATGGCGCCGGACTCCGCCAAGAGATTCCGTACCGCCTCGGCAAGCCGACGGTAGCCGGCGGCGTTGGGGTGGATCGGGTCGGAAGTCAGTCCGTCGTCGCGCAGGATCGTACGGATGATGCCGGTCTCGAGCGGCACATCGTGTGCGGCCGCCACGTCCTCGTAGAAGCCGGCAACACTGCTGAACAGGCTGCGTTCGGGGATGCCGACGAGGACGACGCGGACACCGCGCGCGTGCGCCATCTCGACCATGGCCGCGAGGTTGGCCTCGATATCGCCCGCGGCGCGATCGCGCAGGATATCGTTGCCGCCATGCATCAGGATCAGCAGATCCGGTTCGACATCGCCAAGCACGCCCGGCAGGCGTTCACGACCCGCGGCGGTTTCCTCGCCGGGAACCCCCGAACGGACGACGTCGCGCCCGACCAGTTCGGCGAGCACTGCCGGGTAGCTTTCTTCCGGTGAGGCGCCCGTGCCATGCGTCAGGCTGTTGCCGAACGCCAGAATGCGCGCGTCGGCGGCGAGCGGTTCCAGTTGCGGTTGTGCGCGTTCGCCGCCGGCGAACCAGAACAGCGCCAGGGCAACGATCGCGGCCCCGATGGCGAGTGACTTGATGGACGGACGCATGGTGACTGACCGTTCGGTTGGTGGCGGCAGTGTAGCGCCGCCGACGGGCGGCTGCGAGCCTGATGGCCGCGGCTCGACAGACTGTCCGGTTCAGCCCGGTGTGTTCTGCTCTACCCAGCGCGCGCCGCCGTCACGCTCCTCGCGTTTCCAGAATGGCGCACGGGCCTTGAGTTCTTCCATGATGTCGCGGCACGCTCTGAAGGCCTCGGCTCGATGCGCTGACCAGACCGCGACCAGCACGATCGGCTCGCCGGGTGTGATGTCGCCGACCCGATGGATGACCAGCGCCGCAAGCAGGCCCTGTTGTGCGGTGACATCGTCGACGATCGTGGCGAGTGCGCGCTCGGTCATGCCCGGGTAGTGCTCGAGGAACATCGCATGGACGCGGTCGTCGGCGTTGAAATCACGCATGGTGCCGACGAAGGCTGCGGTGGCCCCGAAGGCACCGGCGGGCAGGTCGGACGCCTGGTGGCGCGCCAGCTCGCCCCAGGGGTCGAACGCCTGTTCGCGGAGCTCGACCGCCAAGGTCAGCCTCCGGTGACCGGCGGGAAGAAGGCCACCTCGTCGCCATTCGCCACGGGCGTGTCCGCCCGGGCATAGTCCAGATTGACCGCGGCCAGTACGTGCGTCGGCAGCGCCGTTTCACCGGTGGCCTGGCGCCAGGCGTCCAGCACCGTGCCACCGGCCCAGTCATCGATGCGCATCTCGGACTGGCCGTGACGCTCGCGCAGATGGGCGAAGAACTTCACCGTGATGGCCATGGATGTACGGTACCCGGGTGGCTGAGGCTACAATACAGGTACTGTGGCAACCGGCGCGGACTTGCGCAAGCTGATGGAACGCCCTGCATGGACGAACTAAGCCATTTCAATGCCCGCGGCGAGGCCCGCATGGTCGATGTCGGCGCCAAGGCCGAGACCGAGCGCGTTGCCGTTGCCGCCGGGCGCATCGACATGCAGCCGGAGACGCTCGCACGCATCGTCGCCGGCGATCATGCCAAGGGTGACGTACTCGCTGTCGCCCGCCTCGCAGGCATCATGGGTGCCAAGCGCACGGCCGATCTCGTGCCGCTGTGCCACCCGCTGCCGCTGACGGCGGTGGAAGTCGACCTGACGACCGATGCCGACCGCCACTGCGTGCATTGCACGGCCCGCGCGGAAACCCGCGGGCGCACTGGTGTCGAAATGGAAGCGCTGGCCGCCGTGCAGGTGGCGCTGCTGACGGTCTACGACATGTGCAAGGCGATGGATCGCGGCATGACCATCGCGGCGGTCCATCTGCTGGAGAAGCGCGGCGGCAAGTCGGGCGACTGGCATCGCGATGACGTGTCCTGAATTGCCGTCCATGCTTTCAACCCAAACCCTTCACGTTGCGCCATCGGCCGACGAGGAATCCATACAATGGTGATTATCCGCTGGTTACTGATCGCTGTCGCCACGCTGGTCGGCCTGTTGGCCGCCGCGATCATCGCCGTCCTGCTGCTGGTCGACACGCGTCAGATCCAGGACATCATCGCTGAACAGACCGAGGAGGCGATTGGCCGCGAGCTGCACTTCGAGGGCGATCTGTCGCTGTCGTTCTTCCCCTGGCTGGGTTTCGAACTGGGCGAGACGCGCCTGGCCAATGCCGAGGGCTTCGCCGACGACGGTCCCATGGCGCAGATCGGCACCACCGAACTGCGGGTGCAGGTCCTGCCGTTGCTGCGGCGTCAGGTCGTGCTCGACACCATCGTGTTGCGCGATCTCGAACTCAATCTCGGCATCGACGCCGACGGGCGCAGCAACTGGGCCGACATCGAGGAGCGCCTGGCTGCCCTGGCCGCGGAAGACGAGGAGCCGGCGGACATCCCGGACGAGGAACGTCCGGACGACGACGGACTCGGCGAGTTGCCATTCGATCTCCGCGTGGGTGGTTTCGAGCTGGCCGCCGCGACCCTGAACTGGCGCGACCGCGAAAGCGATACCGCGGTCAGCATCCGCGATCTGAACGTCACGACCGGGCCCCTCGCGCTGGGCGAGGAGACGCCGGTCAGCCTCAACGTGACGCTCGAACCCGAGGGTGCGCCACGCATTGCCGTCGATGCCACCACGCAGCTGCGCGCGACCCTGGAACCGTTGGCGGCAACGCTGCGCGATCTCACCATCGACGTCGAGGCCAGCGGTGACGACATCCCGGGCGGCACGATCCGGACGCGACTGACCGCGGATATCGCGGCCGATCTCGATGCGGGCACGGCCCGCATCGACCCGCTTCGACTCAGTCTGGCGGAACGCGTGAACGGCAGCGGTCAGGTGCGCGCCGACTTTGCGGGGGATGTGCCGACCTTCAACGGTAGCCTGGATTTTCCCCGCTTCAGCCCGCGCGCGCTGGCGCGGGATCTCGACATCGAACTGCCGGAGATGGCCGACGCCGAAGCGCTGACCGCCCTGGCGTTCGGCTTCGCCTTCGCCGGCAATCCCGACCGCGTCGAAGTCGAGGAGTTCTCCGCCCAACTCGACGCCAGCGCGCTGACGGGGCAGATGACGGCGCGCCTCGATCAGGCTGTGCCCCGCATCAACGCCCGTTTCGACATGGACGCGATCGACGTTGATCGCTACCTGCCCGACGGCGACAAGCGCGAGTTGGGCGAGATCGCCGAAGATGCGGAAACCGGTGACGATGACGATGGCACGGACCCGATTGCCGATCTGCCGCGCGAGGCATTCCATGCGGTGAATGCCGATGCAGTCTTCCGTATCGGGCGCGTGGGGTACTCGGGCCTCAACCTGACCGACATGGTCGTCTCGCTGCTGCTGGAGGATGGCTTGTTGACGCTGCGTGACTCCGGTGGCTCCGTCGCCGGTGGACGCATTGGGCTTGCCGGCCGGCTTGATGCCCGCGGTGAGGAACCCAGTGCCCGGTTTTCGACGACGATCCAGCGGGTCCAGTCCGAACCGTTGATCGAGGCCTTCCTGGCACGTTCCCCCCTGGTCGGCCAGCTCGACACCACGCTCGAACTCGATACTGCCGGCGGCTCGCTGGGCGCCTGGCTGAGTGCCCTCAATGGCGATTTCACCGCCCGCTTCGGCGAGGGTGCGATTCGCGGCCTGGATATCAATCAGACATTGCGCAACGCCTCGGCGCGCATGCGCAACCAGGCCGAGGAGGAACCGCAGGAACGAATCACACCCTTCTCGGCCCTGTCCGCGTCCGGCCGGATCCGCGATGGCGTGCTGACCACGCGGGGGTTCAATCTGGAAAGCGAGTATCTGCGCGGCACAGGGGATGGCAAGGTGGATATCGGCCGCCAGGAGATCGACTACACGGCGTCGTTCGTGGTTCGCCGAGCATTGCTCGGCGGTGATGTCGACCCCGAAGGTCGGCTCGAAGGCCTGACCATCCCGATCCGGCTGACCGGCAGCCTGTTCGCGCCCAGCGTGGGCATTGATCTGACTTCCGCGCTGGAGGCCAGGCTGCGCCAGGAGACCGACCAGGTGCGCGAGCGCGCGCGGGAGGAGGCGGACAAGGCGCGCCGCGAAGCCGAAGAGGAGCTCAGGCGCGAGCGCGACCGACAACGGGAAAAGATCGAGGATCGCGTGCGCGACCTGTTCAGCCGTTGAGCCTCCGCCCGTGAGCCGTACAGCGCTGGGGGCCGCAAAGACGACTGGTGACGCCGAGGGCGGGGCGTCGCAGCCTATCAGTGCCTTCGCCAGGCGCGTGCTCGCGTGGTACGACCTTCATGGACGTCACGATCTGCCCTGGCAACAGCCGGCCACGCCCTACCGAGTCTGGATCTCCGAGGTCATGTTGCAGCAGACCCGGGTCGAGACCGTTCGTCCCTATTTCGCCCGCTTCATGGAGCGTTTCCCGGATCTGCGGACGCTGGCCGCCGCGCCTGTCGATGACGTGCTCGGACACTGGGCCGGCCTGGGCTACTACGCCCGCGCGCGCAATCTGCATCGGGCTGCCCAGCAGGTGGTATCGACGCATGGTGGTGAACTGCCCGCGGACACGGCGGCGCTGCTTGCCCTGCCGGGCATCGGGCGCTCCACGGCCGGCGCCATCCAGAGCCTCGCCCGCGGGCACCGCGAGGCCATCCTCGATGGCAACGTCAAACGGGTTCTCGCACGCCATGCCGGTATCGAGGGCTGGCCGGGGCGCAGCCCGGTGCAGCGCGAGCTGTGGCGCGAGGCCGAGGCGCGGACCCCGGACGAGCGCGTCGCCGCCTATAACCAGGCAATGATGGATCTGGGCGCCACCGTCTGTCTGTCCCGGCCGCGTTGTGACGCCTGCCCGGTTGCCAGCGACTGCCGGGCACGGTTGGCCGGCCGCACCGACGAGATGCCCGGGCGCAAGCCGAAACGGACCCTCCCTACCCGCGAGGCCGTTGTGCTGATCCTGCAGGACGAAGGGGCGGGGGAGGTCCTGCTGGAGCGACGACCGCCACAGGGCATCTGGGGTGGTCTCTGGTCGCTGCCGGAATTCGCCGATATCGATGCGTTGCAGGCGTGGCTGGCCGCGCGCGGCATCGACGCCGAGCCGGCGCTCATGCCCGCCCGCGAGCATGGGTTCACCCATTTCCGCTATCGCATGCATCCCTGCCGGGTCATGACTCCGGTCACCCGCGCAATCGGTGATGGCGCTGATCAGGCATGGGCCCCGCTGCAGCAACCGCCCGGAGGTCTGCCGGCACCGATCGCCCGGTTGCTGCAGGCCATTGCCGACTGAACATCGGTGCGGTTACGGCCCGAACGGGTCGCGCCAGTCACCGCGAATTCGCCGATTGATCCGCCCACCTTGACGCCCGGCCGCGCAAACGCTGTAATACGCCGCCTCGGGTGATGAGCCCGATCGTCGCCTTCCCGGCCAGGTAGCTCAGTTGGTAGAGCACGCGACTGAAAATCGCGGTGTCGGCAGTTCGATTCTGTCCCTGGCCACCATTTCCCCGTCCCTCCCGTTGCTCACCCGTCCCGTTGCTCAATTGGTACGCTGCTTCTTGCGCAAGCGCTACGCGGCTCCGTGCTCTGGCATGATGACGGCTGCGTGTTGATGGTCGGCAGCAGGCTGCAACCTGCGCGCGTGCCGTATCGAAATGAGTCTCATGGAGCAGCGTCTTGATTAAGGGTCAGGCCAGTCGCGATATCGCGCGTTCCGTCGATACGGTGTACGACTTCGTCGTCGTGCACTTCTTTGACAACTATCCGCGCTGGTCGCCCGAGGTCCGCGAACTGGAAGCCCTGAACACGCGCGAGGTCGCCATGGGTACGCGCGGGCGCCAGGTGCGGGTGGATCAGGGGCGGCGCAGCGAGACCCGGTTCGAAGTCACCGAGCTCCAGCCGGGCCGCCGTGTCGTTTTCGACGGCGACCTGCAGGCGCGCTTTGCCATTCGCTACAACTTCGAGCCCCGGGGCGACGATGCCTGTCGTCTGCATTTCGAATTCGAGCTGAAGAAGGTCTACCTTTACATGCGCCCGTTCGAGAAGCTCATCCGCATGGCGATCGAACAAGGCGCCGAGAATACCGTGCGCAACATCAAGGGACTGGTCGAGCGTGAACGCTGACCCACGGAGACGCCGATGGATTTCATAGTCGAGAAGGACGAGGGACCGATCCCATTCGTGCTGGCGCAGATCCTCGATGCCTGCGTGACCGGTATCACCCTGTCTGACCCGGATCAGCCCGACAACCCCATCGTCTACGCCAATCAGGCGTTCGAGCGGGTCACGGGGTACAGCCGGGAGGAGATCGTCGGCATCAACTGCCGCATCCTGCACGGCGATGATCGCGACCAGCCGGGTCTCGACGACATCCGCTCGGCGCTGGCGCGCAAGGAAGCCACCACGGTCACTCTGCGCAACTATCGCCGTGATGGCTCGCTGTTCTACAACCGTTTCAGCCTCGAGCCGATCCGCGACCGGGCCGGGACGGTGGTCTACTATCTCGGTATCCAGTACGACGTAACCGCCGAGGTGCGGGCAGAAGAAGAGATTGAGCGGCTGAACCGCCTGCTCGGGAACAAGGCGTGACACCCGGAGACACACCGGTGGCAGGCCGGGTGCGGGGAACTGCCGGTACGCCGGCGGGTCCATGAAGGAATCCACGCGCGCGTCCGGCTCTCGCCGAAACTTCCCTATACTGAGGCCGTGAAGTCTGACCGGTAGCACCGGAAGGCCTGCCCCATGAACCTGCGAACCCCTTGTACGCTGCTGGCGGTCGCGGCCATCGCCGCGGCTGCACTCACCGTGTTCTTCGGCGACGAGCCGCTCGACGAACGCGTTGTCCGCGCCGAAATGGAGCACAAGCTGCCCCGGCATGCCGACGCGCTGAATGGCTACCCGCTGGCGGTGCGTCTCGCGCTGCTCGACTACGCCGATGACGAGGAACTGGTGCTCAATGCCCGCCTCGCACTACTGCGGCACCCGCAAGCGGCCCCCCGTGTCATCGCGCTTTATGGCGGCATGCCGGAGTTTCGCGCCATCCTGCGCCAGTATGGTGCGGCGATCAT
>CAZJGZ010000018.1:0-9245 GCA_964545695.1 uncultured Ectothiorhodospiraceae bacterium | reverse complement strand
ATGGCGGCATGCCGGAGTTTCGCGCCATCCTGCGCCAGTATGGTGCGGCGATCATCCCGCCAATCGACTATTTCCTGCACCATGAGCCGGCAACGCTGCGCATGGTCGCGATGGTGACGCCAACGCCGGAACCAGGAGGGCAACCAGCGGCGGACGTGCTCGACGGGGATGGTTCAGTCAATGCACCGGGCGATGATTCGGCGTCTGCCCTGACGTCCGTGCAGCGCGGCGCCTATGCCATTCACTTCATTGGCGACGCCGGTTACGACTTCCTGGGCCAGTTCGTGACGACGCCGGCCGGTGAGGCCGAATGGGTGCAGAGCGAGCGCTTCGCGACCGGTGTCAAGCGGTTTTTCACCAGTGGACTGACGCGCGTCGAGACGCAGTGGCGTCTGGGCGAAGACATCACACCCGCCGAGTACGCGTGGGCCACGGTGGACATCATGGTGCCGGTGGCGATCTTCAAGCTGGCACGGGCCGGCCGGGCCGCGACCGGGGTCGCACGGTCAAGCCGCGGTCTGGCGGCCGGTGCGACCACGGCCACGCGGACGAGTGCCACGCTCGGGCGCACGGGGCGGCTGGTCGCGGTGGGCGGTACGCTGGCCGGTATCGGTTACGTGGTGATGAATCCGGGCGTGCTGAACAGTATCGGTCGGGGCTTGGCCGAGGCCGTGGGGCTGCCGCCGTGGCTTGTCGCCGGCGCGATCTGGTTCGTGCTGCTGTTGCCGGTGCTCATCGTGCTGCGTCTCGGCCAGCGCTGGCTGCTGCGGCCGCTGTACGCGGTCACCGTCGGCCTGATCCGCCTGCTGTCCTGGATGCGGCGTTGGTTGGCGTCAGCCATGGCGTCCCGGCAGGGGCTGCGGCCCGGCTCGAGGAGCGCAGCCGCCCTCACAGGTTGACGCCGGCGTCCTCGATGTCGGGCAGTGGCGCCTGTTCGCCGGCCGCGAGCCGGCGCAGCCAGCGGATTTCCTCGGTCCATCCCGGCGGTCCACCGGGCGTCTCAAGGAACATCGGTACTTCGCGGGTCCGCGGATCGGTAACGGCGCGGCGAAAGCTCTCGGGGCCGATCTCGCCGCGGCCCAGCAGGGCGTGACGGTCCTTGCGCGAGGCAAACGGCACGCGCGAGTCGTTGAGGTGCAGCGCGGCCAGCCGTTCCATACCCAGGATCCGGTCGAACGCGTTCCAGGTCTCCTCCCAGCCCGCCTCCTCGTGGATGGCATAGCCGGCGGCAAACACGTGGGCGGTGTCCACGCAGACCCCGAAACGCTCGGGCTCGTCGAGGCGATCGAGGATCGCGCGCAGTTGATCGAAGTCCCGGCCCAGCGTCGTGCCCTGGCCGGCGACGTTCTCCAGTACCAGCAGCACATCGGTCTTGTCGCGATGCTCGCGGCATACCCGGTTCAGGCCCGCGGCGATCCGGTCGATGCCGGCTGCCTCCCCCGAGCCGGTGTGTGCGCCGGGGTGGAAGTTGAGGAAATCGACGCCGAGGGCATGGCAACGCGTGAGTTCCTCCGCGAATGCCCGGCAGGACTTGGCGAATTTCTCGTCGTCCGGGGTGGCCAGGTTGAGCAGATAGGAAGCATGGCTCATCACCGCGCCGATCTCGAATTGCTGGCGATTCCGGCGAAAGCTGTCGGCTTCCTCGCCAGTGACCGGCTTGGCCTGCCATTGGCGCTGGTTGCGCGTGAAGATCTGGATGCAGTCCGCGCCAATGGCGTGGCCGCGCTCGGGGCTGTTCGGGGGGCCACCCGCGGTGGAGACGTGGGCGCCAAGCTGCATGTGTCGGGGCCTCAAAAGTCGGGAAAGGGCATCACTCTAGTGGGCCATGCGGCGCTTGTCATGGCCGTCCGCGAGGAAAATCGCCCTCACCGTGAATCCGGATGTATACTTGGCGCGATAGATTGTACGCAACCAATCAACAACGCGAGCGCCCGCGAAGGCCGCCGAGGCGCTCCGGATGACAACTTGCAGGAGGGAGCATGTCCGATAATGACCAACTCATTCGCCTTGCCTATGCCAGTCAGTCCGCGAGCAGCGGCAGGGGCGGTGGTACCGCAGTAGACAATGAAATCCCGCGCATCCTGCGCTCGTGCAAGAACAATAACCCGCGGCTCGAGATTGGCGGTGTTCTGCACTACGGCGATGGCTACTTCTTCCAGGTGCTGGAGGGGCCGGCAGCTGCGGTCGATCATCTGTATGAACGCATCGCGCAGGATTCGCGCCACCAGGATGTCAGCACCCTGGAGCGGCGACCCATCCGCCAGCGCCGGTTCCCGGACTGGTCGATGAAGTACGTGCCGATGGAGAGCGATGTCGAACGCCTGCTCAAACGGCACAAGCTCACGCACTTCGATCCCTATCGCTTCGACAGCGAGATGATCGAGGAGATGATCGCCCTGCTCGTCGGCAAGCCGGCGAAGGACCAGCAGCCGGATCAAAACTATGCCGGCAACGGCAGCAAGCGCGCGCGCGGCTCGTGGCTGCAACGCCTGCTGGGCCGCGCGTGATCCCCGCCTGAACGAATAACGCGAGAGAGGAAGCAGAGCAATGTCCACGGTACAGCTTGTCTACGCCAGCACCGCAACCTTTGGTGATGGCCAGATCGAGACCCCCACGACCCAGCGCGAGGTATTCAACATCGTCCGCCGGAGTCGCGCGAACAATCCCGCCTGGGGCGTCGTCGGTGCCCTCCTGTTTGGTGACGGTCATTTCCTGCAGGTGCTCGAGGGCGAGGAGGACGCCGTTGACCGCCTGTTCGACGTTCTGGAGCAGGATGAACGCCACCGGGGCCTGCAGGTCCTGCGGCGCACCACCATCGAGGAGCCCGCGTTTGCTCGCTGGTCCATGAAGTTTCCCACCATGGACGAACGCATGCGGGAAATCCTCGGGCTCAATCTCAGCCGGACGTTCAATCCCTATCGGCTCGACGCCGACCGCCTCGACAGACTGGTTGCGCTGCTCGCGGACGACCCCGAACTCGCCTGAGCGTGGCGCGGGCCGTCCCGCGCGAACAGGCCGGGATTTGTCCGGACAAGAGGCGGCGACCTTGATTCCCCTCGGTGGCGAGCGAATAATGAGGGCAGGTTTTTAGACTGAGTCCAAACAGGAGTCCAGAGCGATGCAAGGCGATCCGAAAGTCATCGAGTATCTGCAGGGCGCGCTGAAGAAGGAACTTACCGCGATCAACCAGTACTTCCTGCATTCGCGCATGACCTACGACTGGGGCTACGACAAGCTCGGCGCGAAGGAGTACGAGGAATCGATCGAGGAGATGCAGCATGCGGACAAATTGATCCAGCGCATCCTGTTCCTGGACGCCCTCCCCAATCTGCAGGATCTGGAAAAGCTCCGCATCGGCGAGAATGTGCGTGAAGTGCTGGAATGTGACCTCGCGGGCGAAGCGGACAGTCTGGCGTATTACCGCGAGGCGGCCGCGCACTGCGAACAGGTCCGGGACTACGCCACCCGTGACCTGTTCACCCAGCTTGTCGCGGATGAGGAGGGCCATTACGACTTCCTCGATACCCAGCTCCGGCTCATCGACGAGGTCGGCCTGCAGAACTATCTGCAGCAACTGATGGCCGACAAGCTCGAAGGCGAGGCCTGAGGCTTGCGCAGGCGGACCGACCGATGCGCGCACGCGCGGCATGGTCGTGCCGCGGCGTTGCCGCCGTTGGTGCTGGTGGTGTTCGCGCTGGCAGCGTGTGCGGGCAGCGGTGGCACCTCCGCCGACGAACTGGATGGCCAGCGTTTCACCAGTGAAGCCCACAGCTTCCGCGTGGAAGTCGTGGCCGCGGGTCTCGAGCATCCGTGGGGGCTTGCCTTCCTGCCCGACGGGCGTGCCCTCGTTACCGAGCGCCCGGGACGTCTGAATCTCATCGACCCGGCCACCGGCGAGCGCACGGAGGTGGACGGTGGTCCGGATGTGAGCGCGGTCGGTCAGGGTGGCCTGCTGGATGTGGCGCTGCACCCCGACTATCCGCAAACGGCCTGGATCTACCTGACCTGGGCCGCCACCCACGGCGGCGGCAATCAGTACGCCACACACACGGGCAGGGCGCGTCTGGATGCCGACGCATCGCGGCTGGAAGATCTCGAAGTCCTCCATGTCGCGACACCGGCATCGACCAATACGGGGCATTTCGGCTCGCGCATCGTGTTCGATGGTGACGGCCATCTGTTCGTGACCTCGGGCGATCGGCGCGACCGCGACAGTGCGCAGGACCTGCAGAGCCTGCGCGGCAAGACGCTGCGCCTGACGGCCGATGGCGAAATCCCGCCCGACAATCCGTTTGTCGGCGACGACGCAGCCGATGCCGCGATCTACAGTTATGGCCATCGCAATGCACAAGGGATGGCTGTGCACCCCGACACCGGCGAGATCTGGCAGTCCGAGCATGGTCCGCGGGCGGGCGACGAGATCAATCGCATCGTCGCGGGCGGCAACTTCGGGTGGCCCATCGCGAGTTATGGCCGCGAGTACACGACGGGCGCCGACGTCGGTGATCTGCCGCCGGACAATCCCGCGACCGAGAGTCCGGAGTATTACTGGCCGGAGCGTTCGTTCGCGCCGTCGGGACTCGCGTTCTACATGGGAGGCGCCTTCCCGGGATGGGACGGCGACATCTTTGTCGGCGCGCTCGCCCGGACCAATCTCACGCGCCTCGTCGTGAGCAACGGGGAGATCGTCGCCGAAGAGGCGCTGCTCGACGATGAGGGCCTGCGCATCCGCGATGTCCGGGTCGGCCCCGACGGCCATCTGCATGTACTGGTCGATGCCGCCAGTGCACCCTGGCTCCGACTGGTGCCGGCGGATTGAACCGGATGTGCTGATCGCGGCACGCCCGCGCGCAGACCCGTCGTACGCTTTCCCGCAAGCCTTACAGCGGCTTGATGCGGGCCTCGATCTCGGCGCGGCGATGCTCGAGAAAAGGCGGCAGTGAAAGCTGCTCACCCAGCGTGGCCAGGGGCTCGTCGATGGTGAAACCGGGCCCGTCCGTGGCGAGTTCAATGAGGATGCCATTGGGTTCGCGCATGTACAGGCTGCGGAAATAGAAGCGATCTACCGGGCCGCTGGCGGGCAGGCGGATGCCGTGCAGGTGATCGCACCAGGCCGCATAGTCCGCGTCGGGAATCCGCAGGGCGACATGGTGGACCCCGCCTGCACCGGGCCGGGTCATCGGCAGGTGGGGCTGGATCGCGACATGCAGCTCGGCGTGCGGGCCGTCGCCAGCCATTCGGTACACATGGACCGGGCAGCCGTCCTCGCCCGCGTATTCGCGCACCGCCGCAAGGCCGAGCAGTCCCCGGAGTACGTCGTCCGTGCCGTCGAGCCGTGGCACGCTGAGTGTGATCGGACCCAGGCCGCGGATCTGCTGCCCGGCGGGGACGGGGCTGTGGTCCCAGGGGTGGGCCGGCGTATCACCTTCATCCTCGATCAGTGCGAAGCGCTGGCCTTCCGGGTCGACGAAATCGAGCGTTGCGCGGCCATCGCGCTCGCCGATGTCGCCGTGCTCGATACCGAGATCGGCGAAGCGTTGCTGCCACCAGGCCAGGGTATCGGCGCCGGCCACGCGCAGGCCGGTGCGGGTGATGCTGTGGGTCCCGTGTCGTTCCGGCGCGGCCGGGAAATCGAAGAACGTCAGATCCGTTCCCGGCGAGGCCACGCCATCGCCGTAGAACAGATGGTAGGCGCTGACATCGTCCTGGTTGACCGTCTTCTTGACCATGCGCATACCGAGCACGCGCGTGTAGAAGTCGACGTTGCCCGGCGCGTCGGCGGTGACCGCGGTGAGATGATGGATGCCGTGCGGTTGCATGTTCACTGCTCCAGCCTGATGGTTCGTGTCAGTGCGCTGCCGGGGTGGAGACCCCCGGTGCGTGGCGGGTGGCGACTGCTCATGCCTCGGTGCGTGCCGCCAGCCAGGCGGCAAGGCGGTGGACGTCCTCGTGGCCGATCCGGTGTCCGCCGGGCAGCCGCTGCTGCTCGACGGCCGCCCCGCCGGCTGCGAGCTGGCGCGCGAGTTCCGCGGCATGTTGCGGTGGGATCAGGGTGTCGCGCTCGCCCGTGAGCAGCAGTACCGGCGTGCCGTCGAGTCTGGTGGTCGGTGGCGTGCGGAAGGGCGGCATCGACCGGAGCAGCGCGGCACCGGCCAGTACGCCGGGACATTGCAGCAACAGGCTGGCGGCGATGTTGGCGCCATTGGAATAGCCCACGGCGATCGGTGCGCGCAGATTGTATTCCGCGCGCGCGGCAGCAATGAACGCCGCGAGTTCATCGGTACGCCTGCGCAGGTCGTCCTCGTCGAACACGCCTGCGGCCAGGCGGCGAAAGAAGCGCGGCATGTCCCCTTCCAGGACCCGTCCGCGTGGTGCCAGCAGCGCTGCACCCGGCGCAACCTCGCGGGCCAGCGGGATGAGATCATCCTCGCTGCCGCCGGTACCGTGGAGCAGCAGCAGCGGTGACCCGGACCCCGCCGTCGCCGGTTCGAACCGGTGCTGAAAATCGGCAAGTGTGGTAGACATGGGCATGGTTCCCGTGTGGTCCGTCGGCGAATCCGCGTTTGGCGTGAGGGTTCGGGTCGTCCACGCCTTCTCTCTGCACAGATGGGATCGCCCGACGGGGAATCAAGTAGTATCCGCGGGGTTACCGCCGGCCTCACGGCAGTAATGGCCGCGTACAATCGCGCCCAACATCCGCCCGTTTGAGACAGGAAGGTTCGATGCTCGCCCGTGTGCTGTTCCAGGTCGCTCCGCTGATGCTCGGTTTCGGGCTGATGCTGCTGGCCACGGGCACGTTCAATACCTTTGCCGGCGTGCGCGCCGGTATCGAGGAATTCCCGCGGCCCCTCATCGGCGCCATGATGTCGGCGTTCTACGTCGGCACGATCCTCGGCGCCTGGTTCTGCGGGCGCGTCATCAACCGGGTCGGTCACATCCGCGCCTTCAGTGCGTTTGCGGCCCTGTCGGCGGCCGTGGTCCTGCTGCATCCGTTTCTGCTCGAGCCGGTGTCGTGGGCCGTGCTGCGTGGCGTACTCGGGTTTTGCTCGGCCGGGCTCTACATCTGCACCGAGAGCTGGTTGAACGAGCGTGTCACCACTGATACCCGCGGCACCGTGCTGTCCCTGCACGCCATGGTCAGCTTCCTCGGCTTCGGTGGCGGGCAGCTCATGCTGAGTGTCGCGGACCCGGCGACGACCGAATTGTTCATGCTGGCCGCGTTGCTGTTCGCGCTCGGTGTCCTGCCGGTGGCCCTGACCCGTGGCAGCAACCCGGAGCCGCGCGACACCGGCATGTTCGGCCCGATTGCCCTGTTCCGGGCCGCGCCGGTCGCGTGCATGGCCTGTGTCGTCGCCGGCCTGGCCATCAGTTCGCTGTTCGGCATGGGGCCCCCCTTCGGCCAGGACCTCGGATTGACCACGAACCAGATCAGTGCACTGATGACCGCGCTCATCCTCAGCGGTCTGCTGTTGCAGTTCCCGCTCGGTTATCTGTCCGATCGCTTCGATCGCCGGGGCGTGATCGCACTGGTGGCGCTCGCGGGCGGGACGACGGCGGCGGCCATCGGGGGCTTCGTCGGCATGCAGGTCATGACGACAGGTTTTGTCTGGGAGCAGCATGGCATCCCGCTGCTCCTGCTGGCCACGCTGTTCGGCGCCCTGATCGCGACGCTCTACCCGCTGGGCGTGGCCTACGCCAACGATTACCTCGGCCCGGAGGAGCGGGTGCAGGCGGCCGGCGGTCTGGTACTGGCCTACGGCATCGGCTCCGTCGCCGGGCCGCTGGTGGCCGCCGGCATGATCGAGTGGCTGGGGCCGATCGGCCTGTTCGTGCACAACGCGGCCATCGGTGTTGCCCTGTTCGCCTTCGCGCTCTATCGGTCCACTCGACGCGGCTGGGCGGGCATCACGGAGAAGGAGCCGTTCCAGCTCATGCCCGAAGCCACGGGGACCCCTGGTGGCTGGGAGTACGATCCACGCTGGCATGAGGCTGGCGCCGAGGACGATGAGACGCGTGAATCGGGCCCGAAGGCACAGGATGACGTCCCGCGGCAGGTCTGACGGTCGCGTTCAGCGTGCCTCGCCGGGGCCCGGGTCCCGATGGTGCTCCTTCTCGGCGTACATGGCCTTGTCGGCGGCCGCGTAGAGTGCGTCGGGGGTCTCGCCATCCTGCGGATGCGAGGCGATGCCGAGGCTGGCGCCCAGCGCGACGTCGATGTCGAGCTCGTCGGCGACGCTGCTCAGGGCGGCGTTGATGCGCCGGAAGTACTCCTCCCGCAGTGCCGCCGGGTCACCACCCTCGAGCAGGATGACGAACTCGTCGCCGCCGACACGCGCGATGGTGTCGGCATCGCGGACGGCATGCTGCAGTTCACTGCCGATGCGCGCGAGTACGCGGTCACCGGCGGCATGGCCGAGACGATCATTGATCTGTTTGAAATTGTCGAGATCCACGAAGATCAGGCACAGCGAAGTCTCGTAACGTTCAGCCCGTTTGATGGCTGTCGCCAGACGGTCCTGGAACAGCCGTCGGTTGGGCAGCTCGGTGAGGGCATCATGGTTGATCAGGAATTCGAGACGCTCGCGATCCGTGTTCGCAGCCCCCATGTCGGAAAAGAAATCCACGAAACACTCGATTTCCCCGGCCTGATCCAGCACTGCACTGACCGTAAGCAGGGCGGGAAACGCCTCGCCATCCTTTTTCCGGCGCCAGACCTCACCGTGCCAGACACCGTCGCGAAAGATGGCGTCGTGCATTTCCTGGTAGAACGCACTGTCGTGGACATCGGCGCGCATGATGGCCACCGGTTGGCCGACGACCTCGTCCGGGGCATAACCGGTCAGCCGGCAGAATTCCGCGTTCACCCAGGCGTAGCGCACGTCGGGTGTCACCACGCATATCGCCTCGCCGGACTGCTCCAGGGCGCGCAGGGCGAGGTCGGGGTGGCGAACCGGGTCCAGCGGTGGATGCGTCATGTTGCTCCCGGCTGAAGACATACGGTCAGCTCCATGTGCTCAGCGCACGAGTTGGTTGAGCTCGAATATCGGTAGCAGGATGGCCAGCACGATGACCAGCACGGCAAGGCCCATGACCAGGATCACCGCCGGTTCGAAGATGTTGACCAGCAGCGAGACCTTCATCCGCGTCTCGCGTTCCTGATGGTCGGCGGCGCGGTGCAGCATCTGATCGAGCTGGCCGGACTGTTCACCGCTGGCGATCAGATGCAGCACCATCGGCGGGAAGCG
>CAZJGZ010000017.1:23070-28426 GCA_964545695.1 uncultured Ectothiorhodospiraceae bacterium | reverse complement strand
CCGACCACCGGGCAGTTGGCCGACACCACGGCCTCGAACAGGGCGCGCTGCGAACGCGGCCCTTCCAGCTTGAACAACTGATTGGTGGCCGGACTGATGCCGCGGATTTTCTGCAACTCGGCCACCGATTCGGGGATGCCGACGAAGACCAGTCGGTCACCGGCATTCAGGACCTCACTGGGTGACACGGCGGGCAGCACCGTACCGTCACGATCGATCTCGGCGAGGAACATGCCGGACAGGTGGCGCAGGCCGGCGTTCTCGATATTCTTGCCCACCAGCGGCCCGTCCGCATCGACCAGCATCTCCACACTGTACTCACGCGGATCGGCGAGCTGGCTGATGACCGGCCGTCGATCAGGCAGCAGCCAGCGCGAGGACAGCAGGATGAAACCAACCCCGATCACCGCCACGGGCACACCGACCCAGGCGAGGTCGAACATGCGCAGCCCCGCGCCGGGTGCCTTCTCGATCAGCAGACCGTTGACCACGAGATTGGTACTGGTACCGATGAGGGTACAGGTGCCGCCGAGAATCGCCGCATAGGACAGCGGGATCATCAGCTTGGACGAAGCCAGATCGAACTTCTTGGTCCACTCGCGGATGGCGGGGATGAGCATCGCCACCACCGGGGTGTTGTTGAGAAAGGCACTGAGGAAGGCGACCGGCATCATCACCCGGGTCTGTGCATGGCGCAGCGACCGCGGCTTGCCGAGAACGTACTGGACAATCCAGCGGATGCCGCCGGTCTCCTGCAGACCCGAGACCACGACGTAGAGGACGGCGACCGTGATCAGCCCCTCGTTGGCGAGACCACCAAAGGCTTCGCGCGGGCTCAGGACACCAGCCAGCAGCAGGACGGTAAGGCCGCCGAGGAACACCATATCGGTGGCCATGCGGGTCATCGAAACCAGTCCGAGGACGCCCGCCAGAACCCCCAGGGTCAACCAAGCTTCCCAGATCACGGTTTGGTGACCCCCTTTACCCGCCGATCCGATAACGCCGACACCATACAGGCTGAGCCCGGCAGGTGCGAAACACGGCGCGACGCCCGGCCGGCGCCGCTACGACGGGCGCCGGCCGTTGCCACCGCGCCGGCAGCGGTGTTACTTGATATACCCCAGTTTTTCCAGCTTGAGCACGATCTGGTGCGCCGCCTCATCAGGCGACAGATCCTCCGTGTTCAGGCTCAGATCCGGATTCTCCGGCACCTCATAGGGATCGCTGATGCCGGTGAAGTGCTGCACCTTGCCCGCACGCGCAAGCGCGTAGAGGCCCTTGCGATCACGCTCCTCGCAGGTCGCGAGCGGCGTGGCCACGTGGACTTCGAGGAACCCGCCGTACTGTTCCACCATCTCGCGCACGGCGCGCCGGGTCTGCGCATAAGGCGCAATCGGCGCACAGATGGCGATACCGCCATTCTTGGTGATCTCGCTGGCGACGAAACCGATGCGCTTGACGTTGATTTCGCGGTGCTCTTTCGAGAACCCCAGCTCGCTGGACAGGTTCTTGCGCACGACGTCGCCGTCGAGCAGGGTCACCGGTCGTCCACCGAGCTCCATCAGCTTGTTCAGCAGGGCGTGGGCGATGGTCGACTTGCCGGCACCCGACAGCCCGGTGAGCAGGCAGGTAAAACCCTGCTCGGACTTGGGCGGGCGCGACCGGCGCAGTTCGGTGACCACCTCGGGATAGGAGAACCAGTCGGGGATGTCGATGCCCTCTTCCAGGCGCCGACGGACCTCGGTGCCGGAGATCGCCAGCACGTTCTCATCCTCGCCGATCTCGCTACGCGGCACGTACTGGCCACGGTCCTCGACGTAGACCATCTCCTTGAACGGCACCATGACGATGCCGAGCTCGCTCTCCAGTGACTGCATCAGCTCCTGGGCATCGTAGGGACCGTAGAAGTCCTCGCCCGCACTATTCTTGCCGGGTCCGGCGTGGTCACGGCCGACGATGAAGTGCGTGCAGCCGTAGTTCTTGCGGATCAGCGCGTGCCAGACGGCTTCCCGCGGCCCGGCCATGCGCATGGCCAGCGGCAGCAGCGACAGCGTGGTGGTCTGTTCCGGATAGCGCTTGATCAGGTACTCGTAGCAACGCACACGGGTGAAGTGATCGATGTCGCCCGGCTTGGTCATGCCGACCACGGGATGGATCAGCAGGTTCGCCTCGGCTTCCTTGGCCGCCCGGAAGGTGAGCTCCTGGTGCGCGCGGTGCATCGGATTGCGCGTCTGGAATGCAACGATGCGGGTCCAGCCGACCTTTTCGAAGAAGTCACGCAACTGTTGCGGGCTGTTGCGCAGATGCTTGAAGTCGTAGTACGTCGGCGGCGTCAGGCCCAGGACGCGCCCGCCCAGATAGACATCGCCGGCCTGATGGTGCAGATAGGCCACACCCGGATGAGCCGTGTCGTCACTGCCGAATACACTTTCGGCCTCCCGCGACTTGTCCGGCTCCCAGATGTCGGTCACTTCCATCACACCGATCAGGCAGTACTCGGCATCGCGCAACGCGATCCGCGCCGGTTGATCGGTGCTTGCACCCGCGAGGCGTTCCGCGAATTCACGGCTGACATCGAGGGTAATCGGCATCGGCCACAGGGTGCCGTCGGTGAGGCGCATGTTGGCGCACACCGAGTCATAGTCGGCTTGGGTCAGGAAACCCTCCAGCGGCGAGAAGCCGCCGTTGAGCAAGAGCTCGACGTCGCACAGCTGGCGATGGGTCAGGTTCCATTCAGGCAGGTCGCCGGCTTCGGCGGTGAGGGTCGGGGCCGCGTCGGCGTCGACATAGCCGACCTTGAGCGTGCCACCATGCGGCTCGATCAATCGTGTCATCAGAATATCCGTGTTCGTGTAGTGATTCCGCAGGTCTGCGATCCGTCGGGCCTCTGGTTCGGAACCGCACGGGCCGCGGCCAGGCGCGTTTTTTGAACGAGGGCGTATTCTACGCCTCTGGCGAGGACCCGGCCAGAATCGGTGCGCGCTAAGCTGAGCACGCAACTGGATAAGGCCGGCGGCGGGACCATGCCGGCGAGGGGCTCCGGACAACCGCTGCCGGCTCGCCGGGCCATCAGCCCTTGAGTCGACTCAGAATCGCCGTCGGCAGCAGCCGCAGGACGGTGGCGGGCAGCCACCAGTAACCGGGGATGTAGCGCTCGCCCCGGGCGCGGGCATACATCAGGTCGGCAATGCGCACACCGACCGCCTCCGGCTCGGACCAGCTCGCGGCCGGATCGAGGCCGGCATTGAACGCCGTGCGTGTCGGCCCCGGCCGCAGCAGCAGTGCCCGGACACCGGCCTCGCGGTACTTGCCACCAATGCCTTCCAGGGCCACGTCGCCGGCGGCCTTGGTCGCGCCGTAGAGCCAGTTCTTGCGCCGACCGCGCAACGCGGCCGGGCTCGACACCCAGGCGATGACGCCGCCCCCGTGCGCCGCGAAATGCTCCGCCGCTTCGTGCATGCAGGCAATCGAGCTGGTGGTGTTGACGCGGATGTAACGCTGCAGGCCGGGCTCGCCCGGCCAGGTTTTCGGTTGCGGCAGCGCGTGGGCGATAAGCACGTCGGTCACCGCTCGTGTCTGGGCAGCGACCGCGAAAATCTCCGGGATGGTGTCGGGACGTTCGGCGTTGAACGCAAGCACGGTGCACGCGGGCGCACCGCGATTGCGCAGATCGGCCGCGATGTCCTCGAGCCGCTCCTGGTCGCGGCCGGCGAGCGCCAGCGCGCAACCACGGGCGGCCAGGCGGCGTGCCGCGTGTTCGGCGATCGCCGAGGTGGCACCGAAGATGAGAATGTGTCGGTCGGTCATGCCAGCTCCACGCGCCGGGCGAAATCGGATCGCAGGCCCGCGTCCATCCAGACGCGGAATTGCTCGTGTTGCGGGAAGGCCCGCCGGAATTGTTCTGGCGTCATTACCGCATCCTTGGCCGGATAGATGGTGCCACCCGCATCGAGGGCGACATCGTACAGTTCTCGCACCAGTGTGCCAGTCCATTCGCCACGCCACGGGAAATCCAGTGCCAGTGTGTAGCCAGCACGCGGAAACGACAGCTGACCCGGCCCCGCCATCGCGCCGAAACGCTTGAGCACGACCAGGAACGAGCCCTCGCCATGGCGGGCGGTGCGCTCGATCAGCTCCGTGAGCACGGCCGCATGGTTCGTTGGCGGGATTGCCACCTGGCACTGCACGAACCCCCTGCGACCATACAGACGATTCCAGTCGCGGATGCCATCCAGCGGATGCAGCGCCGGGCGATACCAGACCGACCGGCAGCCCGAATCATCGCGGCGCGCATGATAATACAGCGCGTTGAAGGCGCGCAGGCTCCACGACTGTACCGGGCTGATCGGCGGCGTCATGGGCACGCGCAGACCACGTCGCGCCGCCGGCGGTGGCCAGTCATCCGGCGCGTGATCGGCACCCAGGACCAGCCCGCGCCCGAGGCGTCGCCCCCGCGCCAGGCAATCGAGCCAGACGGCGGTGTATTCATGGGCCTGATCGACCTCGGCCAGGGTCTCGAGCGTCGCTGCCAGGTGGGGCGTGCGACGGGCGCGCTCACGCAGCCAGCCCGTGCCCACAAGGGGCTTGAGCACGAGTTCGGCCTCGGTGATCACGCCGGTCAAGCCGAGCCCGCCGACCGTCGCGGCGAACGCATCGGGCGTATCCCGCGGGGTGCAGTGCCAGCGGGCGCCATCGCTGCGCAGCAGCGTCAGTGCGAGCACGTGATGACCGAAGCTGCCGGCGCGATGGTGGTTCTTGCCATGGACGTCGTTGGCGATGGCGCCACCGACCGTGATCAGTTCGGTGCCCGGTACCACCGGCAGGAACCAGCCGTGCGGCACGATCAGGCGCTGCAGGTCCGCCAGCAGCGCGCCGCTCTCGCACCGCAGCCGTCCCGCCACGGGGTCGAAATCAAGGATGCGGCTGGCGCCGCGCGCGTCGATCAGGTTGCCACCGGTGTTGCAGCCCACATCACCGTAGCTGCGGCCATTGCCCCAGGCCAGCCACGGGCCGGCGCCGGCGGGGAAGGCGTCATGGCGGGAGCGGCGTTGCACCAACGGCCCGGTGTGCGGAGCCTGGCGCCGCCCCCAGGGCTGCCCGGCCGCGACCATTACAACGAGGCCACGAACAGCGCCAGCACCATCCCGGCGATGCACCAGGTGACACGGTCACGTACGGCGTAGACCAGCGGGTCGTCGTGCATGCGCCCGCGAATCGTCGCCAGCCACAGGTGACACTGCCAGAGCAGGACGAGCGGCACGGCCAGCAGCAGCGTGACCGAATGACTGTACAACTCGGTGAGCGAATCACCCGTCGTGTACAGGCCGAGCACGACTGCCGCGGCAACGCTGCAGCC
>CAZJGZ010000017.1:0-22970 GCA_964545695.1 uncultured Ectothiorhodospiraceae bacterium | reverse complement strand
TGCGATGCGCTTGAGATAGATCGAGTACAGCGTCGTGAGCACGAAATAGGCCAGCAGCACGGCGCCTGCCTGCCAGGGCAGCAACACGGCGAAGGCCATCGCCACGATCAACAGCAACGGCAACAGCAGCAGCGCAAACATCTGCCCGACGGTCCCCGCCGCGATGGGCCGGCTGCGTTTGCGCGGGTGGTGGCGGTCATGCTCGACATCGAGCAGATCGTTGAGAACGTACGCCGCGGAGGCGACCAGGCAGAAGGCGGCAAAGGCGATCGCCGAATAGGTGACCGCGGCGGTGTCATGCCACTCATGCGCCGCGACCAGCGGCAGGAAGACGAGCGCGTTCTTGAGCCACTGGTGGGGCCGGATGAGGCGCAGCACCGCGAAGGCCAGCCCCGGCGTCGGCGGCTGGCCGGGCAACGGCCGCACGCACCCGTCGACAGCGGCCGCCTGCTGCGCCAGCCGCGCGGCTTGTGGACCCACGGTCCAGGCCTCGCGCGCCGCCACCAGCAGCGGACGGTCGGCCGCGGAATCACCGATGTAGTCGAAGCCGTCCGGTGCCGCGGCCTGCACTACAGCCAGCTTGCGCGCGCCCTTGAGGTTGTCATCCGGCGCACTGGCAAACACGCGGTCGAACAGGCCCAGATGCCGGGCAACGGCTTCGGCGGACCGCCGATCCGCCGCCGTCGCCAGCCACACGGAGCGTCCGTGTGCGCGCTGCTCGCGCACATGAGCGAGCACGGCTTGGTTCCAGGGCAGGCCGGCGGGATCCAGGTCCGCTTCCTGCGCCACCTTCGCCTTGAATGCGGCACGGCCCTGCAACAAGGCGGCCAGCAGAAGCGGAAGCCGCCAGGGCCGCTGGCGCAGGATGCGGAACAGCCCCTCGCAGAGCAGGTCGGCGCGAATCAGCGTGCCGTCGAGATCGACCACAAGCGGTGCCGCCGAAGTGGTGTCATTACTCAAGTCAGATCCTCCATCTCCGGTCGTGCCGGGCGCAGCGCCAGCGCGAAAACCGCGAGCGCACCGAGACCGACCGCGAACCACAATGTGGCAACCCGGCAGATCACGGTGGCGGCCGACGCCACGCCCGCCCCGGTACCAGCCTTGATCAGGGCACCGATCATGACCGCCTCGGCCCCCCCGAGTCCGCCCGGCAACAGCGTGACGGCACCACCCAGCATCGCGGCCGCATAGACGCCGATGGCAAGCTCCAGGGAGACCTCGGCGGCAAGCGCCCAGAGGACCAGTGCGAGCCCTATGCCTTCGGCCCCCCAGGCGACAACGCCGAGCAGGATACCGCCGCCCAGCAGGCGCGGCCTGAGCAGGGTCTCGATGCCCGTGAGCAACTCGCTCAGCCAGTCGGTCACGCGGCCCGGCCGCGCGGCACAGAGGCGACGCAGTCCGAGCATCACGCGCCGACTCGCCATCAACATGACAATGGCCAGAAAACCGCCAACCAGCAGCAAGGTCTGGAGGATCGAGCCGGTCCACAAGCCGATGGCGCCGATGGTCAGCAGGGCAACGGCGACGCCGTCGAGCCAGCGTTCAAGATAGAGCAGTGATAACGTGCGCGCCACCGGCACGCCCTCGCCACGCAGGTAGGCCGCGCGCACCGCCTCACCCGCCTTGGCCGGCGTCGCAGTAAAGGCGAAACCAGCGACGTACATCAACAGGCTGCGGCCCGCAGGCACCGGATAGCCGCCCTGCACAAGCAGCCAGTGCCAGCGCAGCCAGCGCAAGCCATAGTTGAACAGCGACAACGCCAGGATTGCCAGCCAGATCGTGGCCGGGACCGCACCCAGCGCACGCAGGGCCTCGCCTGCGTCGACCCCGCCCAGCAGCAGGAGGTAGCCGACAAACGCGAGCAGGGTAACCAGCACCGCAGCGCGAAGGTGTCGCTGGGCGATCGGGGGAGCTTGCATGGGATCAGGCCCGCCCGGTTGACCCGGGCGGGCAGCTCGAATCAGAACGGAATGTCGTCGTCGAGGTCGTCCACGGCCGGCTGGCTCTGCCGGCCGCCGCCGCCGCCGCTACCGCCACGACTGGCCGCGGGTGCACCGTCATCGAAACCGGCCGTGCCACCGCCGCCGCCACGGCCGCCAAGCATCTGCATCTCGCGTGCGACGATCTTGGTGGTGTAGCGGTCATTGCCTTCGCGATCCTGCCACTTGTCGGTGCGGATCTGCCCCTCGATGTAGACCTGGGAGCCCTTCTTCAGATACTCGCCCATGATCTCCGCCAGCCGGCCGAATGCCTCGATCCGGTGCCATTCGGTGCGCTCCTGCTGCTCACCGCTGGTCTTGTCCTTCCATGCCTCGGTCGTCGCCACCCGCAGGTTCGCCACTGCGGTGCCGCTCGGCATGTACTTGGTCTCGGGATCGGCGCCGAGATTGCCCACGATAATGGCCTTGTTGATACCACGTGCCGCCATGAAACTGCCCTCTCCCTGCTGGTTGATTCTGCGCGCCGGTGGAGCGGATGCCGCCGGCCAGTCGCGCGATTATCGCACAGCCGGCGAGGCATGCGGGCACTGCGCGCACCGGCGGGCCGCTTGCGAGGTTCAGCAGCACGGGCGGTACGGACAAAAAGAAGGGCCATCCGGATTCGGCGCCGTAGCTGCCGAGCGGATGGCCCCAATGACTACTGCCTGAAGGGGGAAACACATGCAATTCATGAAGATGAGCAGACAACCTGCGTCATCAACAGTTGTCATCCTGCCTGACCGGCAATGGAGTGGTCGTGGCCGCGACATTACAGGTGCGTCATGCCGGCAAGGCCGGGCTGCTCGTGCTTCAGGGAGTTTCTAACCGGACACGCTCAGGCCGAGCGCGCGGACCGCTTCGGCATCGAAGGCCTCGCGATCCACCTTCAGATAGGCGACGCCTTCGGCCTGCACGACCACGACCTCACGGACGCCCGGGACACGGGTCAGCGTGTCCGCGAGCGCGTCCGCATCGCGCGCGGTGGCCGAGGGCATGCGCACAAGAACGCTGGTCCGGGTTTCGGGCTCATGCATCCACCAGGCACAAAACGCCCAGGCCAGGGCGATCAGGGCGAGGACGAAGAATACCGCCGGCGTGCCGGCCAGCTGCTGGACGCCGCCGGCAAGCAGTCCGCCGGCGAAGGCGCCGAGGAACTGGGCGGAGGCGTACACACCCATCGCGGTACCCTTGTGCGCAGCCGGGGCGACCCGGGAGACGCGTGCCGGCAGCAGCGCCTCGAGCACGTTGAAGCCGATGAAGAACAGCAGCAGCACGCCACCGAGCAACCACAGATCACCAGCCGTCGCGGCAAGCCCCAGCTGACCAAGCGCGATCAGCGCGATGGTGCCCACCACAACCGCCCGGGCCCACCCGGCACGTTCGCTGAGTACCACGAGCGGCACCAGAAACACGACCGACAGCGCCAGCACCGGGATGTACAACTGCCAGTGTTGCGCACCGGCGAGGCCGGCCTCTTCGAGCGTCAGCGGCAGGGCCACGAACATCGCGGTCATGATGCAATGCAGGGTGAAGATGCTGCCGTCGAGCTGCAGCAGGCCCCGGTGCCGCAGGACCGCACGCAGCTGATCGCGCGCCGGCGAGGTTTCGCGTTGCGGCTGGCGCACATGCGGCTCGGGCACGACGGTGTAGAGGATCACGATCGCGATCAGCGCGAACAGCGTGGTTACCCAGAACAGTCCGTCCAGACCGAGCCACCCATGCAGCAGCGGACCGGCCACCAGGGCGAGCGCGAACGCGGCACCGATACTGACCCCGATCACGGCCATCATGCGCGTGCGCACCTCGTCGCGACTGAGGTCGGCCGCCAGCGCCATCAGGGCGGCGGCGATGGCGCCAGCCCCCTGAAGGGCGCGGCCGATGATGATGCCCCAGATCGAATCGGCCAGTGCACAGAGGATGCTGCCAGCGGCAAACAGCAGCAGCCCGACAAGGATGACGCGCTTGCGCCCGAACCGATCCGACAGCAGTCCGAAGGGAACCTGCAGTGCCGCCTGGGTCAGACCGTAGATGCCGAGTGCCAGGCCGATCAGCAGCGGCGTCGCGCCGGCGAGATCCCGGGCCGCCAGCGCCAGCACCGGAAGCAGCACGAACAGCCCGAGCATGCGCAGGGCGTAGACGGCCGCCAGCCCCGTGGCGGCCCGGCGTTCGGCCGCGATCATGCCCATGTTGGGTGTGCACGCAGGCGTGCAGGATGAGGGCAAAACAGAGGCAACATCGGCGTTCCGGGCAGCGCAGGCGGGTCGCGATGGTAGCAGGTCACCGCACGCCGAGCATCGCCGCGATGCCCGCATCCGTGCTCCCACCAAGCCACGAACATAGCAGGCACATACCGAGGTTCCACCGGTGGGCAGCGGCGGCGTATAGTGGTCGATTGGGCGGCGCCCGTGCAGGCCCGGCGGGTCGACGCTGGTCGGCCCCATCGCCATGCCCGCGCCACAGCACTCCCCCGGCAACAGCAGTCTACGGATCCCGCATGAGCCAGATCAGCGTCCGCGGCGCACGTACGCACAACCTGAAAAGCATCGATGTCGATCTGCCGCGTGATCGTCTGATCGTCGTCACGGGCCTGTCCGGCTCCGGCAAGTCTTCGCTCGCCTTTGACACGGTGTTCGCCGAGGGCCAGCGACGTTACGTCGAGTCGCTGTCCGCGTATGCGCGCCAGTTCCTGTCGGTGATGGAAAAGCCGGATCTGGACAGCATCGAGGGGCTGTCGCCGGCGATTTCGATCGAGCAGAAGGCGACATCGCACAATCCGCGCTCCACCGTCGGCACGATCACCGAGATCTACGACTACCTGCGGCTCCTCTACGCCCGCGCCGGCAGGCCGGAGTGCCCCGATCACGGCCCCACGCTCGACGCCCAGACCGTGAGCCAGATGGTCGATCAGCTGCTGGCGCTGCCGGAGGGTGACAAGCTGATGCTGCTGGCCCCGGTGATCGAGGACCGCAAGGGGGAGCACGAGGCCTTGCTGGGTCGCTACCGCAGCCAGGGCTTTATCCGCGCCCGCATCGATGGCGCGATCCACGAACTGGATCAGACGCCCAAGCTCGATCCGCGGCGCAAGCACACGATCGAGATCGTGGTGGACCGCTTTCGCGCACGCCCGGACCAGCGCCTGCGTCTGGCCGAGTCGTTCGAAACCGCCCTCGAGCTCGCCGATGGCGTGGCCCGGGTCGCGTGGATCGACGACCCGGAACGCGCCGCGCTGACCTTTTCCTCCCGGTTCTCCTGCCCGCACTGCGGATACGCGGTCCCGGAGATGGAACCGCGGCTGTTCTCGTTCAACAATCCGCTCGGCGCCTGCCCGACCTGCGACGGCCTCGGCACGCACGAATTCTTCGATCCGGCACGCGTGGTCGCGCAGCCCGACGTGGGGCTCGCCGCCGGGGCGATCCGCGGCTGGGACCGGCGCAATGCCTATTACTTCCAGATGGTGCAGTCACTGGCGCGCCACGCCGGCTTCGATCCCGAGACCCCCTTCTCGCAGCTACCGCAATCCGCGCGCGACCTCGTCCTCCACGGCAGTGGCGAACGTGAAATCGAATTCCGCTATACCAACGAGCGTGGCCAGACCGTCAAGCGCATGCGCCCGTTCGAAGGCGTGCTGCCGAACATGGCCAGGCGCTATCGGGAATCGGACGCGGCATCCGTGCGCGAGGAGCTGGCGCGCTACATCAGTCATGAAACCTGTCCGGATTGTCATGGCTCGCGCCTCAACGTCACCGCCCGCCACGTATTCGTCGGGGGTTGCTCCCTGCCCGACGTGGTGCGCATGCCAATCGGCGACGCCCTGGCCTGGTTCAGCGAACTCGAATTGCCCGGCCATCGCGGCGAGATTGCGGCGCGGATCATCAAGGAGATTCGCGAGCGCCTGGCGTTCCTCGTCAACGTCGGGCTCGACTATCTGACCCTGGATCGCAGTGCCGAGACGCTGTCGGGCGGCGAGGCGCAGCGCATCCGCCTCGCCAGTCAGATCGGCGCGGGTCTTGTCGGGGTGATGTATGTGCTCGACGAGCCCTCAATCGGCCTGCACCAGCGGGACAATGATCGTTTGCTGCGCACACTGACCAATCTGCGTGATCTCGGCAACACGGTGATCGTCGTCGAACATGATGAGGATGCGATCCGCAGTGCCGATTATGTCATCGACATGGGGCCCGGTGCCGGCGTACACGGCGGCCACGTGGTGGCGCAGGGCAAGCCGGAGGATATCGAGGCCAACTCGGCGTCGCTCACCGGCCAGTACCTGAGCGGCCATCGGCGAATCGAGATCCCGACCGCGCGCACACCGCGCGACGAACGTTCGCTGGTCATGCGCGATGCCTGCGGCAACAATCTGCAGGCGGTCACCGCCGAGATACCGGCCGGGCTGCTCACCTGTGTGACCGGTGTGTCGGGCTCGGGCAAATCGACACTGATCAACCATACCCTGTACCCGCACATGGCGCGCCACCTTTACGGCTCCAGCAGGGATACAGCGCCGCTCGCGGGTATCGACGGACTGGAACATTTCGACAAGGTGGTCGATATCGACCAGAGTCCGATCGGGCGTACGCCGCGGTCCAATCCGGCCACCTACACCGGACTGTTCACCCCCATCCGCGAGCTCTTTGCCGGCGTGCCCGAGGCACGGTCGCGCGGGTACAAGTCCGGCCGCTTCAGCTTCAACGTCAAGGGCGGGCGCTGCGAGGCATGCCAGGGCGATGGCGTGATCAAGGTCGAGATGCACTTCCTGCCGGACATGTACGTCACCTGCGAAACCTGCCGGGGCGCGCGCTACAATCGCGAGACACTCGACATCGAGTACAAGGGCAAGACCATCGCCGACGTGCTGTCGATGACGGTGGAAGAAGCCGTGGAGTTCTTCGCACCCGTCCCCGTGCTCAAGCGCAAGCTGGATACGTTGATGGACGTGGGGCTGTCGTACATCAGCCTCGGCCAGAACGCCACTACGCTATCCGGGGGCGAAGCCCAGCGGGTGAAGCTCGCGCGCGAACTGTCGAAGCGTGATACCGGCCGCACGCTGTACATACTCGATGAGCCAACCACCGGGCTGCACTTCCATGACATCGAACAGCTGCTGCGGGTACTGCATCGGCTGCGCGATCACGGCAACACGGTCGTTGTCATTGAACACAATCTCGACGTCATCAAGACGGCGGACTGGCTGATCGACCTGGGTCCCGAGGGCGGTGCCAAGGGCGGGACGATCGTGGCGACGGGAACGCCGGAGCAAGTCGCCCGTATCGAAGCCTCGCACACGGGCCGTTACCTGCAGCGCGTGCTGGGCCTGCCCGACCAGCGCCGCAAGCGCGGCTGACAGCGTGCGAGTTCGGTAATTCGCTCAGCCCTGCTCCATCAGCCCTGCTCAAGCAGAATCCGGAGATCATTCTCGAGGTCGGCAACCGCGACGTCCTCCCGTGCCAACAGGCGGATCTCACCGCTGCGGTCGAAGATGAACAGCGCCGTACTGTGGGCGACATCGTAATTGCCGTTGGCATCGGGCTCACCGTGGCTGAACGTCGTGCGGTAACGGCGCGTGATCTCGCGCAATGCCGGGCGCTCGCCCCGCAGGCCGACAAACTGCTCGCCAAAACCCGACAGGTAGCGTGCCAACTGATCGGGCGCATCACGCTCCGGATCGACTGACACGAACAGTACCGTGACATCCTTGGCCAGCGCGTCATCCATGCCATCGAGCGCCCCGGCGATCTTCGCCATCGTCAGTGGGCAGTAGTCGGGACAGTGGGTAAACCCGAAATAGAGCGCCACAACGTTGCCCGCGAAGTCCTCCTCCGTCACCACCGTTTCCCCGGGGGCGCGCTCAAGCTCGAAGCCGAGATCGGGCATCGCGCCGGAAATGTCGCGCGTCTCGAATTCCGGATCATCGGCACACGCGGCCAGTAGCAGCGCGGCTAGAACCAACGCGATAGTACGCAGCCTGATTACAAACGGCATCGAGTTCTCCCATTCATTACCGGATTCCGTGGCACGCCCAGGGTTGTCAGTCATACCAGAGGTAACACGCACTGCCGCGACCAGACCTCAACCACACGCGAAATCAGACTGCCTGTGGCTGTTCTGGGTTCCTGTAGCGGTCGTCCTCGCGCATCCACCGGCGAATCACAAGTATCGCGACGACGGCCATCATCTCGGCCGCCGGGATCCAGGTCAGCAACCCGCCGATTCGCTGGTCGTTCATCGGCGAAATCGGAAACGCTCGTCCACAGACCTCGTAGACATCGTAGATTTCGTGGCTGACCAGCGCGATGTAAGCACCGAGGAAGATCTGCGGGAGCATCACAAACCACAGCAGCAACAACCTGAGTCCGAAACTGAAGCCGCCACGCAACCGCCCGCGCGGATTGAGCATCACGCTCCAGAACAGAATGCCGGTGAGGACCATCGACAGATTCATGAATCGGTACAGGTCGAGGTTGAGCATGACCTCGAAATGCGCCTGCGGCGTCATCCACACGAAGATCACTGCCACGAACAGCGCCCCGGCCACCAACGGATGGGACAGGAACCCCCACGCCATCCGCGCAGGTCGCCACGCGGCCAGGCGCGACAATTGCGCCCGCAGCCCGGGCGTGAGACCACGAGGGATAACCCGTCCCATGCCACCGAGGACCAGGAAGAGCGGCGCGTGATGATGAATGATCAGGTGCTGCGTGCGATGCCCGAGAAAAAGGTACTGCGCGAGGTAGTCCAGCCCCGTATGCATCATCACATAGATGGAGAACACGCCGAAGTAGAACGAGATGGCCGGCCAGACGCGGATGCGTTCACCGTCGCGCCGCTGCTGCACCAGACCGGCGGTATAGAGATACACCGCTCCGAGCGTGAGTAACACGACTTCGGGATAGAAGTAGTAGGGCAGGAACCAGTCTAGCGTGGAATCCATCGGATCGGGCCCGGCCCGAGCACAGCGGGCCTGTGTGAGCAGCGCGTTGACTCGGCAGTTCGCCGCCAATCATACGCCGGATGCACGATGGTCGCCAGCGACAACTGCGGTACACCTTGGGGCCGCAACGATTGCGCGATGGACGCTGTGCGCGCTCGTTCAGCGGGGGATTTCGACACTGCTCGGGCCCACCTCATGATGAGCCCAAGCGGTCTACTGGAGGGACCGGAATGCCGCGGGGGAGCTGCCGCCGACGACGGGCGCCGGCGCGGAAGATCAGGCGGCTTCGTTCTCCTCGTCACGCGCATCACCATCATCCGCGAGCGGACGATCCACCAGCTCCACCAGGGCCATTGGGGCCTTGTCGCCGGTTCGATACCCGATCTTCAGGATGCGAAGATAACCGCCCGGGCGATTCTGGTAGCGCGGCCCGAGCTCGTTGAACAACTTGGCGACAATCGCCTCATCGCGCAAGCGAGCGAAGGCCAGGCGACGATTGGCCACACTGTCCTCACGCGCCAGGGTTACCAACGGCTCGGCTACGCGCCGCAGTTCCTTGGCCTTCGGCAGCGTGGTCCGAATCACCTCGTGCTCGAACAACGATGCGGCCATGTTACGGAACATGGCATGACGATGTGGGCTGTTGCGATTGAGCTGTCGCCCGCTCTTACGATGACGCATGGCTGCGCTTCCCTTGGTCAGTTGCTCCGCCGATCAATTCAGGCGGAGGTTGCCTTGTCCTGAGGACGGTGCAGTTCGGCCGGTGGCCAGCCTTCGAGGCGCATACCCAGGGACAGTCCGTGGGATGCAAGCACGTCCTTGATCTCGGTCAGTGACTTCTTGCCGAGATTCGGCGTCTTCAACAACTCCACCTCGGTGCGCTGAATGAGATCACCGATGTAATAGATATTCTCGGCCTTGAGGCAGTTCGCGGAGCGCACGGTGAGCTCCAGATCATCAACCGGCCGCAACAGAATCGGATCGATCTTGGCGCCGGCTTCCTCCGCACGGGACTGATCGTCGGCCTTGAGTTCCACGAACACCGACAGCTGTTCCTGCAGAACGGTCGCTGCGCGACGGATCGCCTCTTCCGGCTCGATCGTGCCGTTGGTTTCGATATCGAACACCAGCTTGTCGAGGTCGGTACGCTGTTCGACACGCGCACTTTCCACGCTGTAGCCAACGCGATGGATCGGGCTGAACGTGGCATCGAGCTGGAGCGCGCCTACCGTGCGCGTTTCGCCCTCTTCCTGCTCGCGCGCCGTCGACGGCTCATAACCCCTGCCCTTGCGGGCATGGAGCGTCATGTCCAGCGAACCCTTCTTCGTCAGGTGGGCAATGACATGCTCGGGGTTGCACACCTCGACGTCATGGTCAGACGTGATGTCACCCGCAGTGACCACACCCTCGCCGGTCTTCTTGACCCGCAGCTCCGCGGTGTCACGTGCATGCAGGCGAATTGCGACGCCCTTCAGATTCAGCAGGACATCCATGACGTCCTCGTGAACGCCCTCCATGGTGGTGTACTCATGGACAACGCCTTCGATCTGTACGTCGGTAATCGCGGCGCCCGGCATCGACGACAGCAGGATGCGCCGAAGCGCATTGCCGAGCGTATGGCCGAAACCGCGCTCGAGCGGCTCCAGCGACACGCGTGCGTGTCGTTCACTGATCGTCTGGACGTCGACGATACGCGGCTTGAGAAATTCGGTTACATTTGACATCAGGTTGAACGACCTCTTACTTCGAGTAGAGCTCCACGACCAGCGACTCGTTGATTTCCGCTGACAGGTCGCTACGCTCGGGCACCGATCGGAAGACACCTTCCATTTTCTTCGGATCGACATCCATCCATTCAGGGACACCGCGCTGCTGGCCGATTTCGACAGCCTCGGCAAGGCGGTTCTGGTTGCGGGCTTTCTCCCGCACTGCAACCACATCCCCGGGCTGCACCTGGTAGGACGCGATATTCACGACAATGCCATTCACGCTGATGGCCTTGTGGTTGACGAGCTGGCGCGCTTCGGCGCGCGTACTCCCGAAGCCCATGCGCCAGCAGACATTGTCCAGCCGCTGTTCCAGCATCTGCAGGAGGTTCTCACCGGTCGAACCCTTGCGCTGCGAGGACTTCTTGTAATAGTTGCGGAACTGGCGCTCGAGCACACCGTACATGCGCCGCAGCTTCTGCTTCTCGCGGAGCTGCAGGGCGTAGTCCGATGCGCGTCCACGCCGACCCGCCTGCGGGCCCGGTGGACGGTCCAGCTTGCACTTCGAATCGAGGCTGCGAACGCCCGACTTCAGGTAGAGGTCGGTGCCTTCGCGGCGACTCAACTTGCACTTCGGTCCTGTGTACTTGGCCACGTTGCAGACTCCGATCAGACGCGACGACGTTTCGGCGGCCGGCACCCGTTGTGCGGGATCGGCGTCACGTCCGTAATGCTGTTGATGGTATAGCCCATGTTGTTCAGGGACCGCACGGCGGAGTCACGCCCCGGACCGGGCCCCTTCACGCGTACTTCGAGATTCTGCAGACCGTAATCCTTGGCCGTCGTACCCGCACGCTCGGCCGCAACCTGGGCCGCAAACGGCGTGCTCTTGCGCGAACCCCGAAAACCGGATCCACCAGATGTCGCCCAGGCAAGGGTATTACCCTGCCGGTCGGTAATGGTCACGATCGTGTTGTTGAACGACGCATGCACGTGGGCAATACCCTCCGATACGGTGCGACGTACCTTCTTGCGTGTAGGCGCGGATGTCTTGCTGGTCTTGGCCATGCTTTTCGGTTCCCGGATAGTTCGCGTGGGACGGGTCTGGCGCGTGCGCGATCAGCGCTTGATCGGCCGGCGCGGGCCCTTCCGTGTTCGCGCATTGGTCTGCGTCTGCTGGCCCCGCAAAGGAAGCCCGCGACGATGCCGGACACCGCGATAGGAGCCCAGGTCCATCAGCCGCTTGATGCTCATCGAGACTTCCCGCCGCAGGTCACCCTCGACGGAATACTCGCCAATCTGGTTGCGCAGGGCGTCGATTTCCCCCTCGGAGAGATCACGCACGCGCGTATCCTGAGAGACGCCGGCGTCGGCGCAGATCTTGCGCGCGCGGGTCGGGCCGATGCCATAGATCGAGGTCAGTGCCACCCACGTGTGCTTGTTCACGGGAATGTTGATGCCGGCTATACGAGCCATCGCGTCGCTCTCCTAAGGATCCTCTGGCAAGCCGCGCAGTATAGCCGCGCAGCAAGCCTCTGTGCAAGGGGGTGCGGCGTCAGCCCTGACGCTGCTTGTGCCGCGCGTCGCGGCAGATCACACGGACCTGCCCATTGCGCTTGATGATCTTGCAGTGGCGGCAGATTCTGCGCACCGAAGCACTCACCTTCATGATTTTCTCCTGACTAGCCGCCGCTGCGGCGGTTGTAACCCTTGAGATTGGCCTTCTTCATCAGACTGTCGTACTGATGGCTCATCAGGTGCGTCTGAACCTGCGACATGAAGTCCATCGTGACAATCACGATGATCAGCAGCGAGGTCCCGCCGAAATAGAACGGGACGTTCCAGCCGAGAATCAGGAACTCCGGTAGCAGACACACGGCCGTGATGTAGAGCGAGCCCACCAGGGTCAGACGCGTCATCACGCCGTCGATGTACCGAGCCGTCTGCTCGCCGGGCCGGATCCCCGGAATGAACGCCCCGGACTTCTTCAGGTTGTCGGCGGTCTCGCGCGAATTGAAGACCAGCGATGTATAGAAAAAGCAGAAAAAGATGATCGCCGTGGCGAAGAAAATGATGTACAGCGGCTGACCCGGTTGCATGGTGGCCACAATATTCTGCAGCCATCGCATCTGATCGCCGCTACTGCCGACCAGATCCCCGAACGTGGCCGGGAACAGGATGATCGCCGAGGCGAAAATCGGCGGGATCACGCCGGCCATGTTCAGTTTCAACGGCAGGTGACTCGACTGCGCCGAATACATCTTGCGACCCTGCTGACGACGCGCGTAGTTGACCGTGATGCGGCGCTGGCCGCGCTCCACGAAAACCACGAATCCGACTACCGCGATGGCCAGCGCGAGCAGGATCACCACGAAGATCATGCTCAACTCGCCCGTGCCGACCAGCTCGAGTGTGCCGCCCAGTGCGCCCGGCAAACCGGATACGATGGCGGCGAAAATCAGGATCGAGATGCCGTTCCCGACACCGCGTTCGGTGACCTGTTCACCCAGCCACATCAGGAACATGACGCCCGTCGCCAGCGTGACGACGGTGGTGAACATGAACATCGGCCCGGGCACATACACCAATGCCTGGCCGCCAATGGACTGCCCCTGCAGCGCGATGCCGACGCCGGTCGCCTGGAATGTGCACAGTGCGAGCGTCAGATAGCGGGTGTACTTGGTGATCTGGCGGCGACCTGCTTCGCCTTCCTTGCGGATTTGTTCGAGCGACGGCACCACATGCGACATCAGCTGCATGATGATCGCCGCGGTGATGTAGGGCATGACGCCCAGCGCGAAGATCGACATCCGCCCGAGCGCACCGCCCGAGAACATGTTGAACATGTCCAGCACGCTGCCCTGCTGCTGCTCGAACAGCGTGGCCATCACGGTCGGGTCGACACCCGGGATGGTGATATGCGCACCCGCCCGGTAGATGACCAGGGCGACCAGCACAAACAGCAGACGGGAGCGCAGCTCGGCAGATTTGCCGAGTCCACCCATTCCCGATCCAGAGGCGGCAGCAGCGCGCGCCATACGGTATTACTCCACGCGACCGCCGGCCGCTTCGATGGCTTCGCGCGCACCGCGGGTTACCGCGACGCCTCGCACCACAACAGGCCGGTTGATTTCGCCGGAGCAGAACACACGGGCACGCGATGCGGAACTCGGCACGACGCCCGCGGCCTTCAGTGCGGCCAGATCGACCTCGTCACCGGCCTTGGCCAGCTCGTGCAGCCGCACCTGCGCGGTCTCGCGCGCCAGACGCGAGCGGAAGCCAAACTTCGGCAGGCGGCGCTGCAGCGGCATCTGGCCGCCCTCGAAACCGACCTTGGTATAACCGCCGGAACGCGAGTGCTGGCCCTTGTGGCCACGCCCGCCGGTCTTGCCAACGCCCGAGCCGATGCCGCGGCCGACGCGTTCACGGTTCTTGCGCGAGCCCGGTGCGGGCTTCAGTTCATTCAAGCGCATGTCAGGCTTCCTCGACCGTCAGCATGTATCGGACCTGGTTGATCATGCCGCGGTTTTCCGGTGTATCGATGACTTCAACGGTGTGGTGCATCCGCCGCAGGCCGAGGCCCGCGAGGCAGGCCTTGTGATTCTGCAGCCGCCCGATCGAACTCTTGACCTGCGTCACCCGCAGCCGCTGGTTACTGGATTTCGCCGTCGCCATGTCTTATCCCCTGATCTCTTCAAGGGTCTTGCCACGCTTCGCGGCCACCGACTCGGGTGACTGCATGGCACTCAACCCGTTGATCGTGGCGCGGACCACATTGATGTGATTGTGGGTGCCCTGAATCTTCGCCAGCACGTCGTGCACGCCAGCCACCTCGAAGACGGCGCGCATGGCGCCACCGGCAATAATCCCGGTACCCGCCGACGCTGGCTGCATGTACACACGCGCGGCGCCATGCCGCCCGACAATGGGGTACTGCAGGGTCGTACCGTTGAGCGGTACCGGTGCCATGTTCTGCCGCGCACGCTCCATCGCCTTCTGGATCGCCGCCGGCACCTCACGCGCCTTGCCATAGCCGAAGCCAACCCGGCCTTCGCCGTCACCGACCACGGTCAATGCGGTGAAGCCGAACTGCCGGCCACCCTTGACGACCTTGGCGACGCGATTGATCGAGATGAGTTTCTCGAGCAGACCGTCGGCGCTCTGCGCTGCCGTTTCCTGATTCGCCATTTCGCTGGTACCCCTTAGAACTGCAGGCCGTTTTCGCGTGCCGCCTCGGCCAGCGCCTTGACGCGGCCATGGAAGCGGAACCCGGAACGATCGAATGCAACACGCGTTACGCCGGCGCCCACGGCCTTCTCGGCGATGCGCCGTCCAACGAGTGACGCCGCCTCGACGTTACCGGTGGACTTGACAGCATCCTTGAGCTCGCTCTGCACCGTCGACGCCGTCGCCACGACACGGTTGCCGTCGGCATCAATAACCTGCGCATAGATATGCCGCGGCGTCCGATGCACGGTCAGGCGGGGCATTCCGAGGTCTCGAATATGCGCCCGCGCCCGCCGGGCTCGCCGCAGACGCTGTGTTTTCTTGTCCATGATTCAGACTCGCTCGCTGAAAAACCGGGAAGCTACTTCTTCTTCGCTTCCTTCATGATCACTTCTTCGTCCTCGTAGCGTACGCCCTTGCCCTTGTACGGCTCAGGGGGGCGGAACGCCCGAATCTCGGCGGCAACCTGGCCGACCTGCTGTTTGCTCGACCCGGAAACCACGATCTCGGTCGGTGTCGGGGTCTGCACCTCGACACCCTCCGGAACCTCGTAGTTGACCGGATGCGAGAATCCCAGGGTCAGGTTCACCTTGCGGCCCTGGGCCTGTGCGCGATAACCAACGCCCTTGACGACGAGCTTCTTCTGGAAGCCATCGGTGACGCCACGCACGATATTGTTAAGCAATGCGCGCATCGTCCCGGCCATGGCGTTCGCCGGCCGGTTGGCGCGCCGCGGCGCGAACACGACCTGGTCCTCTTCGCGTCGAACCTCGACCCATTCGTGCACGCTGTAGCCATGGGCGCCCTTCGGGCCCTTGACCTGCACCTGCTGGCCGTCGATTGCGATCTCGACGCCCTTGGGAATCGCGACCGGCTGCCGCGCAACCCTGGATGTGGCTTCTACCATTCTCTCGTCTCCGTCAGCTGACCGTGCAGAGCACTTCGCCACCATGACCTTCGGTGCGCGCTCGACGGTCGCTCATCACGCCCTTCGGGGTGGATATCACCGCCACCCCGAGGCCGTTCAGGACCGTCGGGAGCTCGCGTGAATTGCGGTAAATCCGCAGCCCCGGACGGCTTACGCGCTGGATGTCCTCGATTACGGGCCGGCCCTCGAAGTATTTCAGCTCGACGACCAGGCGGCGCTTGCCGTCCCGCTCCTCGACTTCGAATCCGCGCACATAACCTTCTTCCTGCAACACCTCCGCGATCGCGACCTTCTTGGTCGACGAAGGCATTGCAACGTGTGTCTTTCTTGCCAAGTGCCCGTTACGAATTCGGGTCAGCATATCGGCAATGGGATCGGACATGCTCATATCTATCTACCCCGATTCGCTTACCAGCTGGCCTTGCGCAGGCCAGGCACATCACCGCGCATCGTGTGCTCGCGGAGCTTGTTACGACCAAGACCGAACTTCCGATAGTAACCGTGCGGGCGACCGGTAACGCGGCAGCGGTTATGCCCGCGCACGGGGCTCGCGTTGCGAGGCAGCTTTTGCAACTTCTCGCCGGCCTCCATGCGCTCCTCGAAAGTCGATTCCGGATTCTTGATTATCGCCTTGAGCGCGGCGCGCTTGTTGGCGTACTTGCTCGCCAGCTTTGCGCGTTTCCTCTCACGCTCGATCATCGATACCTTTGCCATGATTTTTCGCCCTTACTGCCGAAACGGGAAGTTGAACGCACGCAGTAGCGCGCGTGCCTCTTCGTCCGTCTTCGCGGTCGTCGTCAATGTAATGTCCATGCCCCGGATTGTATCGGTCTTGTCGTACTCGATCTCCGGGAAAATGATCTGTTCGCGCACGCCGAGGCTGTAATTTCCCCGGCCGTCGAACGCCTTCGGGCTGAAACCGCGGAAGTCACGGATACGCGGCATCGCAACCGACACCAGCCGATCAAGGAACTCGTACATGTGGGTGCGACGCAGGGTCACCTTGCAACCAATCGGCCAACCTTCGCGCACCTTGAAGCCGGCGATCGATTTGCGCGCACGCGTCACCATGGGCTTCTGCCCGGTGATCAGTGCGAGTTCCGCCTGTGCGTTATCAAGCACCTTCTTGTCGTTCACCGCCTCGCCGACACCCATGTTGATGGTGATCTTCTCGAGCTTCGGTACCTGCATCACACTGCGGTACTCGAACTGCTCGCGCAGCGCCGGGATGATGCTTTCGCGATATTGTTCCTGGAGTCTTGCCATGGTTGCTCGCCTAAACGTCAACGACTTCGCCGTCCGACTTGTAGTAGCGCACCTTGCGCCCGTCGTCCAGCATGCGGATTCCCACTCGATCACCCGCGCCCTTCATCGGGTTATAGAGCATTACGTTCGACGCCTGGATGGGCGTCTCCTTCTCGATCACGCCACCGCTGACACCACGGCGCGGATCGGGCTTCTGGTGCTTCTTGACGGTATTGACGTTATCGATAATCAGCCGGCCGTCATCGCGAACCTGCTGCACCGTTCCCCGCCTGCCCTTGTCCCGGCCGGCGGTCACGATCACGTCATCACCCTTGCGTATCTTGCGCATGCCCGCTATCTCCTCAAAGTACTTCCGGGGCGAGCGAGATGATCTTCATGAACCGTTCCGTGCGCAGCTCGCGCGTGACCGGCCCGAAGATACGCGTGCCCACGGGCTCCAGTTTGGCGTTCAACAGCACCGCAGCGTTGTTGTCAAACCGGATCACGGAGCCGTCGGCGCGTCGCACACCCTTGGCGCTACGCACCACCACGGCGTTGTATACCTCGCCCTTTTTCACCCGGCCGCGCGGGATGGCGTCCTTGACACTCACCTTGATGATGTCGCCAATCCGGGCATACCTGCGGCCCGAGCCACCCAGCACCTTGATGCACTGCACCCTGCGTGCGCCGCTGTTGTCGGCGGCATTCAGGTTCGTCTGCATCTGGATCATGATCTGTTCCCGTCCTGTTAGTCAGGTCGTGCAACCCGGGCGCAATCGCCTCAGGCAGTCACCGCTGGCGTGTGAATGCGAACGAGCCGCCAGGCCTTGCTCTTGGATATCGGCCGGCACTCCTCGATCACGACGAAATCGCCCTCGCCACACTCGTTGTTTTCGTCGTGGACGTGGTACTTCTTCGACCGCTTGACGAACTTCCCGTAAAGCGGATGCCGTTCACGCCGTTCAACGAGCACTGCAATACTCTTGTCCATCTTGGCGCTGACCACGTAACCGCGCTCGCGCCGTGCTCTGGAACCCTGTTCTTCGCTCATGCCGTTTCACCCGCGGCCAATTTTTCGTTCACGACGGTCTTCACCCGCGCAATGTCACGACGGACCTTACCGAAGCGATCCTGCCGTGGAGCCTGACCAATCCCGGCCTGCATACGCAGGTTGAACTGTTCCTTGCGCAGCTCCACGAGCTCGTCGTTCAGCTGCGCAATCGTCTGTTTTCTGAGTTCAATTGCATTCATCACATGATCGTCCGATTGACGAATACCGTGCGCACCGGAAGCTTGGCGGCCGCGCGACGCATGGCTTCGCGAGCCACCGGCTCCGGCACACCTTCCATTTCATACAGGACGCGACCGGGCTGGACCTTCGACACCCAGTACTCGACGCCGCCCTTCCCCTTGCCCATGCGGACCTCGATGGGCTTCTTGGTCACCGGCACATCCGGGAAGATACGGATCCAGATCTTGCCACCACGCTTGACGTGTCGCGTCATGGCCCGACGAGCGGCCTCGATCTGGCGCGACGTTATACGCCCGCGATCGACGGCCTTGAGGCCGAATTCACCGAAGCTCACACGGTCACCAGCCTGGGCAACGCCACGGTTGCGCCCCTTCTGCTGTTTCCGGAACTTCGTACGTTTAGGCTGCAACATGTTCCCGACTCCTTACTTGGCCACGGCCCGGCCGCTTGCCGCCTCGCGCTTCTGCTCAAGATCGAAGACCTCGCCCTTGCAGATCCAGATCTTCACACCAAGCGTGCCGTATGTTGTCTTGGCGGTCGCCTCCGCGTAATCGATGTCCGCCCGCAGCGTATGCAACGGCACCCGGCCATCGTGATACCACTCGCGACGCGCAATTTCCGCGCCGTTCAGGCGCCCGGCCACATGGACCTTCACGCCCTGGGCGCCGAGCCGCATGGTGTTGGTGATCACCCGCTTCATGGCACGCCGGAACATCACCCGGCGCTCGAGCTGCTGGGCCACTGAATCGGCCACCAGCTGCGCATCCAGCTCGGGCTTGCGGATCTCCGCGATATTCAGCTTCACGTTCTGGACCGCAAGGCCGGCAATGTCCGCTACCTTGCCGCGCAGCTTCTCGATGTCCTCGCCCTTCTTGCCGATCACGATCCCCGGACGTGCCGTGTGAATCGTCACCTGCAGCGCCCGTGCCGGCCGATTGATCTGCACCCGGCTGACCGAAGCATTCGCAAGCTCCTTGCGAATGAAGTCACGAATCTGCAGATCGTTGTTCAGAAAATCCGCATAGTCGCGATTACCGGCGTACCAGGTCGCATTCCAGTCGGTGGAGATGCCGAGGCGAATACCCGTCGGATGTACCTTGTGACCCATTAGTGCTCGTCCTCGCTTACTCGTCCGCCACGCGCACGTGGATGTGACTGGTGCGCTTGAGGATGCGATTGCCACGCCCTTTGGCACGCGCCTGCATGCGCTTCATCGTCGGCCCTTCGTCGACACAGATCCGCGCCACGCGCAGCTCGTCCACGTCGGCACCCTCGTTGTGCTCGGCGTTCGCGATTGCGGACTCGATCACCTTCTTGATCAGTCCGGCCGCGCGCTTGTTGCTGAACGTGAGGGTTCGCAACGCATCTTCCACAGGGCGCCCACGGACCTGGTCAGCAACCAGCCGCGCCTTCTGCGGCGAGATCCGCGCCATTCGCAATCTTGCATCCGCGTCCATCATTATCTGCCTCTACCGGGCCTTCTTGTTCGCGATGTGACCCTTGAACGTCCGGGTTGCCGCAAACTCGCCCAGCTTGTGTCCGACCATGTTTTCGCTGATCAGCACCGGTACGTGCTGACGCCCGTTATGAACTGCGATCGTCAGCCCCACCATATCCGGCAGGACCATGGAACGCCGCGACCAGGTCTTGATCGGTCGCCGGTTATTGCTGGCCTGTGCCGCTTCCACCTTCTTCATGAGATGGTGGTCAACGAACGGCCCCTTATGCAGTGAACGTGGCACAGTAGAGTCCTCGCCTTACTTTTTCCGCTTGCGTCGACGGACGATCATCTTGTCCGTCGCCTTGTTGTTGCGCGTCTTGTAACCCTTCGTCGGCATGCCCCACGGCGAAACCGGGTGACGTCCACCGGACGTGCGCCCCTCGCCACCGCCATGCGGGTGGTCGACCGGGTTCATGGACACGCCACGAACAGTCGGGCGCACACCGCGCCAGCGCTTGGCACCGGCCTTGCCGAGCTGCCGCAGGCTGTTCTCTTCGTTGCCGACCTCGCCAACCGTGGCGCGGCAGGTCACCGGTACCCGTCGCATTTCGCCGGAACGCAGACGCAGCGTGGCGTAAGCGCCTTCGCGTGCGACCAGCTGGACGGACGTGCCGGCGCTGCGTGCAATCTGCGCGCCCTTGCCCGGCTTCATTTCGATGCAGTGCACGCGCGTCCCCATGGGGATGTTCGCGAGCGGCAGCGCGTTGCCGGGCTTGATCGGCGCATCGCGTCCGGAGCGCACCGGCGCACCAGCGCGTACACCGCGCGGCGCCAGGATGTACCGGCGCTCACCATCGGCGTACTTCAGCAACGCAATGTGTGCGGTCCGGTTCGGGTCGTACTCGATCCGTTCGACGGTTGCCGGCACACTGTCCTTGTCGCGTCGGAAATCGATCCGGCGGTAGCGCCGCTTGTGACCACCACCGATATGACGCGTCGTGATCCGGCCCTGATTGTTGCGGCCACCACTGCCACCACGGCCTTTCTCGACCAGCGGCGCCCAGGGCTCACCCCGGTGCAGATCCTGCCCCTTGATCTCTACCCGGAAACGACGCCCGGGCGAGGTCGGTTTTGCCTTGACTACGGCCATGCGTCCTCCTACCCGTCAAATCCGGAGTAATCGATATCATCTCCGGGCTGTAGCCGCACAATGGCCTTGCGCCAGCCGTTGCGCCGACCCTCTACCTGCCCGAAGCGCTTGTTCTTGCCCTTCACGTTCAGCACCTGGACCGAGTCCACCCGTACACTGAACAGCGTCTCGACCGCCTTGCGAATTTCCGGCTTCGACGCGTCGGGCGCAACACGGAACACATGCTGCCCGTGCGCGTCCGCGCCGCGCGTCGCCTTTTCCGAGACCTGCGGCGCCCGAATTACCTGATAGAGCCGCTCGCGATTCATGCCAGCCACTCCTCGATCTGTTTGACAGCCTCTGCAGTCATGACCACGTGATCATGCCGCAACAGATTGACCGGATTGATTTCACCCACGCCAACGACGTCGACGTGCGGCAGATTACGACCGGCCAGCGCAATGTTTGCGTCGATCTCGGTCAGGACGATCAACGCGTCCCTGCCACCGAGCTCTTCCAGGCGGTTCACGAGTAGCCGCGTCTTCGGCTCATCGATGCCGAGCGAGTCGACCACCACCAACCGCTCTTGGCGAACCAGTTCCGACAGGATCGAGCACAAGGCACCGCGATACATCTTGCGGTTCAGCCGCTGCGAGTGATCCTGCGGGCGCGCCGCGAATGTGACACCACCCTGGCGCCACAGCGGGCTGCTGCTGGTTCCCGCACGCGCTCGCCCGGTTCCCTTCTGACGCCACGGCTTCGCGCCGCCGCCGCGGACATCCGAACGATTCTTCTGCGCGCGCGTGCCGCGCCGCGCACCGGCGAGACAGGCCACGACGGCCTGATGCACCAGCGATTCATTGTAGGCACGCCCGAACGCGCTATCCGCGACTTCGAGCTTGCCGCTCTGATCTTGCAGTGTGAGCTCCATCCTGCGTCTCCTAGCGTGCCGCCTTGACCGAGGGAAGCACGACCAGATCGCCCCCGGTGGCGCCCGGTACCGGGCCCTTCACCAGCAGCAGACCGCGCTCGGCGTCAACCCGCACCACCTCGAGGTTCTGCGTGGTACAGCGCACGTTGCCCATGTGGCCCGGCATCTTCTTGCCCTTGAACACGTGCCCCGGGTCCTGCGCCTGGCCAATCGAACCCGGAACGCGGTGCGCCAGCGAGTTGCCGTGCGTCGCGTCCTGGGTCCGGAAGTTGTAGCGCTTCACCGTGCCCGCGAAGCCACGACCCTTGCTGGTGCCGCTGACATCGACGCGCTGGCCGGCTTCGAACTGGTCAACACCGATCTCGCCGCCGATTTCGAATTCAACGGCATCGTCATTGACCAGCCGGAATTCCCACAGTCCGCGGCCCGGCTCGACACCGGCACGGGCATAGTGGCCGGCAACGGGGCGCGTGACACGGCTTGCCCGCCGACTGCCCGTGGTAACCTGGACGGCCGTGTACCCGTCGCGCTCCTGGTTCTTGAGCTGCGTAACCCGGTTCGGCTCGACCTGGATCACGGTCACCGGCACCGAGGCGCCGTTATCCGTGAAAACCCGCGTCATTCCCGCTTTGCGACCGATCACACCAATCGCCATGATTCCTGTCCCAAGTAGGGCGACCCGCAGGCCGCCGATCGTTTGATTGCCCAAATCAAGGCCCGACTCAGGGCCACCCAAGCCGGGCCAGGCAAGCCGAGCATTGTATCAGTACAACCTCGACAGCACCAGACGCTCCGGAAATCCGGATGTCCGGAATCGCACTCAGCTCAGTTTGATCTGAACGTCGACACCAGCCGCAAGATCCAGCTTCATCAGCGCATCGACGGTCTTTTCCGTCGGGTCGACGATATCCATCAACCGCTTGTGGGTGCGCAGCTCGTACTGATCACGCGCATCCTTGTTCACGTGCGGCGACGTCAGGATCGTGTAGCTCTCCTTCTTCGTCGGCAACGGGATCGGGCCAAGGACACGTGCGCCAGTCCGCTTCGCGGTCTCGACGATCTCGCGAGCCGAGCTGTCGATCAGCCTGTGGTCGAATGCCTTGAGGCGGATCCGGATGGTCTGGGTCTGCTTGCTTGCCATGAATATTTACTCGATGATCTTCGAAACGACACCGGCACCGACCGTGCGGCCACCTTCGCGAAT
>CAZJGZ010000016.1:17279-28796 GCA_964545695.1 uncultured Ectothiorhodospiraceae bacterium | reverse complement strand
GAGGAGAACCGAACATGGCGGAGATCATTGATGGCAAGGCATTCGCTGCCGGCCTGCGCGAGCGTGTCGCGCGCCAGGTGGAAGCAATCCAGCAGCAGCACGATCTGACGCCCGGCCTCGCCGTCGTGCTGGTCGGCGAGGATCCGGCCAGCGAGGTCTATGTGCGCAACAAGGGCCGCCAGACCACTGCCGCCGGCATGAATTCGTGGGAACACCGCCTGGACGCCACGACCAGCGAAGCGGACCTCCTCGCGCTCGTGGAACAGCTCAATCACGACCCGCAGGTCAACGGCATTCTCGTCCAGTTGCCGCTGCCGGAGCAGATCGATGCCGACAAGGTGCTCGCGGCCATCGATCCCGACAAGGACGTCGACGGCTTCCACACCACCAATGTCGGTCGGCTGTGGACCGGCACACCGGGCCTGGTGCCGTGCACCCCGCTGGGCTGCAGCATGCTGTTGCAGGATCGCCTGGGTGACCTCAGCGGCAAGCACGCCGTCGTCGTCGGACGCTCGAACATTGTCGGCAAACCCATGGCCGCCCTGCTGTTGCGCGCCAATGCGACGGTGCAGATCGCGCACTCGCGCACCGCTGACCTGGCCGCAGAAGTACGCCGTGCCGACATCGTCATTGCCGCAGTCGGCCGCATGCGCATGATCCAGGGCGACTGGCTCAAGCCGGGTGCCACGGTCATCGATGTCGGCATCAACCGCATCGAGGGCGAGGACGGCAAGACGCGTCTGGTCGGCGATGTCGATTTCGAGTCCGCCAGTGAGGTCGCCGGTGCGATCACGCCGGTACCCGGCGGTGTCGGCCCGATGACCATCGCCTGCCTGCTGAACAACGCGCTCGAAGCCACCTGCCTGCAGAACGGTGTCGCCGTCCCCAACGTCTGAGGCGGTCGCCGACGCCACGGCACGTGAGGCAGCGTGGCACTGGCTTGCCGCGCTGCCCCGACCGGTGGTCGCGCACGGCGATCGCGGCGCGGACCCGTTGGCGGCAACCAACGGCCTGCTGGCGGCCCTCGGCAACCCGCAGCACGACCTGCGGGTCATCCATATCGTCGGCTCCAAGGGCAAGGGGTCGACCGCCCTGCTCATCGAGGCGCTGTTGCAACAGCTCGGGCGCCGGACGTTCACGTTCACGTCGCCGCACCTCGAGCGCTGGACCGAGCGCTTGCGGGTGGACGGTCGCGAAGTCGAGGGGCAACAGGCCGGCGCGGCGATCGACGCGGTCCGACGCGCAGCGGCAACGACAGGAATCCAGCCCGGCTTCTTCGAGGCACTCACGGTCGCCGGGCTGTGGCTGGCCCGCGAGACCGGCGTTGACTGGGGCATCATCGAGGCCGGCGTCGGCGGCCGTGCGGACGCCACCAATGTGATCTCACCGGCACTGGTCATCCTCACCAGCATCGAGCTCGAGCATACCGAGCGTCTCGGCGATACCCTCACGGCGATCGCCCGGGAAAAGGCCGGCGCGATCAAGCCCGGCGCGCCACTGGTGGTGCCGTCACTCGCCGCCGAGGTCGAGCCGGTAATCCGCGACGCGGCCGCAGCTGCGGGCGCGCCCGTCACCCGCCTGTCAGCCGGCCCGGCTGCACCGACGGAGGCCCGTGACGGTGATACGGTCTGGACCCACCGCGACCGCTGGCTGACGGTGGACGGCCCCGGCGGACAGTTACGCGTGCCGCTGACCCGACCCGGCCACGCGGCGGCACTCAACACGGCAATCGCGGTCACGGCGATACAACGCCTCGGCCTGGCCAGCCGTGAAGACCTGCAGCGTGCGGCGCGGGTCTGGCAGCAGACCATCCTGCCCGGACGCTTCGAGGTCCTGTCGACATTACCCTGGCTGGTGGTCGATGGCGCCCACACCGGGGCCTCGGCACTGGCCCTGGCGGCGACGGTCCGGGAACTGGCACCGGAACGCGTCACACTGCTGCTGTCACTGTCGGCCAGCAAGGACCTTGCTGCCGTCACCGATCCATTGCTGGCGCTGGCATCCACCGTGGTCGTCACCTGCGCCGATCCCGATTACTCGCTCCCGTCACGCGAACTCGCGACCGCCATCATGCACCGTTGGCCGGAGCTGGATATCGCCGTCGCGGATGATCCCGCGCAAGCGCTGGCGCGTGCCTGCCGCGAACCGGACAGCGATCACCTGGTTCTGGCGACGGGGTCCATGTACCTCGCCGGACGGATACGCGCGCTTGCGACGACTTGACACGGGACTTGCTTAAGGGGCTGCCGTTCAATAGGCTCTGCGCTGGGCACTTCTGGGGGAGGTCTCTCGCAACGCCTTCCGGTCCGGACATCGTGGCCAGTTTGCCCGTTCGCGGCAGCCAACGTACGGCCCGTCACCGGGCCGGTGTCGTGGCTCGGCGAGTTGACGGGGAAAACGCGTTGGCCCACAGTACCGTCCGGATAATCGCACGATAATCAGTATTTACGATAACGACACCGCCCGGTATCAAAGTCGACCGACCTGATGGTCGGCTGGACCATGCGGCGGTTCGAGTCTTTATCAAAAGGGGAGTAAATCATCGTGACAGAACAAGACGATCAAAGCCCCGACACAACCGTAGTCGATACGAACTACGAAGTCGGGCAAGACAACATCCGGCCCTTCGGGCTGGACATCCATAATCCCGTATTCATGATCTCGGCCGTCGGTACGATCATTTTCGTGGCTCTGGCCATGATCTTCTCCGACACCGCAGCCGAATTGCTCGGCAACACCCGCAACTTCCTCGAAACGACTTTCGACTGGGTGTACATGTATGCGGCCAATCTGTTCGTGATCTTCTGCCTGATCCTGTTGATCACACCGCTTGGCAGCGTCCGTCTCGGCGGTCAGAACGCCAAGCCCGAGTTCGGCTATTTCGGCTGGTTCGGCATGCTCTTCGCCGCCGGCATGGGCATCGGCCTGATGTTCTTCGGCGTGCTGGAGCCGGTCACGCACTACCTCTATCCGCCCATGGGCGTCGAGGGTGAGACCGACCGTACGCTGGCCATCGCCGCGACCATCTTCCACTGGGGTCTGCACCCGTGGGCCGTGTACGCGATCGTCGCACTGTCGCTGGCCTTCTTCAGCTTCAACTGGGGTCTGCCACTGACCATCCGCTCGGCGTTCTTCCCGTTCCTGGGTGATCGCGTCTGGGGCTGGTTCGGTCACGTCATCGATGTCCTCGCCGTATTCGCCACGCTGTTCGGTCTGGCGACATCGCTGGGCTTCGGTGCCGAACAGGCCGCCGGTGGTCTGTCGTACCTCTATGGCTTCCCGGAAGGCAACGTCACGCTGGTCACGCTGATCGCCGTCATTACCGCGATCGCGCTGATCTCGGTGCTGCGCGGCATCCACGGCGGGGTGAAGATCCTGTCCGAGATCAACCTGGTCCTCGCCGGCCTGCTGATGGTGTTCGTCATCATCTTCGGCTACACGCTGGATATCTTCGCCAGCATCTTCACGTCCACTATCGGCTATGTTCAGCACATACTGCCGCTGAGTAACTCCTTCGGACGTGAAGACGAAGGCTTCCTCCACGGCTGGACGGTCTTCTACTGGGCCTGGTGGATTTCCTGGTCGCCCTTCGTCGGCATGTTCATCGCCCGTGTGTCCTATGGCCGCACGGTGCGGGAATTCGTCACCTGCGTGCTGCTGATCCCGACCGCGGCCGGCATTGTCTGGATGAATGCGATGGGCGGCTTCGCCATCGATCAGTACCTCCAGGCCGGCTACGAGGGTGTGACCGAGCTGGTGGATACCTGGCAGCCCGAGCTGTCGATCTACCTGATGCTGGAAGAACTGCCGCTCTCCGGGCTGACCTCGCTGGTGGCGATCATCCTGGTCATGGTGTTCTTCGTCACCTCGTCCGACTCGGGCTCGCTGGTGATCGACACCATTACGTCCGGCGGCAAGACCGATGCGCCGGTCGTCCAGCGCTGCTTCTGGGTGATCTTCGAGGGCCTGATGGCCATCGCGCTCCTGATCGGTGGCGGTATTGCCGCCCTGCAGGCCGCGGCCATCGCCTCGGGCTTCCCGTTCACGTTCGTGCTGCTGGCGATGATGGTCGCCGTCGGTATCGCACTGAACCAGGAACGCAAGAAGATCGCCGCTGCCTGAACCATTTCCGGCAGTTGGTAGCAACGAGAAGCCCCGCTCATGCGGGGCTTCTTTTTTTCACGGACCAAACACCGGTAATGAGAGTCAGGCCCTCGTTCCGTGCGGAATACCCGGTCCACGGAACCGATTCGTACCCGCCCCCAAGGACGCGAGCACAGATCTCCTGCTCCAGCAGGGCGGGGATGCTGGGGGACAATCAGGGTGTGCGCGGAAGCTCCCGTCCAAACGGATTCATCGCCGCACGATCAGGCACCCAGTGAAAACCGCACACCGTCGTGACTGGACATACGCGTCGCAGCAGCCGAATCCCTCATCGGAACATCGCGGCAGCGGCGTCAATAGCCCAGCGGGATCCAGCCGAAAGCCACCATTGCGGCCAGGAACCAGAGGTACCAGGAAAATATCCGCAGCTTCGCACGTCGCAGCAGACGCACGACCAGATAGAGCGCCGCGGTGCCGACCACCGCTGCGACCACAAGGCCGGTGAGCATTTCCAACCAGCCCAGCACCATGACTTCTTCACTGCCCCGCAATTCAAGCGCCTGAACGCCCGTGGCGGCAATAATGGTCGGGATGGCCAGGAAGAAACTGTATTCAGCCGCCCAGCGGCGCTTCAGGCCGCAGAGCAGGGCAACGACAATGGTGATGCCGCTGCGGCTGATGCCCGGCATGAGCGCGGCACCCTGGGCCGCGCCGATCCAGAGCGCGGTCGAGGGCCGGATATCGCGCAATCCGCGGCGGCGCCGCGGCAGACGATCGCTGACCCAGAGCAGGATTCCCGTGATGGCGAGCGTCACGGCCACAATCCCCGGCCGGGCGAATACAGTCTCGAACCAGAGCTTCAGGGCAATCCCGATCAGACCCGTCGCCAGCACGGACAACAGCAACAGCAAGCCAAGACGAATCGCGCGCGGCAGCGGCAGGGGTATTGGCCAGTCGAGGAGCTTGCGCGTACCCACCAGCATCTCGCCGGTGAATCGCCAGAGACTGCGCCGGAAGACGATCACGATCGATATCAGCGTGCCCACGTGCACGACGAGATCGAACAGGATCATCTCGGCGCTGTCCGGTGCGGGCATGTCCGCACCCCGCTCGATCAGCCAGTGCTGGGTAAGAACCAGATGCGCGGTCGAGCTGACCGGCAGGAACATGAATGCGCCCTGTACGATGCCGAGAAGAATCACGATGTAAAGGGCCACGACGACTTCCCTGGGTGAACCTGGCTGCTTGCGGGAGAACGGGTTCTTGTTCGCCTGGCGTCGGCGCCGGCTGGCTGCCGCCCGGAGCGGAAAACGAGAATGGTACGCAAACCCGGGGACTACTGCAGCCCCGGTACGCGACACGCATCACGGCGGTGCGTCCCAATTGGTCACTGTCGCTCACCACCTTGGCGCATCCACGTGCCGAAGCTACACTGCAACGCTGCCGGGGCCGGAGCAGATATGTTGATGACTTACCTCGCGGTTGCGTTCGGCAGCGCCCTCGGTGGCGCGAGCCGGTATGCAGTCGTGCGCGCCGTGCAGGGCCGCACCCGGAGCGCCTTCCCCCTGGGCACGCTGGTGGTCAATATCAGTGGCGCGCTACTTGCCGGCCTGCTCATGGGATTGCTCACCGCTCACGGCGCCGTCAGTGGCTCGGCACAGGCGCTGCTGATCATCGGCTTCTGCGGCAGCTATACGACCGTATCCTCGTTCAGTCTGGAAACGCTGTCGCTGATCCAGACGGGACATCGGGGCCTGGCAGCACTGAATGTCGCAGGCTCGTTCCTCGGTTCGATTGCGGGCGCCATCGGCGGCCTCGCCTTCATCCAAATCGCGATTGCCGGCCCCTGATGCGTACCGACCACGCACTCATCCTGTGGGTCGCGGCTGGCAGCGCAGTGGGCGGCGTTCTGCGCCACCTGACCGGCGATCTGTTCCGACTGATCGGCTGGCTGGACTGGCCCTGGGATACGCTCACCGCGAATGTGCTGGGATCACTGGTGATCGGCTGGTTTGCCGCCCTCACCGCGGTCGCGGGTCGCTGGCCGCTCGGCATGGTCCCGCGTGAATTCGTGATCACCGGCATCCTCGGCGGCTACACCACGTTCTCCCTGTTCAGTCTGGATACCATCGGCCTGATGGACGCCGGTCAGTGGGGCGCCGCCTTCGCCAACATGCTTGCCACACTCGTGCTCTGCCTGGCGGCCGTCTGGCTGGGCTATCGGATCGGTCACCGCGCCGCCGACCGATGAGCGGACAAGCGAGCATGAACATGGCTCGGTCCGCGTGTCAGACCTGCGCCAGCAGATTCAGCGGCCCCAGTCGCCGCAATTCAGCATAACGCTCGTGATCACCAACCAGGAAACAGCCGGCAAAGCCGAGCGCATTGACGGACAGGCCGGCGCCCCCTTCGCGTTGGCGTGGCACGAGCCACATCCACTCCCGGGTGGCGAGCAGATTGTAGCCGGGCGGCGTGCTGACCGCGTGCGAACCGTCATTACCAATCAGCCGCCAGCATTGCGCAACCCGATCGGCCATCGCCGACGCACCCCGCAGCGGATCGTCCAGCCAGGCCGCGGGCACCGGGGCAACGGCATGGCGAAAGGGTAACGCCGGATTGTGACCGACATCGCCGGTGAAGCGCACGGCATCCCACCACGGCCGGACCGGGAGGGTCCCGGCACCGCCGGCCGCATCCGTGTCATCCAGCGGCAACGGCACCAGCTGGATGTGCCGATGGGGCTGGCTGGCACCCGCAACCCTGCCGGCGTTGTAGAACGCCAGACCATCAACGCCAGCGAGCCCCGTCAACAGCGCGTGGAAATCCGCCTCGGTCATCGGCGCCGTCTGACGCTCGTAATGCCTTGTCACCAGCAGCAGGTGCTCACCGAGCACCGGATACTTGTTGAGCAACAGGGTGTGTGTAGGGGTCAGATCACCCACGTAGAGATCGGGCTCGTACGGAGGCAGGAAGGGATCATGTTCCGGACCTTCGCCCCTGGCGGTTACCGCGCCATCCGTATCGCTGCTTGCGGCCCGAGGCTTGCGCCGCCATTCACCGGCGATACGCACCACGAACGATACGCCCTGCTCCTCGACACGGGATACCTCGGTCGCCAACGGCACAAGCGCACCGCTGTCCAGGGCCGCACGCGTCTTCGCCCGCGCCGCCTCTCGAATGCGCACGGGTGCAATCCATGCGCTGTCTGCTGCCCCGCCAGTCACCGTTATTTCACCCGTTGCCCCGTTTGTCTGCCGCGTTCCTCGGGCAGCAATGCATCCGCGGATACCGCCTGCGGCACGCATTATCGCGCCAGCAACCAGAAACGAAAAAGGCCCGGGGCGCATCGCGCCAGCCGGGCCGGAGTTGCTGCGGGACATCCATGTCCCGCACGCAGGTCTGCCTGCGTCAGATCGGCATCAGCCGGTCAGGACAGACCCTCGATGTCACCACTTTCGCCAATGCGGATGTGCGCCGCCGCAGGCACCTTGGGCAGGCCCGGCATGGTCATCACTTCACCGCAGACGATGACGAGGAACTCGGCCCCGGCCGACAGACGCACTTCCCGGATGTTCAGCACATGGCCTTCCGGCGCACCCTTCAGGGACGGGTCGGTAGAGAACGACAGCGGTGTCTTGGCGATACAGACCGGATAGTGGCCATAGCCGCCCGCCTGCATGTCCGCCAGCTGCTTGCTGGCACGCTCATCCGCCGAGATGTCCTTCGCACCGTAGAGCTCGGTAGCGATGGTCTTGACCTTGTCCCACAGCGGCATGTCGTCCGGATACAGCGTCTTGAAGTCGCGCTTCTGCTCATCCATCGTGCGCACGACCGTCTCCGCGAGCTCGACGGCACCCTTGCCACCGTTCGCCCAGTGGTCGGACAGGATTACCTCGGTGCCCACCTCGGCAAGGCGCTCGCGCAGGGCTTCGATCTCGGCCTCGGTGTCGGCGCTGAACTGGTTCAGGGCCACCACCGGCGGCACGCCGAACTTCTTCACGTTGCGCACATGGCGCATGACATTCTCGGCGCCCTTGCGCACTGCCTCGACGTTCTCCTTCTTGAGATCTTCCTTGGCTACACCGCCATGCATCTTCACCGCACGGATGGTGGCCACGATGACGACCCCGTCGGGGATCAGGCCGGACTTGCGGCACTTGATGTCGAAGAACTTCTCGGCACCCAGATCGGCACCGAAGCCGGCTTCGGTGACCACGTAGTCGGCCAGGCGCAGCGCCGTCTTGGTGGCGCTGACACTGTTGCAGCCGTGGGCGATGTTGGCGAACGGTCCGCCGTGCACGAAGGCCGGCGTGCCTTCCATCGTCTGCACCAGGTTCGGGGCCAGCGCGTTGCGCAGCAGCACCGTCATGGCACCTTCCGCCTGCAGATCGCGGGCGTGGATGGGCTTCTTGTCGCGGGTGTAGGCGACCACGACGTTGCCCAGGCGTTCCTGCAGATCGGCGAGGCCGTCGGCAAGGCAGAAAATCGCCATCACTTCGGAGGCCACAGTGATATCGAAGCCATCCTCGCGCGGGAAGCCGTTGCCGTAGCCACCGAGGCCATTGGCAATCGAGCGCAGCGCACGATCGTTCATGTCGATGACGCGCTTCCAGGTAACGCGACGTGCATCGATGCCGAGCTCATTGCCCCAGTGGATGTGGTTGTCGATCATCGCCGACAGCAGGTTGTGCGCGGAGGTGATGGCGTGGAAGTCACCCGTGAAGTGCAGGTTGATTTCCTCCATCGGCACGACCTGGGCATAGCCACCACCGGCGGCGCCACCCTTGACCCCGAAACACGGGCCCAGTGACGGCTCGCGCAGGCAGATCGCGGCCTTGCGACCGGTGTGGTTCAGCGCATCGCCGAGGCCGACGGTCGTCGTCGTCTTGCCCTCACCCGCCGGCGTGGGTGTGATACCGGCGACCAGGATCAAGCGGCCGTAGGTTACATTCTTCAGACTCTCGACATAGTCCAGATCAATCTTCGCCTTGACGTGTCCGTACGGCAGCAGACCGTGGCTCTCGATACCCAGCTTGTCAGCGATATCGGTAATGTTTTCCAGTTTGGCCTTGCGTGCGATCTCGATGTCGCTCTTGGGATTCTGATGCTGTTCGCTGCCCATCGGTCTACTCCGTTGTTGTATCGCGAATGACTCTATCGCTGGTCTTCATCGAGGTCGTCGGTTCACGGGGACCCCAATGCATATACGTGCTCGCCAACCCGCTGTCGTTAGTACGGCCCGGGTCGACGACCTCCCATGACTCTTCCTGTCAGCAGCCCCGGTCCCGCTATCGCGGGTCGAGGCGAGTGCCACCAGCCTGGCTGCGCCCTGCCACCCGGAAGCCGGGATACCGCAGGACTTATTCCGTTACGGCCATGCCGTACTCCAGAGCGGCATCCTCCAGCCACACCCAGAAATAATCGGCAAAGCTCCGGCGCACGGTGATCTCGAATGTCGGGCTGTCATCGACATGGCGGATCAGAACGCCGGCGTGCGACACCATCGTCTGGGCGCATTGGCCAGTACCGAAGGCGCGTGGATGCAGGTCAAGCGTGCAGCCCTTGGCCAGCACATCGCGCGCGCGAGGCCCACTGATCTCGACGGTGGTCAGGCCGCTGGCGAGATCATTGACTGCATGGTGCTGGCCCGCCAGTGCCTCCTCCAGCGCCGTGACCAGCTCATCCTCGCGGCCGGCAGCGCCGACGATGTACCACTCGTCCGGCCCGAGCCACACGGCACGGCACTCGTCGCCCTCGACGACGGTATTCGGCTCGGTCGGCAGATCCACCCCGACCACCTTCCTGACGGCATCGGTGAAAGCCGAATCACTGGCGTCACCACGCAGATTGATATAAGCGAGATACGGGCGCTCGCGCACGGTGATGCCCGCATGAGCCGCCGTTACCTGGCGACGCGCGCTGGTGTTGCGCTCGATCAGCGGTGATTCCTGGCGGATCGTTTCAGACATTCTGGCGCTCTCCCTTCGGGTCATAGAAGACCGGGCTGGTGATTCGGCACTTGATCACGCGGCCATCGGCCTGCGGTGCATGGACGATTTCGTCCATCCGCTCGCGGCCGCGCCGAACCATTGCCAGGGCAATCGAATGGCCCAGGGTGGCCGAGTAGTAGCTCGACGTGACGTAACCGGCCAGCGGTACGGGCTTGGCCGCGGCGTTGGCATTCGGATCATCGGTGAGCTGTGCGCCCTCGGGTACGATTTCCGCGGGGTCGTCGATGGTCACCAGACCCACGAACTGCTCGCGATCCTCGCGCAGGGCGTCCGAGCGGTTGAGTGAGCGCCGGCCCAGATAATCCTTCTGCTTCGACAGCAGGCCGTGCATGCCCAGGTCCATCGGGTTCACCGAGCCATCGGTATCCTGGCCGGCGATGATGAAGCCCTTCTCCGCGCGCAGGATGTGCATCGTTTCGGTGCCGTACGGCGTAATGTCGTACTGCTGCCCCGCTTCCCAAACGGCATCCCAGACATGCTGTCCGAAATTGGCCGGCACGTTGATCTCGAAACCGAGCTCACCACTGAAACTGATGCGGAACACCCGCGCCGGGACGCCGGCGGCCTTGCCGCTGCGCCAGGACATGAACGGGAACGCCTCGGCGGAAAAATCGATCCCCTCGCAGACCTGCTCGACCAGCTTGCGGCTCTGCGGGCCGGCCAGCGAGATGGCTGCCCACTGATCGGTGGTCGACGTCAGATAGACCTTGAGGTCCGGCCACTCGGTCTGCAGCCACTCCTCGAGCCAGCCGAGCACGCGCGCCGCGCCGCCCGTGGTCGTGGTCATGTGGTAATGGTCCTCGGCGAGACGGGCCGATACGCCGTCATCCATCACCATGCCGTCTTCGCCCAGCATGATCCCGTAGCGACAGCGACCCACGTCGATCTTCTTCCAGCCGTTGGTGTAGACGCGATTCAGGAACTCGGCGGCATCGGGTCCACGCACATCGATCTTGCCCAGTGTCGACGCATCGAGCACACCGAGCGACTTGCGCGTCGCCAGCACTTCCCGGTCCAGCGACTGACGCATCGTTTCGCCCGCCTGCGGGTAGTACCACGGACGCTTCCAGTCGCCGACATTCTCGAACAGCGCGCCGTGATCCACATGCCACTTGTGCATCGAGGTCTTGCGCACGGCATGGAAGCGTTCCGGGCCGAAGTCCCGCCCGGCGAGCGCGCCCATGGTGACGGGGGTGTACGCCGGGCGGAACGTCGTCGTGCCGATCTGGGCGATTTCCTGGCCCAGCGCTTCGGCGGCAATGCCGGCGCCGTTGATATTGCCCAGCTTGCCCTGGTCCGTACCGAAACCCATCGCGGTGTAGCGCTTGATATGCTCGATCGAACTGTAATTCTCGCGCACGGCCAGGTAGATATCGGCCGAGGTCTGGTCGTTCTGCACGTC
>CAZJGZ010000016.1:0-17179 GCA_964545695.1 uncultured Ectothiorhodospiraceae bacterium | reverse complement strand
GCGATGTCATGGTCATAACGCATCGTGCCACCGGGATGCGAATGCAGATGGATGACCGGGTTCCAGCCGCCCGAACTTGCCAGCAGATCGCATTCGATGGTGCGGGGATCGCCGTAGACCGCGTCACCCGCCGTGTTCAGGCGCATCACCTTGACGCCACGGATGTGCTGACCACCGCTGGTATCGACCACCGCCGCTCCGGCGATGACCTCGATCTCTTCCTTGCGCACGCGATCGGCGAGGACACCCTCGACTTCCGGTCGTACATCGACCAGGGCCGCCACCTCGACGCCATGATCGGCGAGATCAAGAGCCGTCTGGTAGGCACTGTCGTTGTTGGTGAACACCACCGCTCGCCGACCCGGCGTTACCGAGTAGCGATTGATGTAGGTCGACACCGCCGAGGCGGTCATGATTCCCGGGCGATCATTATTCGAGAACACCAGCGGGCGTTCGATGGCACCGGTTGCCAGCACCACCTGGCGGGCGCGCACGCGCCACTGCCGCTGACGTGGGCGCTCGTCGGGCGAAGTCGGGCCGAGGTGGTCGGTCACGCGCTCGATCAACGACACGAACCCGTGATGGTAATGGCCGAACGCCGTGGTCCGCGGCAGGAGCGTAACCTCCTCCATGGATTCGAGCTCCTCCACCGCCGCCCGTGCCCATTCCAGCGCCGGTTGGCCATCAAGGAACGCGCGACTGGCCAGCATGCTGCCGCCAAGCTCGTTCTGCTCATCACACAGGATCACGCGCGCGCCACGCCGACCTGCTTCGAGTGCTGCAGCGAGACCGGCGGGTCCGGCGCCCACGACCACCACGTCGGCATGCGCGTTCTTCTTGTCATAACGATCCGGATCGGGCCCTTCCGGCGCCTTGCCGAAACCGGCCGACTTGCGGATTCTCGGCTCGTAGATGTTGTGCCAGAACGACTTCGGCCACATGAAGGTCTTGTAGTAGAAGCCGGCCGGCAGCAGCGGCGCGAACAGACCATTGATCGCCGAAACATCGAAGCGGACGCTGGGCCAGCAATTGACGCTGCTGACCTCCATGCCATGGTACAGCTCGGTCTGCGTGGCACGCAGATTCGGGATGGTGGCGTTGCCGGTGCCGACCTGCACCAGCGAATTGGGGCATTCCGCGCCGGCGCCCATGATGCCGCGCGGCCGATGCAGCTTGAAGCTGCGGCCGACCAGGTGGATGCCGTTCGCAAGCAGCGCGGATGCCAGGGTATCGCCCTCGAAACCCTGCAGCTTTCTGCCATTGAATGTGAAAATCAGCGGCCGATCACGATTCACGCGACCGCCGGATTGCAGGCGATGCGGCTGGCTCACTGCTCACCTCCCGGCGCTTCTTCACCCATCTTGTAGAACGCCTTGAATTCGTAGGTCTGCGTATCGCGGATCGCGTTGAACCAGCGGCGACATCCGGCCGTGTGCACCCAGCGCTCACGGTGGAGTCCGCGCGGATTGGTCCGCATGAACAGATAATCCGCCCACTCGGCATCGGACAGCGCATCCGGATCCGCCGGGCGCTCGATATGCGCTTCGCCGCCGTAGCCGAATTCGCTCTCGTCACGCCAGCCGCACCAGGGGCATTTGATATGAAGCATTGGTCGTTCTCCCCTTAGTGAGCCACGCCCGCGGCGCCATGTTCGTCAATGACTGCACCGGTCTCGAAACGCTTGATGCTGAAAGCCTCGTTCAGCGGGTGCGGCTCGTCGTTGGCAATCGTGTGGGCGAAGCACCAGCCCGAGCCCAGGGTCGACTTCCAGCCACCAGTGCCCCAGCCGCAATTGAAGTACAGGCCCTTGACCGAAGTCTTGGTCACCAGCGGCGAGGCATCCGGACAGGTGTCGACGCAGCCGGCCCAGTGACGCAACAGCCGCAGGCGGCTGACGATGGGATAGAGTTCGACCAGCGCCGCAAGCTGCTCTTCGATCACCGTCAGCGAGCCCTTGTGGCCATAGCCGTTGTACTTGTCGATACCGGCACCGATCACCAGCTCGCCCTTGTCGGACTGACTGATGTACACGTGCACGGCACCGGACATCACCACCGTGTCGATGATCGGCTTGATCGGCTCCGATACCAGCGCCTGCAGCGGATGCGATTCGATCGGCAGGCGCATGTCGACCATCGAGGCCATGACGCCGGAGTTGCCCGACGTCACCGAACCCACCTTGTTGGTCTCGATGTAGCCGCGGTTCGTATCGACGCCCACGATCTGATTGTTCTCGCGGCGGATGCCGGTCACCTCGCACTGCTGGATCACGTCGATGCCGAGATCGTCACAGGCGCGTGCCATGCCCCAGGCCAGGGCATCATGGCGCGCGATGCCGCCACGCGGCTGGTAGGAAGCCCCGAGCACCGGGAAGCGCGTATTGGTCTCGGAGATGTTGATGATCGGCACCTTGTCCTTGACCTGCTGCGCATTGAGCACAACGCCATCCACGCCGTTGAGGCGGTTGGCATTCACGCGACGCTCGATGGTGCGCATGTCCTGCAGGTTGTGGCCGAGATTCAGCACGCCACGCTGGCTCAGCATCATATTGAAGTTGACCTCCTGCGAGATGTCCTCCCACAGCTTGAGGCCGAGCTCGTAGATGCCCGCCGACGCCGTCCACAGATAGTTGGAGCGGATGATGGTCGTGTTGCGACCGGTGTTACCGCCGCCGATCCAGGATTTCTCGAGCACGGCGATATTGGTGATGCCGTGCTCCTTGGCCAGGTAGTAGGCCGTCGACAGTCCGTGGCCACCACCGCCGATGATGACGACGTCGTAGCGCTTCTTCGGCTCCGGACTGCGCCACGCCTGCCACCAGTTCTCGTGATGGCCGATGGCGTTGCGTGCCAGGCTGAATATCGAATACTTCTTCATCGCGAATCTGCCCCCTGATCAGGGTTGAGCTTGCCGCCTCGCCCGCGGCGAACGGACAGGCGACAGGCGGAGTCGATGCGACTCCGCCTGTCGTTGATTGCAGCGTGTTACGCGCCGTACACCGGGAAGCGCTTGCAGAGTTCGTGCACCTTCTCGCGCGTGGCGTCGATGACCGACTCATTGCCGATATCCTCGACGATATCGCTGATCCAGTGCGCGATCTGCTGAAACTCCTCCTTGCCGAAGCCGCGCGTGGTCCCGGCCGGCGTCCCGATGCGCAGACCGCTGGTGACAAACGGCGGTTGCGGGTCATTCGGAATCGCGTTCTTGTTCACGGTGATGTGCGCCCGGCCGAGGGCCGCATCCGCATCCTTGCCGGTGACGTTCTTCGGCGTCAGGTCGAGCAGGAACAGATGGTTGTCGGTACCGCCCGAGACGATCCGCAGGCCACGCTCCTGGAAGGTCTCGGCCATCGCCTTCGCATTGGCCACCACGTTCTGCTGATACTCGCGGAACTCCGGCTGCAGCGCCTCACGGAACGCCACGGCCTTGGCGGCGATGACATGCATCAGCGGGCCACCCTGCATGCCCGGGAACACGGCGGAGTTCAGCTTCTTGGCCAGTTCGTTGTCGCGCGACAGGATGATGCCGCTGCGCGGTCCGCGCGGCGACTTGTGGGTCGTCGAGGTGACAACGTCGGCGTGCGGCACCGGGTTCGGGTACACGCCGCCCGCCACCAGACCGGCAACGTGCGCCATGTCGACCATGTAATAGGCGCCCACCTCGTCGGCGATCTCGCGGAACTTCGCCCAGTCGACGACGCGCGAATAGGCGGAGAAGCCGGCGATGATCAGCTTCGGCTTGTGCTCGTGGGCGAGCTCGCGCACCTGGTCGTAGCGGATCTCGCCGTTTTCCTCGTCGATGCCGTACTGGATGGCATTGTAGTTGCGCCCGGAGAAATTCACGCTGGCGCCATGGGTGAGATGCCCGCCATGGGCGAGGCTCATGCCCAGGATCGTGTCACCCGCGTTCAGCAGTGCGAGGAAGACCGCGGCATTGGCCTGCGCGCCGGAATGCGGCTGCACGTTCGCATACTCCGCGCCCCACAGTTCCTTCGCGCGATCGATCGCGAGCTGCTCCGCGATATCGACGAATTCACAGCCGCCGTAGTAGCGCTTGCCCGGGTAGCCCTCGGCGTACTTGTTCGTCAGCACCGAGCCCTGTGCCTCGAGCACACGGGGGCTGGCGTAGTTTTCCGAGGCGATCAGCTCGATGTGTTCCTCCTGACGGCGACGCTCGGCCTCCATGGCCTGATGGAGTTCGTCGTCGAAACCGGCGATTGTGTCATTCTTGCTGAACATGCATTCCTCCTGCGGATAGGGACGGCGGGCGCCCCGGTTGCGTCGTAGCGTTGCGGCGAAAACGGCGGACCCATCACCTCGTCCCGGAGGCTTGCCCACCCCATCCACGGCCTGACCGGCCGGCCGGATTACCGACCCGCCATTATACGATCGAGCCGCGACAGCTTACAGCGAACACATAAGCCAACTTGCCCGCTCACGACCCGGCCTTGCCCAGTGGCGACCGGGCAGGCACTGCGGGGCCTCGCGTACCCGATCGAGGGCCTTGTGGGCGTGCGGACGACCTGCCACCGGGACTACGGGCGTCCGACTGGTAAATCCGTTCGTATCGGCACGGCCAGCGGATACAGCTCTCGGCCGCGCTGCGCTACACTCGCGCCATGTCATCGCTGCTCATCACCAATGCCCGCTGCGTCAACGAAGGCGCCATTACCGATCAGGATGTGCTCGTCCGCGACGGCCGGATCGAGGCCATCGGCCCCGACCTGCAGTCGCGGCAAGCCGATACTCACATCGACGCCGCCGGGCGCTGGCTGCTGCCGGGGCTGATCGACGATCAGGTGCATTTCCGCGAACCGGGGCTCGAACACAAGGCGGATATCGCCAGTGAATCCGCCGCCGCCGTCGCCGGGGGCGTTACCGCCTACTTCGAGATGCCCAACACGCGCCCGCCCACGGTCTCAGCCGAGGCGCTCGCAGACAAGTATGCGCGGGCCGCCGGACGTTCACGCGCCAACTACGGCTTTTTCTTCGGCGCCACCAACGACAACCTCGACGCCATGCGGGCGCTCGACCCGACCACCACGCCCGGCGTCAAGGTGTTCATGGGCTCGTCGACCGGCAACATGCTGGTCGATGAGCCCGAAGTCCTCGACCGCATCTTCGCCCGGGCCACCCTGCCCGTGGTCACCCATGGCGAGGACACGCCCACGATCGAGGCCAACGAGCGCACGTGGCTGGCGCGCCACGGTGATGGCCTCGCACCGCACCACCACCCGGAGATCCGCAGCGCCGAGGCCTGCTGGCGCTCGAGCTCGCTGGCCGTCGAGCTGGCACGGCAACACGGTACGCAGCTGCACATCCTGCACATTTCCACGGCGCGCGAGCTCGAGCTGTTCGAGCCGGGGCCGATGGCGAACAAGCAGATCACCGCCGAGGCCTGCATCCACCACCTGTCATTCGATGACCGCGATTACGCCACCCTCGGCAACCGCATCAAGTGCAACCCGGCGATCAAGACCGCGGCCGACCGCGAGGCGATCCTGGCCGGCGTGCGCGAGGGGCGCATCGACATCCTCGCCACCGACCATGCGCCGCACACGCTGGACGAGAAGAACCAGCCCTACGCGCAGGCGCCGGCCGGTCTGCCGCTGGTGCAGCATCTGCTGCCCGCACTGATGGAGCTGGTGGCGCAGGGCGCACTCACCATCGAGCAGGTCGTGGAGAAGGGCTGTCACAACGTGGCCCGGCGCTTTGCCGTCGGCGAGCGCGGCTTCCTCCGCGAGGGCTATCATGCCGACCTGGTGCTCGCGGATCCGGAACGGTCCACCCAGGTGCGCGATGACAACGTGCTCGCCAAGTGCGGCTGGTCGCCCTTCAACGGGCGCACGCTGCGCGGTGCGGTCGACGTGACCATCGTCAACGGCGTCGTCGCCTGGGAGCGGGACGCACTCACCCCCGCAATCGCCGGCGAGCGCATTCACTTCGCACGCGACTGACCGGCCCCGCCACGCGCGGGCCCCGGCCGGTTCGGTCACGCACTTGCGCAGTCAGGTACCATTCCCATCATGAACGGCTTCAAGGACATCGAAAACCAACCTGCCGGCACACGCCACGAGTGGGCACGGCTGCGCGAACAGCTGCGCTTCAACAGCGACGGCCTGCTGCCGGCCATTGCCCAGCAGCACGACTCGGGCGAGATCCTCATGCTGGCGTGGATGAACGCGGAAGCGCTGGACGAGACCCTGCGCACCGGCCGCGTCTGCTACTGGTCACGCTCGCGCGGGAAGCTCTGGCGCAAGGGCGAGTCGTCCGGCCAGGTGCAAACCCTGATCGAGGCCCGAATCGACTGCGACGGTGACACGCTGCTGCTGCAGGTGGAGCAGCAGGGGCCGGCCTGTCACACCGGCCGCCGCAGCTGCTTCTTCCATCGGCTCGACGGCGATGCGGTGACCGTCATCGACGATCCACTGACATCGCCCGACGAACTCTACGGCCCCGAATGACGCGAACCAGGAACCACCATCCATGACCCTGCAACTGCACAACACCCTGCGACGCGAGAAGCAGACCTTCACCCCCCTCGATCCGGAGCGGGTGACGATGTACCTGTGCGGGCCGACGGTGTACAACCTGATCCACATCGGCAATGCCCGCCCGATCGTCGTGTTCGACGTGCTGTATCGGTTCCTGCGCGAGCTCTATCCGCAGGTCGTCTACGCGCGCAACATCACCGACATCGATGACAAGATCAACGCCGCCGCCCACGAAAAGGGCGAGTCGATCGATGTCTTCGCGGCGCGCTACGCGAACGAGTTTCATCACGACGTGGCGGCCCTGAACACGCTGCCGCCCACCATCGAGCCGCACGCCACCGACCACATCCCGCAGATGATCGCGATGATCGAGCGCCTGATTGCGGACGGTCATGCCTACGAGGCCGAGGGCCATGTCCTGTTCCATGTGCCGTCGATGCCCGACTACGGCATGCTCTCGGGGCGCGACCGCGAGGACATGATCGCCGGCGCACGGGTCGACCCGGCGCCGTACAAGCGCGACCCGGCCGATTTCATCCTGTGGAAACCCTCCACCGACGACCTGCCCGGCTGGGACAGCCCGTGGGGTCGCGGCCGCCCCGGCTGGCACATCGAGTGCTCGGCGATGAACGAGGCCCATCTGGGCGAGACCATCGACATCCACGCCGGCGGCCAGGACCTGATCTTCCCGCACCACGAGAACGAGATCGCCCAGAGCCGCTGCGCCCATCACGGCGCCGATCTCGCCCGTTACTGGCTGCACAACGGCTACATCACCGTCGATGGCGAGAAGATGGCGAAGTCGGTCGGCAATTTCTTCACCCTGCGTGAGCTGCTGGCGCAGTGGCCCGGCGAAGTCATCCGCCTCGCCCTGCTGTCCGCGCACTACCGCCAGCCGCTCGACTGGTCGCCGGACACCATCGAGCAAGCGGCGGCCACCCTCGATCGGATGTACCAGGCATTGCGCCAGCACGGGGCGTCTGCAGTCGAAACCGCACCGCTACCCGACGCCGTGCGCACGGCGCTCGAGGATGACCTGAACACGCCGCGGGCAATCAAGGAGATGCACGCGCTGACCACGCGCCTGAACAAGGCCGAAGACGACGCCACGCGTGCGCAACTGCAGGCCGAACTACTCGCCGCCGGTCGCGCCCTCGGCATCCTCGTCAACGACCCGGTCGCGTGGTTCCGCGACCAGACCAGCGCGGACGGCCCGACCGACAGCGAGATCGAGGCCCTGATCGCCGAACGCGCCGCCGCCCGCAAGGCCCGCGATTTCGCCCGCGCAGACGAGATCCGTGACCAGTTGACCGCCGCCGGCATCGTGCTCGAGGACAACGCCGGTGGCACCACCTGGCGGCGGGAACGCCAGCCGCGCGTGACCACCGAGGATCACACGGCCTGATGCGCTTCCTGCTGCTGCTCATCCGCGGCTATCGCTACCTGATCAGCCCGTTCACGCTGCCGCGCTGCCGCTTCTTCCCCACCTGTTCGGCCTATGCCGAGGAAGCGCTGCGCACGCACGGCGTGCTGCGCGGCGGCTGGCTTGCCCTGCACCGTTTCGGCCGCTGCCATCCGCTCCATCCCGGCGGTTACGATCCCGTGCCGACGCGCGACGGCGCCACCTGCGGATGCGGGGATGACCGCGACGATCCGGCGCCACCCACCGCGCACGACGATCACAACGCCTCGAAACGCTCCTGAATCTCGTCCCATCCTGGATGCTGCTCGTGCACGACCAGCACCAGATTGTGCCGGCGCACCACGGCGCGATCGCGGATACCCGCATCCGTCACGCGCCGGATGCCCTCACGGCCACTGCGCACGCACAGATCAAACTCGTAGACCTCGATCCAGTCCCCCGCGACGCGGAGCCCGCGTCCATCGATGGCGTCGATCGGCGCCGACAGATACGCCCGCTGCGCCGTCACCTCCAGGCCCCCAGCGTCCAGGCTGCGCTCAAAGGCATCGATATCCACATGCCGGGGCGGATCCGCGCAGGCAGCGAGCACTAGCGCCAGCGCACCCGGCAGCCACCACTGCAACCACGCTGCAACGCCACAGCCGCGCGCACTGGCTTGACAGGCCGAAGCTGGCGCGCGGACACTCCATCGGGCATGGGTCAACATCCCGCCTCCGCAATCGGCAGATCCCGCATGGACATCGCAACCTGGCAGATCTGGCTGGTCATAGGACTGCTGCTCGCCGCTGCAGAACTGATGGGGGCATCCTTCATCCTCGTGGCTCTGGGTGCCACCGCGCTCGTCATCGCCCTTGTGACCGCACTCTACCCGGCCCTTGGCCTCACCGCCCAGCTCCTGGTGTTCGCCGGTACCGGCCTCGTTCTGGTGCCGGCGTTCGTCGCCCTGTTCCGGCGCTGGCACCGCTCGCCCGCGAGCACCATGGCCGGTGAAACCGTCGGCGACGTGGGCCCCGAACTCGCGGTGGAGGCCAGCGACGAGCGCGTCGGCGTACGCCTCCATGGCGATTTTTTCCCGGCGGAAGCCATCGATGGCGCGCCGCTGACCACGGGCGAACGGGTGCGCATCCGCGAATTCGCGGGCATTACCGCCCGCGTCGAGCGGCTTGCAACTCACGACCCCGATACGGCGTCGCCCAAACAGGAGACCGCGCAATGATCGAAGGAATTCCCATGGGCCTGATACTGGCGATCCTGGTCGCGATCATCGCGATCATCTTCCTGGCAAAGGGCTTTGTCATCGTCCAGCAGAGCCAGACCATGGTGATCGAACGCCTGGGCAGCTATCTGCGCACCCTCGATCCCGGCGTCAACTGGATCATCCCCTTCGTGGATCTGCCCCGGCCGATCAAGATGCGACGCTACAGCGGCGACGGCGCCGCCCCGCGCATCGAGATGACCAAGCGCATCGACCGGCGTGAGACCGTGATGGACTACCCCGCGCAACCGATGATCACCTCCGACAACGTCAGCATCGCCGTCAACGGCGCGATCTACTACCAGATCGTCGATCCGCACCGCGCGGTGTACCAGGTCGAAGACTTCGGCAACGCCATGGAAGTGCTCGCCAAGACTTCGCTGCGCTCGCTCGTCGGCACCATGGAGCTCGACCGCATCTTCGAGAGCCGCGATGCCATCAACGAACGCCTCGCCCAGGTCATGGACGAGGCCGGCAACAAGTGGGGCATCAAGGTCACGCGCGTCGAGATCCAGGACATCGACATGCCCGACGAAGTCGAGCAGGCCATGCGCGCGCAGATGACCGCTGAACGCAACCGTAGGGCCATGGTCACCGAGGCCAATGGCAAGCGCGAATCCGAAATCGCCATCGCCGAGGGCGAGAAACAGGCCGCCATCCTCAAGGCCGACGGCGACAAGGAAGCCTCCATCCTGCGCGCCCAGGGCGAGAAGGAAGCCATCGAGACCGTCCTCCAGGCGACCCACGAAGGCGAGCTCAAGGCCGGCGACGTGGTCAACTACCTGGTCGCGCTGCAATACATGAAAACCCTGCCCGATATCGCCAAGGAGGGTGACCGCGTATTCCTGCCCATTGAGGCGACCAGCCTGCTCGGGTCCATCGGCGGGGTATCGGAACTGCTGCGGGGGGTCGGCGGCGGTCTGGAGCCGGGCTCTCCGGGGCCGTCCCCAAGGCGATAGCGGGGTCCATCCATGGACCCCGCCCTTCGGGCTCGCTGCGCTCGCGCAAAGTGCTCCCGGCAATTTTGTCGAACCGAAGGGGTTCGTCCACCACTTCCGGAGCACCATCCATAAAAAACCCGGCTTGGAGCCGGGTTTTTTATGGATGGCGTCCCCAAGGGGATTCGAACCCCTGTTACCGCCGTGAAAGGGCGGTGTCCTAACCGCTAGACGATGGGGACGCAGTTTTTTTACGGCTGTTGCCGCTGCCCGGCGCCGAATGCCGAGCCGCGCGAAATGTACGCAACCCGGGCTCGGGTGTCAACGCACTGGATCGAATCGGTCCTGGACGGAGAGTGAGCCCTCCCCGGTTACTTCGGATCGATCAGGCTGTCTTCCTCGACCAGCGAGAAATCGAAATGGTAGCGGATATTGTCGTGCAGGTACTGGCCCATGCAGTCGGATGCCATCAGACCCTCGTAGTATTCCCGCGGGACCGGAGAGTAGACGGTGCGCAGTTCGGGCAGTGAGTCATGGAAGTGCACGACGAGCTGCTGAGTGTCCGGGTTGTAGCCGACACGGCGGATACTCGGTGATTCGACGTTCTCCATGCGGACGTGAACATATTCGGGGCGTTTGTGGGGTTCGTGAGCAATGGAACTGGTGGTGGACATCGGGATATACGCCTCCGCGAGCTGCGTGGCATCGCCCCGACTTCGGCACCCGCTCCTGCCGCCACACGGGCGTACAAGCTGCTGCAAGCGGGCGCCCGCCGGACGGGCGACGCGGAAAGTTTTCGTGATCGGCTCATGATTCTAACACAACGCCCCTGCTGACCGCCGGAGGCGCCGGGAAAAATCCACAACCCGCCCCCCGCTGGTCGCGCCACCTCGCGACGATGCGCCGAGTCCGATAGAATCCGCTGCGCACCCATCGCTGCGGTCCCGATGAAACCCGACGAGTACTGTCAGGAAAAAGCGGCCGCGAGCGGCTCCAGCTTTTATTACAGCTTCCTGTTCCTGCCCGACGAACGCCGTCGTGCGATCACGGCGCTGTACGCCTTTTGTCGCGAAGTGGACGACATCGTCGACGAAGTGTCGGAACCCGCCGTCGCGCGCATGAAACTCGCGTGGTGGCGGACGCAGATCGACAAGGTCTTCGACGGCCAGCCGGAGCACCCCGTGGCACGGGCGCTGGTGCCTGCCGTGACCCGGTTCGAACTGCCCCGCGAGCGCTTCCACGAGGTCATCCAGGGCATGGAGATGGACCTCGACCACCAGGGCTTCGCCAATTTCATCGAGCTCACGGAGTACTGCTACTACGCCGCCTCCGTGGTCGGCCTGCTGTCCATCGACATCTTCGGCTATGAGCACGCCGAGACCCGGGATTACGCCCGCGATCTGGGCATCGCCCTGCAGCTGGTCAACATCATTCGTGATGTCCGCGAAGACGCCCGGCGTGGCCGTATCTATCTGCCGGTCGATGAAATGGATGCGCATGGCGTGAGCCCGGATGACCTGCTCGCCGACACCACGCCCGCCAACCTGCAGACCCTGCTCGCCAGCCTCGCGGCCCGGGCGCGCGAGCACTACCAGCGCGCGCTTGACACCCTGCCGGACAGCGACCGGCATGCGCAGCGCAGCGGCCTGATCATGGCCAGGATCTACATGACCCTGCTCGATGAAATGGAGGACGATCAATTCCGCGTCCTTGAGCACCGCGTGGCGCTGACACCGATCCGCAAACTCTGGATCGCCTGGCGCGCCGCGCGTGCGGAGCGCCGCAATTACCGGCGGCTGCGCCGTCAGACGGCATGACGGCAACGCGGGTCGCGGTAGTGGGTGCCGGCTGGAGCGGGCTGGCGGCGGCGACCCGGCTGGCCACGGCAGGCTGTGCGGTGACGCTGCTGGAGAGCGCCGGGCAACCCGGCGGCCGGGCCCGCAACACGCGCGTGGGCGGGCTGGATCTCGACAATGGCCAGCACCTGCTGCTCGGCGCCTACCACGAAACGCTGGCGGTGCTGGAACGCATCGGGATGGCCGCCAGCGATGTCCTCCACCGCGAACCGATGGCGCTGGAGCTGAGTGATCACGAACGGGCTTTGCGCCTGCGTCTGGGCGCCGGCCCGAGTGCCCTGGCGCTGCCGTGGGCGCTGCTGCGTGCCCACGGCCTGACCCTCCGCGAACGGCTCTCGGCATTGATCCATGCGCCGGCGCTCTTGCGCCCGCCGGCAACCGATATGACCGTCGAGCACTGGCTGGAGGCGATGGGCCAGCCGCGGAAACTGATCGAGCGGCTGTGGAACCCGCTCTGCCTGGCGGCCCTGAACACTGCGCCGGCACGCGCATCGGCACGCGTGTTCGCCAACACCCTGGCCGCCACCTTTGCCGACCCGCACGGCAGTGACCTGCTGATCCCGCGCTGCAACCTGGGCGATGTCCTGCCCACACCAGCCGTGACATGGCTGCGCGAACGCGGCGCCACCGTGCGCTACGGCTGCCGCGTGCACGCCATTGCGCGTGCAGAACGCGGCTGGCGCCTGGCTCTGCGCGCCGAGCATGTCGAGGCCGATGCAGTCATCCTGGCAACGCCGCCGATCGCGACGGCACGTCTGCTGCGCGCGCTCGGGCCGGACGGCGAGGGGCTGGCCGGCAACCTCGATCAGCTCGCAAGCGAACCCATCGTGACCGTATGGCTGCGCAAGCCACAGGCAATGACTGCCGGTGCGCTGATGACCGGGCGCCTCGATGGTCCGGCACAATGGGTGTTTGACCGTCGTGTGACCGGGCACCCGGACGTGCTGGCAGCCGTCATCAGCGCCGATGGTCCGCACATGGCGCTGTCGGCCGCCGAACTGGGCGCGCGCGTGGGGCGGCAACTGGGCTCCGACACCGCGCCGCTGGAGGTCATCGGCACGGTGCGGGAAAAGCGCGCCACGTTCGCAGCGACTCCTGCAGCGGAGGCATTGCGGGTATCCTCTACCACGCCCTGGCCGAATCTCTGGCTGGCCGGAGACCACGTCGCCAATGGTCTGCCGGCGACCCTGGAGGGCGCCGTGCGCAATGGTCACCGCTGTGCCGACAACATCATTCGGAGTGCCGCCGCATGAGCGAGGACAACATGGCTGCAGTCGATCTTTCCGGGCGCACGATCCTGATCACCGGCGCCGGCGACGGCCTGGGTGCGGCCACCGCTCGGGCCGCCGGCCAGGCCGGTGCCGAGGTGATCCTGCTGGGGCGCAGCGTGCGCAAGCTGGAGCAGGTCTACGACGACATCGTCGCCGCCGGCGGCCCCGATCCCGGCATCATCCCGCTCGACCTGGAAGGGGCGACGCCGGACGATTTTGCGGATATCGCCGACCGTATCGAGGCGCAGTGCGGGCGACTGCATGCTTTGGTCCACAACGCCGCCATCACCGGTCCGCTGACGTCGATCGCGCAGTACCCGCCGCTGGAGTGGATCCGGGTGATGCAGGTGAACCTGAATGCGCCGATGTTGCTGACCCAGGCGTGCCTGCCGCTGCTCCATCACACCGATGCACCCGCCATTGTGTTCATCGGCGACGAGCGCCGGCAGGCTTTCTGGGGGGCTTATGGGGTCGCCAAGGCCGGCCTGGCCGGCCTGGCCGACATCCTGCGCGAAGAGCTGGACGGACGCGTGCCGATCCGGGTGGAAACGCTCTACCCCGGGCCGATGCGCACGGGCCTGCGCGCCAACGCGTTCCCCGGCGCGCTCGCCACCGAGGCGCCGCCGGTGGACCACGCGGTGGTGCAGGTCATGGCCCGACTCGCTCCTTCCGCCTCAAGCACATGACCGGTCGACGGGGGATGGTGCCCGGGCCAGCAGGTCACGCACCGTGGTGCGCACCTCGCCCAGTCGAAGTTCGTCATCCGGCCCGATGTCGCTGCCCGTGATGCGCTCCTCACCCTTGCGGTGACAGCGCCAGGTACCATTGCTTGAACCGAGATCCATCAGATAATAGCGGCCGTTGAGCACGCACAGCTCGGCATGCAGTTCGCTGACCGTCGGATGATCGACCTGGATGACCTGCCGGCTCCCTGCCCGCGCGGATGAACGACCAATCAGATACGTACCGTCGCGCATGACGCCAGCCCCTTTCATGAAAACAAATTCAGTATAGCGTCTGTTGGCTTGCGAAACACCCCTCCCTCGGGGTCAGGCACGAGCGTGGAGCGCGGCACCATCCAGCAGGGCAATGCCGGCGTCGCCCGTGACCAGCTCCGGCCAGACGAATGCGAGGTGCGGCCAGTCGCGCTCCAGCTGCTCGCCGGCCCCGCCGGTCTCGACCGCCAGCAGACCATCCGCGGCCAGGAATCGATCCGCGCCGCCAATGATGCGGTCGATCACATCCAGGCCCCGGGCCCCGCCCGCCAGTGCCCCCGAGGGTTCATGGCGAAACTCGGCCGGCAGCGTCGCCATGCGTTCCGCATCGACATAGGGGGGATTGGACAGGATCAGGTCGTAGGTCGCCGCCGGCAGACCGGCGTACACATCGGCCCGATGCAGCGCCACACGCTCGCCGACGCCGTGCGCGGCCACGTTTTCGCCGGCCAGGGCCAGCGCCTCCGGATCGACGTCGGTGGCATCGATTTGGGCCTCCGGGAAGGCGTAGGCGCAGGCGATGGCAATGCAGCCACCGCCGGTACCGATCTCCAGGATCCGCTCCACCGGCCGATCCACCAGCCAGGGCGCAAAACGCTGCTCGATCAGTTCGGCCATCGGCGAGCGCGGGACCAGTGACCGCTCATCGACCCGGAACTCCAGGCCGGCAAACCATGCCCGCCCCGTCAGATAGGCCAGCGGGCGGCGGGTCTCGATGCGCCGGCGTGCCAGCGCATCGACCGCGGCCACGTCCGCGGCGGCCAGCGGGGCGTCGGCGTCGGGAACCGCCTCGACCGGCGAACGTCCGACGGCCTCCAGCACCAGCCAGGCAGCCTCATCGTAGGCATTGTCAGCGCCATGCCCGAAATCGAGCCCGGCCCGCTCAAGCTCCGTGGCGACCGCCGCGACCAGCTTGCGCAGCGTGGGCTCCAGCATATCGATCATTGCGGACATTGCGCCTCCGAAGCGCGGACTGCGGATTACTCGCGGGCCGCGCGAGGGTATCATTAGCGACCCAATCGCGGTGCCTCCGCGAGCTACCACGCCACAACCCCTGCGGGAATCATGATGCCGCCACAGCACGCGCTCGAGCACCCATCCGCCCCGACCCGCATGCCGGGGGCGATCCATTGAACCGCCTGCGCGCACTCCTCCTCGCCGCGCTGCCGCATCATGCGCTGTCGCGCCTGACGTTCTGGCTCACGCGGCGGCAGACCCGCCTCATGCGGCCGGTGATGGCCTGGTTCATCCGCAGCTACGGGGTGGACATGAGCGAGGCCGCGGAACCCGACGCCGACGCCTACCCGACCTTCAATGCCTTCTTCACGCGCCCGCTCAAGCCGGGTGCGCGGCCGCTGGCGGGCACTGCTCACACGCTGGTATCACCGGTGGACGGGCGCGTCTCGCAGGCGGGGGCCATCGATGACGGCACGCTCATCCAGGCCAAGGGCCATACGTACTCGGCCGCCAGCCTGCTCGGCAGCGCCGCCGCAGCCGAATCGTTCCGCCAGGGCAGTTTCGCCACACTCTATCTGGCGCCGGGCGATTACCACCGCATCCACATGCCGCTGGGCGGACAACTGCGCCACATGACTCATGTGCCCGGGCGTCTGTTCTCGGTCGCTCCCTGGACAGCCGCGACCGTACCCGGCCTGTTCACGCGCAACGAGCGCGTCTGCGCCCACTTCGACACGGACCAGGGGCCGATGGCGCTGGTTCTGGTCGGCGCGATCAACGTCGCCGCCATCGAAACCGTCTGGGCCGGCCTGGTCACACCGCCGAGCCGAAACCGCATCCAGGAAACGCCCTATCCGCCAGCCACCGCACCCCGACTGGAGCGCGGTGACGAGATGGGTCGTTTCAACATGGGCTCGACCGTGATCGTGCTCTCGGCATGGCATGTCGACTGGGCGGCGCATGTCGCGCCCGGCGAACGGGTGCGCATGGGCGAAGCGATGGTCGATCCGGGCCGCGACCATTCCGGTGCGGCTGCAAGCTGACGCCCGGCGCGCCCTGTTCCCCTGCGCCGAGGATCAGTAACCCAGATCGGCCAGGCGCGCCGCCCAGACCGGATCAAACCGCGCCAGCCGGTCCAGATCCTCCGGGTGGTCGACATCGTCACGCGCTGCCAGCTCGAACCAGGACCAGTCCAGCTCGCGCAGACGCGCACGGGTTGCGGCCAGGACCTGCGCACCGCCCCACTCGATGCCGCGGAACAACGCCGCATGCGCCTGGTGCACGCCCAACAGCACATAACCACCATCATGCGCCGGCGCGAGCACGGCATCGTGATCGTGCAAACGGCGCGCCGCCAACGCGATGGCCGCGGCCGTCAACGCCGGACAATCGGTACCGATGACAACTGCCGGCGTATTTCTCGCCACCCCGTCGGCCAGCACCGCGCGCATGCGCTGCCCCAGATCGCCGTTCGGCTGCGTCGCGGCGGCAATGCCGTAGGCGCGTGCGACCCCGCCGATGAAATCGGCCCCATCCTCGCCCGTGCCGTACAGCGTGACCGGCCCCGCGGCCGATGCCACGGCGCGCGCCACCGTATCGTGTACCAGCTTGCCCTGCAGCCGCGCCGCACCCTCCGCACCCAGCGCCGGGATCAGGCGGGTCTTGGCGGCACCGGCAACCGGCGCACGCGCGAGGATCTGGACCGCGACCGTCATGCGTCAGCCACTCCGATAGCGGGCGGCGAGTGCGGCCGGATCCGCGCCGCGCCAGTAGGCCAGGCGCAGCGACCACATCAGCAGGATCGTGCGGATCACCCCATGGCGCTCCCAGCGCCGCGCGGAGGTCGTCAGGCCGGTCGGCAGGCAGCGCGGAGCGGCGTGGGCCCTGAGCCGGGCGCTCATCTCGACATCCTCCATCAGCGGCTGCTCCGGAAAGCCGCCGATGCGGTCAAAGAGCACACGGCGGACAAAGATCCCCTGATCGCCGGTGGC
>CAZJGZ010000015.1:0-29572 GCA_964545695.1 uncultured Ectothiorhodospiraceae bacterium | reverse complement strand
TCCAACTCCCTACGGTAGTGATCACGCGCCGCACATCGAATCACGCCAAGCACGCAAAGAACGCAAAGGACTGAATCATCAACTTTGCAGGCTTGGCGTCTTCGCGAGAGGTATTGCAGCCTCACAGAACAGATACTAACCCGAACACTGGTAACGCCACTGCCAACTTCAAAGGCCGAATGGCGGACAACCACGCATGTCCGAAAAGCGGATCCGCAAACCCTGAGCCGGGACCGTCTGCAGCAGGGACGCTGCAGACGAGCCTCCAGGGACGAATTCACGGCGGGTCCCGGCTGAGGGTTTGTGGATGCGCGCCCCGAGTCACGCCGCGAGATTCAAGAACAAACGCGCAGAGCCCACCACGAAAAAAGGCGGACGTGCCGGGCACGTCCGCCTTTCTCGGTCTTCCGCAGGGGCTTGCCCCGTACGGATCACGCTGCCGGCATCAAAGCCCGAGCGCTTCGCGCATGACCGGCAGTGCACGCTCCTCACCGTCGGCGGTGCGGATGGCACCCGTCTTGTACGTGCCACCCTCGGCGAACCAGCGTTCGAGCAGTTCCGGCTGTTCCTCGACCAATGCCCGGCCGGCCTCGTCATAGTCCATGCCTTCATTCATGATGAAGTCACCCATGCGCGCCTGTTCCTCGACGGTGAACTTGTAGTTCTCGAGGAACTGACCGACGTTCTCGCACTTCCAGCCGTAGCCAGTGCGGCTGATGGTGCGGACCGTTGCGGCACCCTGATTCGGGCCCCAGTAGTCCTCGCCACCGTGCAGGAATTCCATCTCGAAGTTGATGTTCATCGGATGGGGCGCCCAGGCGAGCCAGGCGATCCAGTTGCCGCGATCGGTCTCGCGACGCACTTCCGACAGCATGCCGGCTTCACTGGACGGGACCAGGTCCCAGTCGCCCAGACCGTAGGCATCGTCATCGATCATCGCCTGGACGATCTCGTTGCCGTCGTTACCGGCTTCGATGCCGTAGATCTCGCCGCCGAACTCGTCGGCATGCTCGGCCAGATCGGCGAAGCTGCGCACGCCCGCTTCATAGGCTTCGCGCGGCACACCCACGGTGTATTTGGCGCCCTCAAGATTCGTGGTCACCAGGTCGATATCACCATTGCGCATGTGCTCACGCACCATGGAGCGCTGCGTCGGCAGCCACAGGCCCATTGCAGCATCACGGTCCTCGTCGGCCAACGCCTGGAACATGATCGGCACCGAGGCCGTGGTCACATTGGTCTCATAGCCGAGCTGTTCCAGCATCCACGCTGCCGTCTCGGTCTTGGCCGAAACACCCGTCCAGTTCACCTGGACAAAGCTGACCTCGCCGCATTCGCCCATGTCTTCATCGGCGAATACAAACGGACTGGCCACCAGGGCGGCCGATCCGAGCAGACATGCAAGAGTCGATTTACGCATAACGTCCCCCGTTCTCGGTGAATGATTTGCCGGTTTCGTTCCGGCGGTCGCTTGCCATTCAGGCATCAGCGTTACCTCCCATACGATCCTGATGGGACATCCCATCAAGGTCAAATCGACGGCCGTGTCGCATCGGCACAGGCCATCGGTGAATGATCATGATCAACGCTGTTTCGTATCCCATTCCGGATGCACCCAGACGGGTGCATTCGCCGGCGCCAGCGGCTCATGGCCGGCGATCAGATCGGCGGCCTTTTCCGCCACCATGATCGTCGGTGCGTTGAGATTGCCGCTGACAATGGTCGGCATGATGGATGAATCCACCACGTGCAGGCCCTCGACGCCATGCACCGCCGTGTTGCCGTCGACCACGGCCTGCGGTCCGGAACCCATGCCGCAGGTACAGGATGGATGGTATGCGCTCTCCACGCTGTCGCGGATGAACGCGTCGAGTTCGGCATCCGAGTCGGCGTCGACGCCCGGTGCGATCTCTCCATCGGCATATGGTTGCAATGCCTGCTGGGAGAAGATCTCGCGCGTCAGGCGGATCGAGGCGCGCATCTCTTCCCAGTCCTGTTCGTGGCTCATGTACTGCGGATCGATCGCCGGATGGGCTTGCGGGTCGGTCGACCGCAGGCGCACAGTCCCGCGTGACGGCGAGCGCATTGGGCCCACGTGGGCCTGAAAGCCGTGCCCGCTGACCGGGCTCTTGCCGTCGTAGCGGATGGCGATGGGCATGAAGTGGTACTGCAGATCGGGATGCTGCACACCCGCACGCGAGCGGATGAAGCCGCCCGCCTCGAAATGATTGGTGGCGCCATGCCCCGTATGCAGCAGCAGCCACTCGGCACCCACGCGAATCTTGTTCAGCGGTTTGAGCGCGGGATACAGCGAGACCGGTTGCTTGCAGCGTTGCTGGACGTACAGTTCCAGGTGATCCTGGTAATTGCTGCCGACCCCGGGGAGGTCGACACGCACGTCGATGCCGAGTTCACGCAGGTGCGCACCCGGGCCAATCCCCGACAGCATCAGCAGCTGCGGCGAATTCACCGGACCACCGGCGAGAATGACCTTGCGCGCCGCGTGGGCATGCTGTTCCCGACCGCGCTGACTGAAGGCCACGCCAATCGCACGCTTGCCGTCGAAGAGAATGCGCCGCGTGAGCGCGCGCTGCTTGACGTGCAGGTTGGGCCGATCCATCACGGGTTCAAGATAGCCCTTGGCCGTACTCCAGCGCACGCCATTGCGCACCGTCATCTGCATCGGGCCGAAGCCCTCCTGGCGCTCACCGTTCATGTCAGCAGTATGGCCGTAACCGGCCTCGCGTCCCGCCTCGATGAAAGCCTGGTAGAGCGGCGACCAGCCCTGCCCCGTCGTCACGTAGAGCGGACCGTTATCACCATGATAGGTATCGGCGCCCAAGTCGCGCGTCTCCGCACGCCGAAAGTACGGCAGGCAGTGCTGATAGGACCAGTGCGCGAGCTCCGGATCCTCGGCCCAGCGGTCATAGTCCAGCGCATGACCGCGCACATACGCCATGCCGTTGATCGCCGAACTGCCACCGAGCACCCGGCCGCGCGGCGTGTGCATGCGGCGGTTGCCGAGGTGTTCCTGCGGCTCGGTCTGATAGTCCCAGTTGTAGGTCGTCGAATTCATTGGGTACGACAGTGCCGCGGGCATGTGGATGCGCCAGTCCCACCAGGGTGCATTACCGCCGGCCTCGAGCAGCAGCACACTGACATCGGGATCCGCGCTCAGGCGGTTGGCAAGCACGCAACCCGCCGAGCCGGCGCCGACGATGATGTAATCCCACTCGGATTGTGTGGTATCAACCGTCATCTCTGCTCCCGTGAAACGCTCATGAATAGGGCGAATCAACGCCCGTCATTTCGACGTAGACGCTCTTGCGCTGGCTGTAGAATTCGATCGCGGCCGGACCGTTCTCGCGGCCGATGCCGGACTGCTTGACGCCGCCGAATGGCATCTCGATCGGCGTGACGTTGTAATTGTTGATCCAGCACACCCCGGCCTGCAGCGCAGCGGCCACCCGATGGCCGCGGGCGAGATCGCGGGTGAATACACCAGCCGCGAGGCCGTAGGGTGTCGCGTTCGCCCGTTCGACGACGTCTGCCTCGTCGGTAAAGGTAAGCACCGACATCACCGGGCCGAAGATCTCCTCGCGCACGATCGTCATGTCGTCGGTGCAATCAGCGAAGATGACCGGCCTGACGAAACTGCCGGCACCGAGTTCGGCCGGAGGCTCACCACCGCCGATCATGCGGGCGCCCTCGCGCTGTCCAGCATCGATATAGCGCTGCACCACGTCACGATGCTCGGCCGAGATCAGTGGGCCGACCTGGGTATCGGGGTCGAGCGGATCACCCAGCCGCAGGCGCTGCGTGCGCTCGGCCAGGCGTTCGAGGAATGTCTCCTGGATGGATGCCTCAACGAACACCCGCGTCCCGTTGGTACAGATCTCACCCTGACTGTAGAAGTTGGCGAGCATGGCGGCCGACACCGCCTCGTCGATATCGCTGTCGGCGAACACGATCAGCGGCGATTTGCCACCAAGCTCCATCGTCACCTGCTTCAGCGTGCCGGCGGCATCGGCCATGACGCGTTTGCCGGTCCCGACCTCGCCGGTCAGCGAAACCTTGGCGATATCGGGGTGCGCCGTCAGTGCCTGCCCCGTTTCGGCAAAGCCCTGCACGACGTTGAACAGACCGTCGGGCAGCCCGGCCTCGCGCAGCGCCCGAGCCAGCTCCAGCGCCGTCAGGGGCGTCAGCTCGGCCGGTTTGAACACCACCGCGTTACCGCAAGCCAGCGCGGGTGCGGCCTTCCAGCAGGCAATCTGCAGCGGGTAATTCCATGCCCCGATACCCGCGCAGACGCCGAGCGGTTCACGCCGGGTATAGAAGAACGCGCCGCCGAGGTCCTGATACTCCCCCTGGATGGCGGCGGCCAGGCCGCCGAAGTACTCCAGGCAATCGGCTCCGGAGGCAACATCCGCCTCCGGTGTTTCCTGAATCGGGCGCCCGGTGTCGAGGCTTTCGAGGCGCGCCAGTTCATCCGTGCGCTCGCGCAGGAGTTCCGCCGCCCGCCGCAGGATGCGTCCGCGTTCGGTACCGGAGCGTGCGGCCCATGCCGGTTGCGCGGCCTGCGCTGCGGCCACTGCGCGATCGACATCAGCCGCATCCGCCTGGGCAATGCGACAGATCTCTTCGCCGGTCGCCGGATTGACGTCGCCAAACGTGGCCCCGCTCTGCGCCGGGACCATCGCACCATTGATGAACAGTTCACGATCTTCCAACTGCATTCCTGTCTCCAGATTCATGCGGATGCGTTACGAGGCGCGGCTTTCGCGACCGGCAAGCAGGCGCCCCACCCGGGTGAACAGACCGGGCCCACGATGGAGGCCGAATGTCTGCGTGATGCGATCGAGGATGATCGCCAGCAGCACCACGCCGAGCCCGCCTTCGAAGCCGAGGCCGACATTCAGCCGCTGAATACCCGTGAGCACCGTGTCGCCAAGGCCACCGGCGCCGATCATGGAAGCGATGACGACCATCGACAGTGCCAGCATGATGGTCTGGTTGATGCCCTGCATGATCGACGGCATCGCCAGCGGCAACTGCACGCGTGTCAACAGCTGCCGCTGGGTGCAGCCGAAGGCGAGACCGGCTTCGATGTTCTCCGGGCTGACCTGGCGGATGCCGAGATTGGTCAGACGGACCGCCGGCGGCATGGCGAACACGACCGTTGCAATCACGCCCGGCACCTTGCCCAGACCGAAGAAGATCGCTGCCGGGATCAGGTACACGAACGGCGGCATCGTCTGCATGAAATCGAGGATCGGACGCACGATCCTTTCGACCATGTTGTTGCGCGCCATGGCGATGCCGACGGGCAAGCCGATGGCCAGCGCCACCAGGGCTGCACTCAGGACCAGGGCAAGCGTGGACATGGTTTCGGACCACAGCTCCATCTCGATCAGGAGCATCATCGCCGCCACGCAGAACAGCCCGAAGCCCACCCCGGCACGCCAGAAACCGACGGCGATGACAAACAGCGCGACCACGAGCGGATCGACCCAGAGCAGGAAGTCCTCGAGCACACTGACGATGACGTCGATCGTGACGGCGATGCCGTCGAGCAGGCCACCGAGATTGGATTGAATCCAGCGCACCACGTATTCGACGTAGCCGCCGATATCGAAATCGAAAAACTTGTATTTCTCTGCAGCCATGGTGTTACCCCGTCCGGTTCAGCGTCTCGAGCAGCTTGGTCTTCGAGACACTCCCGATATAATGATGATTGTTGTCGACGACCGGCACCGGCCAGTCGGCTTGCGCGACACGCCCGATGAGCTCGTTCAGCGGCATGTCCGCGGCAATCGGTTCGATCCCGGCGTCGACTGTCAGGCCCTGGAAGCGCCCGTCCTGGTCGACGCATGCAGCCACGCCCCCCTCCTTGCCGCGCTTGTCGCTCGCAGCCTGTGGATCGATGCGCGGCAGCCCATCACGCTCGGCGATGTCCGCGGCCGTGAACACCTGCGTGACGTCAACGCCGTGGAAGAAGGAGCGGACATATTCGTTGGCCGGCTCGGTGACAATCTGCTGTGGTGTGCCGATCTGGACGACATGCCCGCCCTGCATGATCGCGATGCGGTCACCGATGCGCATGGCTTCATCGAGATCATGCGAGATGAAGACGATCGTCCGCCGCTGCGCCCGCTGCAATTCGAGCAGCTCATCCTGCATCTGTGTACGGATCAAGGGATCGAGCGCGGAAAAGGCTTCGTCCATGAGCAGCACCGAGGGATTGACCGCGAGCGCACGGGCGAGGCCCACACGCTGCTTCATGCCCCCGGAGAGTTCGTCGGGATAGCTGTTGGCATTGGCCTTGAGTCCGACCTGTTCCAGCGCGTTCAGGGCGCGCCGCTGGTACTCGGCCCGCGCGACGCCGGCGATCTCCAGGCCAAAGGCCGTATTCTGGAGCACCGTCTGATGCGGCATCAGCGCGAATGACTGGAAGACCATGCTCATGTCGCGCCGGCGCAGCTGGGTCAGCTCGGCCGTGCTCATGCGGGTGATGTCCTGGCCGTCGATCTCGACGCGCCCATAGGTGGGATCGATCAACCGGTTGAGCATTCGCACCATGGTCGACTTGCCCGACCCGGACAGCCCCATGATGACGAATACCTCGCCCTCCTCGATCGCGAAACTTGCCTGCTGCACCCCCACGGTGAGTCCGGTTTCGGCAAAGATTTCGTCCTTGTCCTTGCCGGCCTTGATCATCTCGTGCGCCCGCTGTGGTTGCGGGCCGAATATCTTGTAGACGTCACTGACGACAATCTTGTCGCTCATGCTGCCCCCTGTTGTGTTTTTCCGGGGTTTTTATTGAATATATATTCAACTTCCCGGCACGATACAGGGATCCGCCGATGGATTCAAATCGCGCCCGCGGCAATCCCTCCGGCCCAAACCGCGCGGCGGGCGTCGCGACACGCATCTGCGCCATTGCGGTGCACGCATTTCGGATCCTGCACGGTTTCGCAACAGTGCAGCGCGATCCGGCGTGTTCTCCGACGTATCCGAGCATCGACCAGCGGACCGCCGAAAACCGTCAACGCTTCGCCAACTGCAGAATTACGCCACCTGAAATCAGTGACTTGCGAGCTCCATCGCGCGGTAGCGCCGGTAGCCCTGGCGACCGATTCTCACAGGGCGCCGAAGCACGTCCCAGCTGGCACGTCGCTTGCGTCAACAAGGCATCCATCTCCACCAGGGAATGACGTCATGAGATACCGCACCCGCAAGATGGTCGCCGCCAGGGACCTGAACTCGAACGGCACCCTGTTCGGCGGCCGGGTACTTGCCTGGATCGATGAGGAGGCCTTCATCTTCGTCGCGTGTCAGCTCGACTCGCCATCGATCGTCACGCGCAGCATGTCGGAGGTGGAGTTCGTCAGCACCGCCCGCCAGGGCGACCTGATCGAGATCGGCACCGAGGTCGTCACCATTGGGCGCACGTCGATCACGGTGCGCTGCGCCGTGCGCAACCGGCGAACGCAACAGATCATCACGCGTGTCGAGCGCATCGTCTTCGTGCGGGTCGACAGCGCCGGTCGGCCCATACCCCATGAGCGCCAACCCGAACTGGAGGCCGCCGGCACCTGACGACGACCGCCATCCGGATTGACCGGCTCGCGACTGCTTGGCCATGCAACTTGTCGCCCGCGCCGGCGCTGCCAACCGCAACGTGTGCACCGCATTCTGATAGAGTGGAAAGGTATTCTGTTGCAGCAGAACCAGACCCCACCCGTCGGAGGATTCCATGCGCGCGCCATGTTGCTGGTCCGTCACCACCATTTGCCTGTTCGGCCTGTTGCTGGCAACACCCGCAACCTCCGTGGCCGGCACTCTCCCCCTGGTCGACTTCCGGGTCGGCGTTGGCTACTGGCAGCCCGAATTGTCCGGGAATTTTGCCTCCGAGGGCGAAGACTTCGACGTCGAGGATGATCTCGACTTCGAGCGCAACAGTACCAACATGTTCGAAATCGGCGTCGAGCATCCCATCCCGGTATTGCCCAACGTGCGCCTGCGCCACCTGTCGCTGTCCGATTCCGCGACCTCGACGCAGACCGTCAGCCGCGATTTCGGCCCGGTGACCTTCGCGGCCGATGAGGACATCCGCTCAAGCTACGATCTGCGCATGACGGACGCCACCTTCTATTACAAACCACTGGACAACTGGATCGCGCTCAATCTGGGCCTGACGGCACGCTACATGGATCTGGAGGTTGAACTCGAAAGCCGCGACTCGAACGAGCGCGAACAGGTTGGTGGCGCGATCGTGATTCCGATGGCACATGTGGGCCTTCGAGCGAACCTGCCGCTGACCGGCTTCTATGCCATGGCGGAAGTTGATGCGATCAGTGCCTCCGGTAACAGCCTGCGTGATGCCCGCGCAGGATTGGGCTGGGAATCACAACGCCTGTTCGGCATCGAGGCGGGCTATCGGGAACTGGCCCTGGATATCGATGACGAGGATGACCTCGACGCCGATATCGATTTCAGCGGTGCGTACGTGCAGGCGAACCTCCGGTTCTGACCACCCCGGCCCGGATCAACCCCGGCCCGGATCAACCCCGGCCCCGGTCAACCCCGATCCGGGTCCGGCCCCCGGTCGCTCGCGTCCAGCGGGCGGACGATCAGGGTCATCCCCTCATGGTCGGTTACTTCGACCCGTACGCCGCCGGCGATGAGCGTGCCGTCGGCGGAGCGCGCCAACCAGCGTTCGCCATGGATCTCCACCAGGCCGCGGCCATTGACCTCGGTGCGACACCATCCGGCGTGTCCCCGCAACGCCTTGGCGCCGGTGGCCGCGGCATCACTGCTGGCCAGGGCCGGTCGATACAAGGGAAAAAGGAGGACGTCCTTGAGCAGCCACAACCCGAGCACGACAAGTGCTGCGGTGCGATCGATCCACTGCCAGTACAGCAACAGCGTCACGACCAGCCCGACAAGGACCCAACCGGGAATCTGCAGGAGCGTATAGCGGGTCAGCGGCAGCAACGACCGGATCTCTGGCGAGGATTGGCCCTCGCTAGCAGGATATCTGTGCGAACGTGCAGATTCGACCGCTGACCGACGTGGGCCAACAGGACTCGCTGCCTGGGACAACTTGTCGGCAGCGCCCCGTCAAACCCGCGGGCAAGAGAACAACCCGGCCCATCCCTGGCCGGATCGCATCATGGGTGGCAGGGAAATTCGACCGGCTTACCAGTCATCTCCGCCGTCGTCCTGCATGCCATCACCCATGTCGTCTTCCATGTCATCATCCAGTGAGCCCTCGTCCATGCCATCCTCCATGGCCTCCTCGAGCTCCTGCTCATCGATTTCATCCGGCGGTCCGCAGGCCGAGAGCATGGCGCCGCCACCGAGCAGGAACACAACTGCCAACACACGTAACCACTGGTTCATCACAACCTCCCTCTGGTATCTGCATTCGCCGGTCGACGACCATGATCGCGACCGCGCCGGTTTCGCGATGCATCTTGTGCCAACATTGTGGCGTGCGAATGCATTGTCGAGTCAGCACAGGACGAATAGTAGGTTTGCCGGCAAAAAAGATGAAGAATCAGACAATTACGATTCGTTAAGCAGGCCGTAACGGCGCAGAAAGAAACGCGGCATGGCGCGCTTCTCGGCGGGGTTCGGGCCAGGATGAGCCATCGTGAAACCGGCGGCGGCGCCGCACCGGCGGTGCCGGATTCGTCAGCGTTGCGTGCGCTGTGGCAGAAGTCGACTGAGGGCACTGTCCACGGTGACGGCGAGCAGGCCGATAAGGATTGCACCCTGGAGGATGAAGGCATTGTTGCTGTTAACAATGCCCGAAATGATCGGATCCCCCAGCGTATTTGCACCGATCGTCGATCCGATGGCCGCCGTGGCGATGTTGATGGTGACGGACGTGCGAATACCGGCCAGTATCACCGGTGCGGCGATTGGCAGCTCGACCTGCAGCAGCGTCTGCAACGGGCTCATTCCCATGCCGCGCGCCGACTCCAGCACACCACGATCGACACCCTGCAAACCAGCGAGGGTGTTGCGCACGATCGGCAGCAGGCCATAGAGCAGCAATGCGACCACCACCGCCTCGGCGCCATAGCCAAGGGCCGGCACCGCCAGCGCCAGTACCGCGACCGGCGGAAAGGTCTGACCGATCGAGGCGAGCTGGCTGACCAGCGGCATGAACTCCCGGCCCCAGTGGCGCGTGACGACAATCGCGGCCCCCACCCCGAGCACGATTGCCATGACGGCAGCGGTACCGACGATCAGGATGTGATTCCACAGCAGGCCCGGGAAGGAGTCACGTGGATAGATCACGACCCGACGTTCGGGCTCGATGACACGGAACAACGACTCCAGCGCCGGCAGCAGCAGGGCGACCGCAACCAGGGCGGCAAGCCACAGCAGCGCCGGCAGGAAGCGCTGCAGCGGCCGCGTCGACCGCGGGATGGCGCCGGCGGCGTTCATTCGCCCGCGTCATCCACCAGCCGCGACAACGGCAGCGTCCCGACACGCTTGCCGGCCTCGTCGACCACGGCCAGACGGGACACGCCGTGCCAGAGCATGAGCGACACGGCCAACCGCATGCTGTCGCCGGGGGCCACGGTCGCCACGGCTTCGGGCTCTCCGGCCGTCACCGGCTGCATCATGTCGGCCACACGCGTCAGCGCAGCGCGTTTCAGGCCCCGATCGCGGCCGCCAACGAGGGTCTCGACGAAGTCGTCCGCCGGGCGGGCCAGGATGTCACCCGGCTGCCCCTGCTGGACGATGCGCCCGGCGCGCATGACCACGATGTGATCGGCGAGCTTGAGCGCTTCATCCATGTCATGGGTGACGAACACGATGGTCTTGCGGATGCGTGACTGGATCCGCAGCAGCTCCGCCTGCAGACTTTCGCGCGTGATCGGGTCGAGCGCGCCGAAGGGCTCGTCCATCAGCAGGATTTCCGGATCCGCGGCCAGCGCGCGCGCCACACCGACACGCTGGGCCTGGCCGCCGGAGAGCTGGTTCGGGTACTTGGCGGCGAATTCGCCCGCGTCCAGGCCCAGCAGCTCCATCAGCTCGCGCGTGCGGACATCGATGGCGGCGCGCTCCCAGCCGAGCAGGCGCGGCACCACGCCGATGTTGCGCGCCACCGTCCAGTGGGGGAACAGGCCGATACTCTGAATCGAGTAGCCGATACGTCGGCGCAGGGTCTGCTGGTTGAAACTGCGGATCTGGTGGCCATCGATGCGGATTTCGCCCGCGCTGTGCTCGATCAGGCGGTTGATCATGCGCAGCGTCGTCGACTTGCCGCATCCCGATGTGCCGACGAGAACGCACATGCTGCCCGCCGGAACGGTCAGTGAAATCCGGTCGACCGCCGCTTCGTTGCCGAAGTGCTTGCTGACTCCGTCGAGTTCAATCAATGGCCTCTCCGTGGCGGAAATAATCCGCGAATGCCTTGAGCAGTGCGTCGACCAGCAGCGCCATGAGGATAATCGGCAATGCCCCGAGCATGACCAGATTCATCGCCGCCTGACCCAGGCCCTGGAAGATGAAGGTGCCGAGCCCGCCGGCACCAATCAGTGCGGCGACCGCGGCCAGCCCGATCGCCTGCACCGTGGTGATCCGCACACCCTCGATCAGCAGCGGCAGCGCCAGTGGCAGACGCACCTGGACAAAGACCTGCAGCGGGCTCATACCCATGCCACGCGCCGACTCGATCACGGCCGGACTGACGCCCTCAAGCGCAACAAAGGTATTGCGCGTCATGGGCAGCAGGCTGTAGCCGATCAGCGCCAGCAGCGCGGGGGCCCAGCCGATGCCGCGCACGCCCATGTCCGCGAGCAGGGGCCACTGCGCCGACAGCCACGCCAGCGGCGCCAGCAGCAGGCCGAACAGGGCCAGGCTGGGAATGGTCTGGATGAAGCTGAGCACGCCGAAGGTGCCACGCTGGGCGCCCTGTGCGCGGCGAATCAACAGCGCCAGGGCGAAGCCGATCAGCAGGCTGAAACCCACCGCCATGCCCACCAGCCAGGCGTGGTAGAGGATCGCGCGCAGGAACTCGTCGCTGCGCCCCTGGTACTCGCGCACCAGTGCCAGCCAGTCCAGCGCACCGCTGGCATAAGCCAGGGCCGGCGACCCGAGCGCCACCAGCCACAGGAACAGGGAACGCCCGCTGCCCAGGCGCAACCGCTGGCGGAGATCGACCAGCATCAGCACGAGGACAAAGATCAGCAGCCAGGTGCCGCTGGCGAGGGCCACTCGGGCCGCCCGCTGATCGGGATCGATGAAGTGGTGGCTGAACCAGCCGAGGCCCCAGGGCAGCGCGGCGAGCAACGCCAGTGCCAGCAGCAGCATTACATAGCTGCTGGCGCGCGTCGGCCGCAGGGCCAGGCCGGCGATGAGCCAAAACGGCAGTGACACGAGCAAGGCACCGCCAATGCCGAGGGCGTCGATAACACTCCGGCCTTCGCCATGGACGATGCGGTTGGGCTGGATGCGCGCAATATCGAGCAGGAACACCGCAACCAGTGCCGCCACCGCCAGCAGCAGGACAACACGATTGATCCGGGCGGGGCTGCCCACGATCGGCAGGCTGTCAGTCGTCGAGTTCGGCGAGGAAATCGCGTGCGACATCACGCGCCGATCGACCCTCGACCGCGACCTCGCCGTTCAGACGCTGGAGCGTCTCCAGATCAAGCGCGGCGAACAGCGGCTCCAGCAGGTCGGCGATTTCGGGATGGGTTTCGAGTACCGAAGCACGCACCAGTGGCGCCGGCTGATACACGGGCTGCACGCCCAGGGTATCCTCCAGCACGATCAAACCCAGGGCCTCGAGACCACCATCGGTGCCATAGGTCATGGCACCGGTGACATTGTTGTTGTCCTGCGCCGCCGCACGCATCGTCGCCGAGGTGTCACCGCCGGAAAGGGTCAGCAACTGCTCCGAGCGCAAATCGAAGCCATAGGCCTCCTGGAACGCAGGCAACGCCGACTCCGAATCGACGAATTCCGCACTCGCCGCAAAGCGGAACTCGCCGCCGTCATTGAGATAATCCGCCAGGTCCTCCAGCGATCTCAGCCCGTGTTCGTCGGCAAGATCCCGGCGCACACTCATGGCCCAGGTATTGTTCGCCTGCGCCGGCTGCAGCCAGACCAGGTCGTTGCGCTCACGGTCGAGCTCGCGCACTTTTTCGTAGGCGGTCTCGGCGTCGTTCCAGCCCGGCTCGTCCTCTCGGTCGAAAAAGAACGCGCCATTGCCGGTGTATTCGGGATAGAGGTCGATCTCGCCGGCACGGATCGCTTCGCGCACGATGCTGGTGCCACCCAGTTGCAGGCGATTCTGTGTAGGCACCCCACCCGCTTCCAGCCGCTGAATGATCAGTTCACCCAGCACCGATCCCTCGGTATCGATCTTGGAAGACACCACGACCGCCCGTTCGGCCTGCGCCGCACCGGCCGTGAAAAGGGGGAGTACAACCACGAGAAACAGGAACTTGCGAATTCGGCACATGGCGCCAGCCCGGGGAAAGATTCGCGTCGAGTATAACGAAGGGCCCTGCGGGTGTCAGGCCGTTCGGGCGGAAAAAACGGTCAGAACGGCCAGGCCGCATCGCCGCCGCGGAGTGCGAACCGGACCTCGACCTCGGCTGTCACCTCGATTTCACCGGGCGCCCACGCATCCGGATCGCCGCCCCGGTCCGCCATCGCCTCGAACTGCGCCATCCGCGGCCGGCCGAAATCGTAGCGCTGCTCGCGAATGCTCATTACCGGACCCAGCTCCGCTTCGAGGGTGGAAGCCAGGATATACGCCTTGTCGCGCGCCGCGAGCGCCGCCTGGCGCAAGGCTTCGTTGCGCGCCTCGGCGCGGTCGCCAAGGTCGTAACGCACGCTGTGCAGACGATTGGCACCGGCTGCGACCGCCTCGGCGACCAGCGCCGGCAGGCGCTCCAGATCGTGGACACGCACATGGATCTCGCGCACGGCCTCGAAGCCGACCTCTCGACGCTCGCGGGTCTCGGGATCGTATTCATGCCGGGGCTGAAGACGCAGATCCGTCGTCCGGACGTCGCTGTCATCGATCGCCTGCTCGCGGATTCGGTTGAGGGTCTCCGCCGCTGCGGTCTCGTTGTCGGCACGCGCCACCTCGGCGTCATCGCCCCGCGTCACCACCGCCAGCCTGACATCGGCACGATCCGGCGGCACATGCACCGTGGCGTCGCCGCCCACCGTCACCGAGCGCGGGGCGTCGTCGGCGGCAGTGACACTCGCTGCCATCAGCAGCGGCAGCACCAGCAGTATCGGTACCAGCCAGACCCCACTCCCTCGCTCTTCGATGCCCTGACGCATGTGTTGCTCCCGCGGTCGGATGTCCGTGCACTATGCAGCATACAGACATCAGCCGGCTTGCAGAGTTCTCGCACCGGCCTGTTACCCATCCCGTGGTACGCGAACACTGCGCTTTGTCGCTATAATCCCCCGCATTCGTCTCCGGCGCATGGCCCTTTCGCATGATCCCGTTCCGTACCCCGCTTCGCCGCTTCTCATCCCTCTGCCTGCTGATGGCGTGGGTCGTCACACTATCGGCGTTCGGCGCCGGTTCGGACCAGGATCACGAGCTCAAGCTCGGCTCGGTGCACGCCGCCGTAGCCGACCTCGAGACCGGCGAAATGCTCTTCACCAAGCACGCCGACCGAGCGGTGCCGATCGCTTCGGTGACCAAGGTCATGACCGCCATCGTCGCCATCGAGTCGGGTGAATCACTGGATCAATGGTTACGCGTGAAGGATTGGCACGAACCACCGCCGGTGAACGCATTCTCGCGCATCCGACTCGAGTCCACGCTGGCGCGACGCAATTTCATCCGACTGGCACTCATGGCTTCGGAAAACCGCGCCGCCTACGTCGTTGCCCGCCACCACCCCGGGGGGTATGACGCGTTCGTCGAGGACATGAACCTGATGGCCTCGCGCCTGGGCATGAGCAACACCACCTTTGTGGATCCGGCAGGACTGTCAGAGAACAACGTCTCGACCGCGCGCGACCTGGTCAAGATGCTGGCCGCCGCGGAGCAATATGACCTCATTCGCGAGGCATCGCAGACGCGCTGGTACCGCGCCCGATTCCACCGTCCCCGGTACTACAAGGACTACACCAACACCAACGTGCTGGTGCACCGCGGCTGGCCGATTGAAGTCAGCAAGTCCGGCTACCTCGACGCCTCCGGGCGCTGCCTGGTGATGGTCACCCATGTCGACGGCCGCCGCGTCGCCATGGTGATGCTCGACGCCCTGGGTACGCGCACCCCGGTCGGGGATGCCGGTCGCATCGCCCAGTGGCTGCGCGGCGGCGAGCCGGACCCGGTCGTCGGCCGCGCGCGCGACTACGCGGAAGAGCGTGCGGCGCGCTTTGCGCCCACCGCCAGCACCAACGGGATCGCCGACGACGGCGAGTCCTAGTGTCCGGTCTCACAAGTTCGTTGGCATTCTCGCCGGGTCTGGCGGCATTGCGCCTCCTCACGATGGGACGCGCTATTGCTCGTCAGCGCGCCTTGCCAGGCACCACAGTCCCTCGGCGAAAATTGCTCAACAACCTGTCCAGGAGTCCGCGTTGATCGACTTCCGACCCGGCTGGCGCGACCATCTGGGCCTGCTGCGCTCGCTGGCCATTTACTGGCGCCCGGGGCGCCAGCGTGCGCTGCGTGAGCTGTATCGACCCTACATCCGCGCTGGTGATGTTGTGTTTGACATCGGCGCCCATGTCGGCGATCGCACGATCGCAATGGCCGACCTGGGTGCGCGCGTCGTGGCGGTCGAGCCACAACCCCATCTGCACGGTTGGCTGCGCCGCCTGACCGCTTCACGCGGTGGAACGATCACCCTGGTCACGTCCGCCGTCGGCGCGCACTGCGGCGAGGTAGAGCTGGCCATCAATGCGCTCAATCCGACGGTGTCATCGGCCTCGGCGGCCTGGCGTGAACGTGTCCAGCGCGATCACCCCGGTTTTCGCCGTCAGCGCTGGTCGCGAACCATTACCGTACCGGTGATCACGCTCGCCGACCTGATCACACGCCATGGCGAGCCACGCTTCTGCAAGATCGATGTCGAAGGCTTCGAGGCTGAAGTGCTGCGCGGGCTGGACCGCCCGCTGCCGGCACTGTCATTCGAGTTCGTCGCCGGCACGCTCGACACCGCGCACGCAGCGGTCGAGCGCCTGGAACAACTCGGGAGCTACGAATACAACATGATCATTGGCGAGCAGCGGCGGTATGCGTGGCGCACATGGCAGGGCGCGATCCGTGTCAGCGCATGGCTCGATCAGGGAGCCGACGAAATACCCTCGGGAGATCTGTACGCGCGGCGCGTGCAACCCGAAGCATAGACCAGAATTGCGGATGCGACCGACCGCTTACACCAACACGGCCGCGCAGGGCAGACAAGGACCGGCCGCCAGGCCGGGCCGCATCTGCCAGAACCCAACGCCACCACAACGGCCGCGCCATACGCGTCGGTCCAGCGAGCCGCTGCGCTCAGTGATCCATCTCCACCCACGCCGGCAACCAGCGCGCGGCCCGTGCAAGTACAGCGTGATGAGCACGCCAGTTCGGATCCAGTTCAGCCAGGAAGGCCCAGAATTGCGGCGAGTGGTCCAGGTGGCGAGTATGCGCCAGCTCGTGGAGCATGACGTGGTCGACCAGTGCCGGTGGCAGGAAGAGCAGCTTGTAGTTGAGACTGATTGTTCCGCGCCCGGAGCAACTGGCCCAGCGGGTGCGCTGACCACGGACGGCGGTGCGCTCATAGTGCAGACCGTGGCGCCGGGCATGCTCCGCCAAACGGGGGGGCAAATGCTCGCGGCCGCAGCGCTTGAGCCAATCCGCAACCGCCGCACGCACCGCGCGCGGTTCGTCTGCGCCCTCGACGCGAACAACATCCTCGTCGCAGCGCACCCGCACGCGTTCGCCGGCGACCACCTCGACCGCGTGGGTCCGCTCAATGGCTCGCAGGTTCAGCGATTCCGGGACCTCGGGGCCTGCCGGCTGCATCTCCGCCGCCGCCTGGTGGGCGATGCGGTCGCGCGCGCGCCGAATCCAGCGGCGCTTCGCGATCACGAAACGGTTGACCACCTCGCTCGGCGTGCCCTGCGGCACTACCACGACAACGCCCCGACGTGCCGAGACATCGATCCGCAGGCGCCGCGCACGACGCGAGATTCGCAGCTGGATTTCCCCGGTTGCCAATGGCCGCGGCCGGTTCAGGTTCGCTGCCTATTAGACCATATCCGCCCATTCCGGGCCGAGATCGGCGCACAATCGCCCGCAAATGCCGAAATTATCGCCCTTGGTCCTGTGTCCGGCCCGCTTCGTGCGATACGATCCCCACCCGAGAAATGCCACCACTGGAGCAGCGCATGGCAACGGTTACCCTGCACGGCTCGCCGCTACGTACCAGCGGCGACCTACCCGCGATCGGCAGTCAAGCTCCCGACTTTCATCTGGTCGATACCACGCTGACCGAGCGCAGCCTTGCCGACTATGCGGGCAAGCGCAAGATCCTCAACATCTCACCCAGCCTCGACACGCCCGTGTGTGCTGCCCAGGCCCGTCGCTTCGACCGCGAGGCCGTTGAACTCGACAACGTCGAGGTGCTGGTGATCACGGCCGACCTGCCGTTCGCCCAGAGCCGCTTCTGCACCGCCGAGGGTGTCGACCACGTCACACCGCTGTCGACCGTGCGCTCACACGACTTCGGCCGTGACTACGGCGTACTCCTCGAAGAGGGCCCACTCGCGGGCACCGTGGTGCGTGCGCTGGTCGTCCTCGACGAGAACGACCGGGTGATCCACACCGAGCTGGTGGAAGAGATCTCCGACGAGCCGGATTACGACGCCGCCCTGGCCAAACTGCGCTGATTCGAACACGCCGGTAATTTCCGGCGGGGATTCCCTCTCGCGAAGACGCAAAGCACGCGAAGAAATCACTTGGCGTTCTTTGCGTGCTTGGCGTGGCTTATTGCCGGCATGGGATGAACCAGCATCGTTAAATATCCCTCGCAGAGGCGCAGCGCTCGCGGAGAAATGTTTTCCTCTGCGGGCCCCGCGCCTCCGCGAGATTCAGGTTCCGCACGTCTTCGATGTCGCGCCGGACCTGATCTCACGCCAAGCACGCAAAGAACGCCAAGACAACGAAATCATTCTCTTCGCGTGCTTTGCGTCTTCGCGAGAGGTCCGTGCGACACGGGTCGATATTCAATGCCGGAAGTGGACGAAGACGCGGCCGGAGTTGTCCTTGTCCTTTTCCACGCGGTGGTAGTGCTGCTTGATGTCCTTGCGCTCGAGGAAACGCAGCACGCGCTTCTTGAGCTGGCCGCTGCCCTTGCCGGGAATGATCTCGACGGTCGGGATGCGCTTCGCCACCGCTTCGCGAATCACTCGGTCGAGTTCGGCATCGATGCGATCGCCCTGTTTGGCGATCGGGTGCAGATCGAGCTTGAGCTTGCCCATCCAGTCCCCCGCCTTGGGGCCTAACCGCCCGCGATCTCCGGCCAGTACTCGTTCGCGCGTTCGATGTTGCCTTCGCGGTCGGCGTCCCAGTTGTCCTGCGCAGCCTGATTGCAGTTGAGATACAGCCGACCCTCGTGAACCGCCCAGTATTCCGGGTCACCGGCCGCAAGCCGGCCCTCGCTCAGCGCCCAGGCGCACCAGCCGCCGTAGGCCGGTGCGTAGCGCTCGGGGTCGTCCGCGAAGCGATCACGATTGGCGCTACTGGCGAACCACCATTCGGCACCGCGCCATTGATGGCTATGCTCGGGTGCGCCTTCGACAGCCGCCTCGTCGGTGAAATATGCCACAACGTCATGGCCGTCGACCGCCACCCCATCGTCACCGGTACGTACCGGCGCGCTGCTACAGGCGAGCACGAACAACAGGGTGCCAACCGTCGGGATCAACAAGCGTGTAAACATGCCAGTCCTCCGCGATTTACTCATGTATCACCGGGCATTCCGGCATGCGCTCGAGACAGAAGGCCGCGCCCGTACTGTCGGCGTCCGCCAGTGCCCATAGCCGCTGCATGCTCCCGCCAACCTCGGCGGGATCACCCGTGGTCCAGAAGCGCGTACAACCCGCGCCGCGATTGATGTCATCGCCGAGCTGGCGCACCAGTTCGCGCGCCACAGCGGGCCCGGTATCGATGAGCTTCACGTCGGGCCCGACGGCGTCGCGGATTTCCTCCTCCAGCCACGGGAAGTGTGTACAGCCGAGGACGATGACATCGGCGCCCGCGGCGAGTAGCGGTTGTACCGCGGCGATCACCTCGGCGCCCGCGTCGCCGCTCTCAACGGCGCGCACGAGATCGGGAGCGGGTCGCGTGACCACCTTCACATCACTGGCGAAACGGTCCAGCAGGCCCGCGAAGCGCGCGCTGCGCAGGGTCCCACCTGTGCCGAGCACACCCACCACACCGGTACGTGTGGCCGCCGCCGCCGGTTTGACTGCCGGTTCCATGCCGATGATCGGGATATCGAAACGCGCGCGCAAATCATCGGCGGCTGCTGCCGTCGCCGTGTTGCAGGCAATCACCACCGCGCGCGCATGGGCCGCAATCAGCGATTCGGTGATGGCGACAGCGCGCTCACGCAGGATATGGGGTTCAAGCGGGCCGTATGGCAGCCAGGCATGGTCGGCACAATAGAGGAGGTCATCATCGGGAAGCGCGCGGCGAATGGCGCGCAGGACCGACAGGCCACCCACGCCGGAGTCGAAGACCCCGATCGGGCCCACCTGCGTCATGCCAGCCGCGAGTCCGCGCCGGGAGCCCGGACATCAGACGCCATCGAGATCGTCGACCTCGTCGTCGTCGTCATCATCATCGTCATTCAACCAGGTCAGCGCCGCGGCGACGCGCGGGAAACCGATCGTGGGAATGGCGAGCAGGGCCACCTGGCGAAGATCATCCTCGGCAATGCCCTCGTTGCGTGCGCGGCGAGCGTGGGAGTGCACCGCACCCTCCGACTGCATGGCGATGGCCAGCGCCAGTTTCGCCAGACGGATTTCGCGGCTGGTCAGCGCGCCGGCATCGGATACCGCCTCACCCAGCTGGCAATAGGCGGCCCATACTTCGGGATAGTCTTCGGCGACCTCACCCGCAATCCCGGGCAGCTCGTCATTTTCGTCATTCATTTCCATCTCCTGGCTGCCTCGTGACCCGATCCAGCCGATGCATCATCACCCGGGCCACCGGTCAACGTCCAGCATCAACGTGTATTCGGCGTGTCGGCGCCGCCACTGCTCACGGCCGTCACCGGGCAGCCTCGGCCGGCGCCAGCGGGCTGGGCTGACGGCAAGGCCTCGTCTCCCGGGGTATCCGTCATCAAGTGGATGGATCCGGCCAGCAGCGAAACGCTGGCATCGACACCGGGCTGCAGGCCATTGCGCCGCGCCGCGTGGGTGGAGACCAGCAAACGCAGACTGGCCTCCGCCTGCGGACAGTACAGCACAACCGACGTCTGGGCGCCCAGTGACACGCACTCGGTTACGCGACCAGCCACGGGATTTTCATGCTCGCCGCGTGAGGGTCGACCGCGTCGATGCAACAGGATGTCGGCGTCGGGGATGTACCAGCTCACCCGGGCACCGGCGGCCTGTTCCGGTTCCTGTTCGAGCTCGAGCTCAAGCTGGCCCCAGCGCAGAGCAGGCCCATCGGCGCGCTCGATCACCTCGCCGCGGAAGATGTTGGTTGCGCCGAGCAGTCGCGCAACGCGCGGGTTGCGCGGGCGCCGGAACAGCTCGGTCGGCTCGGCGGTCTGCAATCCCCGACCGGCATCGAGGACACAGATGCGGTCAGCGAGTCCGACGGCCTCGTTGAGATCGTGCGTGACCAGCAGGATGGGCGTGTCGATGTCACGCCGCAGCGCCGCCAGCTCCCACTGCAGCCGCTGGCGCGTCATCATGTCGACGGCCGAAAAGGGCTCATCCAGCAGCAGTACGCGCGGCTCCCGCGCCAGGGCCCGCGCCAGGGCTACGCGTTGCTGCTGTCCGCCGGACAGCTCGGCCGGGAAACGCCGCTCGAACCCCGCCAGGCTCACGCGCGCGAGCAGATCGCGCACGCGCTCGCGGGCCGCCTCGGCAGGCTGAGGTCCGAGCGCAACGAGAATGTTGTCGAGTACGCGCAGATGCGGAAACAGTGCGTAATCCTGAAACACCATGCCCACTCGCCGCTCCTGTGGCCGGCGTTCGATGCCCCGGTCACGGTCCAGCCAGCATTCATCGTTCCAGTGGATCGTGCCCCGCTGCGGCCGGTGCAGGCCCGCGATGGCACGCAGGATCGTGGTCTTGCCACTGCCCGAGGGGCCAACCAGTGCCAGCAGTTCACCACCAGCCACCGTAAGCTCGAGGTCGAGCGGAATCGGTCGCGTCGACCGCAGCGAGACGGCAAGGGCATCAGCGGACACCGACATTCCTCCCTTTCCCCGCAAGGCCATAGATCAGGGCAATGGTGACGAACGAGGTCAGCAGGAGCAGCAGCGACATCGCCCCCGCGGCCTCGTCATCAAAGGCCTGCACCCGATCGTAGATAGCAATGGCGATCGTCTTCGTTTCCCCGTCGATGGCACCACCGACCATCAGCACCACACCGAACTCGCCCAGCGTGTGCATGAAGGTGAGTACGAACGCGGTGACGACGCCGGGCCAGACCAGCGGCAGCTCGATGCGCACGAAGGTACGCCAGGCGGACAGCCCGGAACACCAGGCCGCCTCGCGCAGGTGCCCGGGAACGGTCTCGAACGCTCGCTGCACGGGCAGGATCGCGAAGGGTAGATTGAACAGGATCGACGCCAGAACGATGCCGGCGAAATTGAAACTCAGACCGCTGCCGGTCAGCGCCGACCAGAACTGGCCGATGGGTTGGTCGCCGGAGAATGCCACCAGCAGGTAGTAGCCCAGCACGGTCGGCGGCAGGACCAGCGGCAGCGCGATGGCGGCATCGACGAAGCCGCGGCCGCGAAAGCGATGCAGCGACAGCCACCGCCCGACCCCGATCCCCAGTGGCATGAGTATGGCCGTGGTCCAGAGCGCGAGCTCCAGTGAAACCTGAAATGCAGTCCAGTCCATGCGCGCTCAATCGGCCTCGGGCGTGACAAAACCGTATGCTGACAGAATCTCGCGGGCCGACTCGCCCTGCAGGTAGTCGTGGAAGGCGCTGGCCGTTTCGCCCGCACCTTCGATCAGCACCATGCGTTGACGCAACGGCGCATGATCCTCGGCCGCAACCAGCGCGTAATCGGCGCGCGCAGCAATCGCCGGTGCACGCGCCAGCGAGTAGGCGACCAGCCCCCCGGCCGTGTCTCCGGACAGCGCGAAGCGGGTCGCCTGCGACACATTCTCCCCGTACACCAGGTGTGGCCGGATGTCGTCCCACAGTCCGGCGGATTCCAGCGCCTGGCGGGCGGCCACGCCATACGGGGCATGCTCGGGATTCGCGATCGCGAAACGGTTGATGTCGCCGGCGGCGAATGCCTCGGCGAGTGCTGCCAGGGAGCCGTCGACAATCCCGGCCGGGTCCCCCGCCGGCGCGATCACCACCACCCGGCCGATGGCATACAGCGTGCCGCCATCGACCGTGCGTCCGGCGCGATGCAGAGCCTCGACGTACGCCTCATCCGCCGACAGGTACAACTCGAACGGGGCGCCCTGCTCGATCTGGCGGCGAAAATTGCCGCTCGAGCCGAAATTCAGACGCACCGTTCGCCCAGTCTCCGCGGTAAACCGCTCGGCCACCTCGGGCAGGGCAAACTGCAGATCGGAAGCTGCGGCGACGATCGGTCGCTCGCCCGCCGTTGCGGGCGGCACCAGCGCCAGCCAGAGGATCAACCCGCACCAGGCCGGGCATCGCCCAAGCCAGCCGCGCTGCAGCACGAGTGATTTCACGATTGCATCATTCCCATCGGTTCACAGCCCGGTCGATCCCGGCCGCATCTCCGCATCATGCCACGGGACAACCATTTTGCCGTCCAGGGCCCCCTTGCCGCGGGTTGGCGGCACAGCGGGTATACTAGGTGGCATGTATGCGCGTTCCGTACGATCGGCAACCCGCAAGCGGCTTGTGCTCCTTGGCGCCAGTGGCGTAGCGGCGGTGGCGCTTGTGGTGCTCCTTGCCAGCGCTTATGACAACGCTCGGCAGGACGCCGACGCGGCGGGTACCGTCGCGCGGGTCGACGAACCCGCCGTCCCGCCCGAGCTGGTGCCCGTGGTGGCATCGGAACCGCTGCCGCCGCTGCACGAAGCACCCACCAACACCGAGCGCCGAGACCGCTTCATCGCCTATCTCGCGCCCATCGTCTCCGAAGTCAACGATAATGTGCGCAAGCGCCGGGCTGCCGTACTGACCGTCGAACAGCGTCTGGAACGCACCGGTGAGCTCGCCCCCGAAGAGGCCGCCTGGGTTGACGCCATGGTTGAACGCTATCGCGTGGATGCGACCACCACCGCCGACCAGATCGGCGGACTCAAGCACCGCATCGACATCGTGCCGGTCTCGCTGGCGGTAGCCCAGGCCGGTATCGAGTCCGCCTGGGGCACGTCCCGCTTTGCGCGCGAGGGCAACAATCTGTTCGGCAAGTGGTGTTTCAGCCCGGGCTGCGGCATCGTGCCGGCCAGACGACCGCCGACGGCCACCTACGAGGTGGAAGCCTACGACGATGTCGCCGGCTCGGTACGCAGTTATATCCACCACCTCAACAGCCACCCGATTTATGAAATCATGCGCGAACGCCGCGCCGAGGCGCGCGCCGAACAACGCCCGCCGATGGGTGCCGACCTCGCGGCCGGCCTCGAATTCTACTCGGCCAAGGGATACGAGTATGTGGAGATCATTCGCCATGTCATTCACACCAACGAGCTCGACGACCTTGTACAGTCCGATCTCGCGCAGGCCGAGTAACGTCACGCTGGCCCTGATCGCCGGACTGCTCGTCGCCTGCAGTGAATCGGGTGCCGAGAGTGTCGAGGACGTTGCGGAAAGCGGGGACCAATCCGCACCCGTGAGTGACGCGGGTGGCTCCGGCGTCATCCTGGTCTATCACCACATCGATACGACCACGCCGGAAATGACCAGCGTCACGCCGGAGCGATATCGCGAACATCTTGATCATCTCGAAGAACACGATTTCAACGTCTGGCCGCTGCCGCGGCTGCTGGCGGCCGCGCAGCAGGACGAGCCGATACCGGACAAGACTGTCGCGATCACGTTCGATGACGCCTACCAGTCGGTCTACGATGAAGTGTTTCCACTCATGCAGGAACGCGACCTGCCCTTCACCGTATTCGTGCCCACCGACCCGATTGGCGGCCTCGATATCTATCTCGACTGGGATGAATTGCGCGAGATGGAAGCCGCCGGCGTGACCCTGGCCAACCACGGCGTCAATCACGCCCACATGGCCCACCCGCGTCAGGGCGAGAGCCGTGACGAATGGCTGGCGCGCATGGAGCATGAAATCGTTACGGCCCAGGACGAATTGGAGGCCGAACTCGACGATCCGGCCCGGATCTTTGCCTGGCCCTATGGCGAGTCCTCGCCTGACGTCGAGGAACTGCTGCTCGACCTCGACTTCCTCGGCGTGGGCCAGCATTCGGGCGCAGTGGCGGCGTACAGCCACAACTTCGCCTCGCTGCCGCGCTTTCCCATGACCACCGGTTTCGATGACCTGGAGAGCTTCGCCCTCAAGGTCCGCACGCGGCCGCTGCCCGTGCGCAGAACCGAGCCCGTCAGTGGTGTGCTGCCGCCCGATGCCGAGTACCCGGAGATCCGGCTGACCCTCGACGCGGGTGACTATCGACAGGGTCAGCTCTCCTGCTATGCGCGTGGCCGCGCGCTCGATACGGAAATCATCGACAATGACTCCCTGGTCGTGCGCGCGCGCGCCACCGATCCGGTTCCGGTCGGCCGGACGCCCTTCAACTGCACGGCGCCATCGGCCAGCGACAACCGCTGGTACTGGTTCAGCTTCCTGTGGATGAAGCCGCAGGAGCATGGCCGCTGGTATACCTGGTAGCGGCGCTGCAGCGGCCCCCTCCAGCCGACTCCGGGGCGCGTCACGCGAGCAGATCGGCACACGGGTAGTACGCCAGTGTCTGGCCCTTGCGGATGGACTGGCCCGCTGGCTGGCGCGCCAGGCCCGTTGCCCATTGGGCGGAGCCGAGCACGCTCGTCGCGACTGCCGCCGACCGCAGCGACTGAGTCCGCGCACCCGCAGCTGCCAGCAGGCTCGACAGATGGACATCACCAGCGGGAGGTACTGTGGCCAACACCATCGAACACAGCCATGAACCGGCGGCGATCCGCCGCCGGCTGGCACAAGGACCGACGACGAGCTACCTGCGTGACGCCATCCTGGGTGGCATCGATGGCTGCGTCACCACGATTGCCGTCGTTGCCGGCGTCGCCGGGGCCGGCTTGCCGGGTGCCGTTGCCTTCGTGCTCGGCGCGGCAAGCCTGCTCGCCGATGCCTTCAGCATGGGGGTAAGCAACTATCAGGGCGTGAAGAGCGATCAGGATGCCCGCGGGCGCCTGCGCCGGCAGGAGCAACGCCACATCGAGCAAGTGCCCGAAGGCGAGCGCGAAGAAATCCGCACGATCTTTCGCGACAAGGGTTTCAGCGGCGAGACGCTGGAGCGCGTCGTCGACACCATCACGGCCGACCGCGAGCGCTGGATCGATACCATGATCCAGGAGGAGTACGGCCTCGCCCTTTCCGGCCCGTCACCGCTGAAAGCGGGTGCCGCCACGTTCGCGGTGTTCGTGATCGCCGGCGCGCTCCCGCTGCTGCCATTTCTCGTTCCCTGGCTCGGCGGTCAGGAGCATTTCATCGCCAGTGCGATCACCGCTGCCCTCGTGCTGTTCGGCATCGGCTACATCAAGGGCGTCATCCTGGACATGCCGCGCTGGCGGGCCGGGACCGAGACACTGCTGATGGGCGGTGCGGCCGCCCTGATCGCATTCCTGTTCGGCTACGTGCTCGAGCCGATGCTGGGGGATCTGGTGATGGCCGCGCCTTAGCCCGCGCCTCATCCAATCGACGAGGCCCTACCGCACAACAAAAACCGAGACGTCGGTATGCGATGCCAGGAAGCCCGCATTCGAGGCGAAGACGTAGTCGCGGAAGCCGGGCACATGCGATCCCATGACAACGAGATCGGCGCCAATCTCATGGATATATTCATCCAGGCGCCGGTCGAGTTCCACGGCGGGATCGGGAGTCACGATCGCATGAGACTCGAAGGCAACACCATGGGCATCCGCCTGCTCCCGCGCGAAGGCCTGCAGCCTGCTCGTGAATTCATCCGGTGTGTGCGCGACTTCGCTCGCCTCTGGCGAGGTCACCGCAACCATGTGCAGTGTGGCACGGTAATGCTTGGCAAGATCCGCGGCGGTCGCCAGGGCTTTATCAAGCAGGTCGGTGTGAGCGAGTGCGACGGGAACGACGATTGTTTGATACATGAGTTGCTCCAAGGCAAACGTTGCGAAGACAAGCATACGCCTGATTCGGGGAACACCAATTGATGTGAGTCAACTCGCATCGGATCTACTGACAAGCCAGGACTCGCCGAACAAAGATCGCCCCGGCTTTGTTCAGATACGATCCATGCAAATGCGATTTCCATGACCGTCCCGGCGCCCAGGCAATCGAATGCACCGCCTCGACCTCAGGGGCTGCCCAATACCAGCGGCACCAGCAGCCATGCCGCGAGCACGACCACGACCACCGCGATGGCGTTGATGACACCGCCGCCGCGGATCATGTCGACCACGCGCAGGCGCTCGCTGGCGAAGACGATGGCATTCGGCGGCGTCGCCACGGGCAGCATGAACGCACAGGACGCGGCCAGTGCCACCGTCGCCGCCAGAACCAGTGGCGACTGGCCGATGGACAACGCCAGGCCAACGACGACTGGCATCAACGTCGCGGCGGTCCCGGTATTGCTGGTGACGTGACTGAGCCCCATGGTCAGGCCGGCGAGCACCAGCAGCATGGCCCACAGCGGCAGCCCACCCATGCCCGCGAGCAGGTTGGCGATGGCCGTTGCCAGACCGCTGTTCTCGATCGCCGTACCCAGGCTGAGACCGCCACCGACGAGGATCAGCACACCCCAGGCGATACCGCGTGTATCGCGCCAGACCAGCAGCGGCCGCGCGCGCCAGCCACCGGCCGGTACCACGAACAGCGCAATGGCAGCGGTGATGGCGATGCCGGCATCGCTCAGGCTGAGCCCGGGCAGCAGGTTCTCCAGTAACGGGCGCAGCAGCCAGGCGGCGATGGTCAGGCCGGCAACGACCAGCAGGCGACGCTCGGCAACGGACAACGCCCCGAGGTTGCCGCGTTCGCGGTCCACGAACGTTGCCACGCCGGGCAACGGCTCGCGTCCCACCGCGAACACCAGCCGCACCAGTGCCCACCACGCCACGACCAGCAGCACGCCGGCCACCGGCACACCGACCGCCATCCAGTCGACAAAGCCGATCTGGATACCCTGGCTGTCGGCGAGGAAGCCGGCCATCACGGCATTCGGCGGCGTACCGATCAGGGTGCCGATGCCGCCGATATTCGCGCCGAAGGCGATGGCGAGCAGGATGGCAACGGTAAAGCTGCGCGCCCAGGCCGGATCACGCTCGGCAACCTGAGTCTCGGCAAAGGTGATGATGGATAGTGCGATCGGCAGCATCATCGCGGCCGTGGCCGTGTTGCTGATCCACATGCTGAGCAGCGCCGATGCCAGCATGACCCCGCCAACCAGCCGATCGGGCCGCGCACCGACCGTGCCCATGATGGTCAGGGCGATGCGCCGATGCAGCGACCAGCGCGTGACCGCGGCCGCGATCATGAAACCGCCGAGGAACAGGAACACGACGGGGCTCGCGTAGGGCGCCGCCACCGTGCCCAGATCGGCGACTCCCAGGACGGGCAGCAGGGCAATCGGCAACAGCGCCGTTACCGGCAGCGGCAGCGCCTCGGTCATCCACCACACGGCCATCAGCACGGTCAACGCCGCCGTCAGCCAGGCCGGCTCGGAGAAACCGGGGGGTGGGCCGAGCAGGAGGGTGAGCCCGGCCAGCAGCGGCCCGAGAATCAGTCCGATCAGGCGCGCATTCGACGTAGTGGATCCCGCTTCACGACTGTCATCCATAGGCACTCACTCCAGCAAGCGGTCGGCGTCGCCCGGACGCGAAGGTCCGGCGTCTAACCGGGGCACGCGATGCGGCGCCAGCGTAGCGCCCGCATCGCGAATGGCAATTGATCCAGATCAGGAATCGACTGTTCTTTTTCCCAGTGTGTATGGGTCAACCCGCATCCATCGGTACAATTCATGGCCGTTGTCATCGCGGCGATGCCTGTGTCCGAATCGCGTCCATCATCACATGCTCCGAGCGTGCAGCTCATCCTGCTGCTCGCCGCCCTGTGGCTCGCACTGACCGGGCTGACCGACTGGGTCTTCGGCGTCGTGGCCGTCCTGCTCGCGCTGGCCGCGAGCCACTGGCTGGCGCCCATGCAGTTCACGCGGTTCTCGCTGCCGGGCCTGCTGCGGTTTCTGCCATTCTTCTTTCTGCAGTCGGTCGCGGGTGGCCTCGATATCGCTCGCCGGGCACTGGCGCCGGGACTGCCCCTCGACCTGCATGATGCGGACTACGAGCTGCGCCTGCCACCCGGCCAGGCGCGCACGGTGTTCATCGCCACCATCAGCCTGCTGCCCGGAACGCTGTCGCGCGACCTCATCGGCGACACCCTGCGCGTCCACAGCATCGCGGGGGACCCGGCAGACGGCCTGGCACAGCTTGAACGTCGCGTCGCCGACCTGTTCGGGCTGTCCCTGCCGGGAGCCGATTGATGGCGACCTTCTTCCTTGCTGCGTCACTGTTCCTGCTGCTCAACCTGGTGATCGGTCTGGCGCGCGTCTGGCGTGGTCCGGGGCAGGCCGACCGTATGCAGGCAGTGCTGCTGTTCGGCACCACCACGGTCGCGGCACTGCTGTTGCTGGCCCACGGCGGCGGGCATCCCGCGTTGATCAAGGTCGGGCTGGTGTTCGTCATGCTCGCCGCAATCGGCGCCATTGCCTTCGTGCGCCTGCCGGCCGGCGGCATGGATACAGGGCACGACCCTGAGGGCGATCCATGACGGCGCCGGACATCATCGCCGTGGTCCTGGTACTGATCGGGTGCGCCTTCTTTGTCGCCGGCACCGCCGGCCTGCTGCGCTTTCCCGATGCGCTGAGCCGGCTCCATGCCCTGACCAAGGCGGACAACGTCGGTCTCGGGTTCATCTGTTTCGGTCTCGCGGTGCGCGACGGCACCGTCAGCGGCATCGCGACACTGATCATCATCTGGCTGCTGGCCATGTTCGCCGCCACGGTCTCGGCATTTCTGATTGCACGCTGGCATGACGATGCCGTCGGCGAGGAGGACCGGCCGTGACGGCGGTGATCGGCGGCCTCTACGACCTGCTGCTGTGCGCGGGCCTCGCCTGGACCGCACTGCAGGCCATGCGCGCACGCGACATGTTCGGTGCGGTCATCCTGTTCATGGTCTTCGGCCTGTTGATGGCCG